>DUMS01000041.1 GCA_012839745.1 Tissierellia bacterium
GAAGAAGAGAGGGTTATAAGGCTGGCAAGAGATAGTATATTTATATCCCTGCATGAACATCCAACTATTTTGCCGGAAAACCTGGAGGAAGTTTTTGAATATACTAGAGAAGGTAGAGATCACTGTGCCTATGAAGCACTATCAAAGTCATATTATGATGCAGTGTTTGATAACATGCTTGACGGTACATGTACTATATATTCCAAAAGCGGCTGGAAATGGGAAGAAGTACTTCATGACCTGGGGATGAGATTATGTGATATTGCCCATCAGGATATGGTTATAAAATGTGAAACAGTTGAAGATATCTATAGAGCTCATAGAGAAGGGAAAATTGCTTGGATTGCCAGCATAGAAGGAGCAGCCCCTATTGAAAATGAATTGGATAGAATAGAAATACTATATGGTTTTGGTGTGAGAATGATGGGGATAACATATAGTGAATCAAATGCATTAGGTTCAGGTATTAGAGAAGACAGGGATGGTGGCCTTACTCATTTTGGCAGGCAGGTTGTAAGAAGAATGAACAATGTTGGAATGGCAATAGATTGTTCCCATACGGGATATAAAACTACACTGGATGTGATTAATGAAAGTGAACATCCTATCTTTTTGAGCCATGTAGGTGCAAGAGCCTTATGGGATAGTAAAAGGCTTTTCCCGGATGAGGTGTTAAAGGCATGTGCAGAAAGAGGGGGAGTTATTGGAATAGAAGGAGCTCCTCACACAACCTTGACCAAAAATCATATAAAACATTCCATTGATTCCTATATGGAGCACTTTAAATATATAGTTGATTTGGTAGGGATTGATCATGTTGCATTTGGACCGGATACTTTATATGGAGATCATGTTGGGCTTCACCAAGTTTATTCAGAGCATTTATCCTCAGACAAAACAAGGTCAAATCAGGAATTTGAAATTATTGAGTATGTAAAAGGCCTGGAAAACCCAACAGAAGCTTCAAAAAACATTTTAAGATATCTAGTAAAAGAAAATTACTCGGATGATGATATAGCAAAAGTTCTAGGCAAAAACATTATAAGGGTATTGAAAGAAGTATGGAAATAAATGCAGGTTAAGGAGGAAGTTTTTTGGAATTTCAAAATGTCATTTTTAATAGGAAAAGCATTCGAACCTTTTTGGATGAGAAAGTATCTGATGAGCAGATATATAGATTGCTGGAATTTGGACATGCAGCACCTTCAGCTGGAAATATTCAGCCTTGGGAATTTATCATAGTCAAGGACGAAGATAATAAAAAGGCTATAGTTGAAACCACCTTTATTGGTAACAATATGATAGACGGAAAACCTCAAGAATGGATTCTTAAAGCTCCTGTAATCATAGTAGTTGTAGCAAATAAACAGAAAAGCTATGAAAGATATGGAAAGATTGCTTTGGAAACACTAATATATCTGGATTGTTCAGCTTGTATAGAAAATATGCTGCTTGGTGCTGTAGAATTAGGGCTGGCAAGCTGTTATGTAAGTGGTTTCAGGAAGGATGAACTATCAAAGGTGTTAAAATTACCTGAAACCCATGAGCCTATTGCAATATTACCTATAGGATATTCTAATGATGTTAGTTTAAAAAGGCCAAAAGTAAAACTTGATGAAATAATACATTGTGAGGTTTTTTCAGGCTAATTAAGCAATACAAATAATTGTAGATTTTTCTTAATGTAAAAAACCAGGCAATAACATTTAGAATAATTAGAGGTGAAGGTGATGAGGAAGCTTATTAAGACAAAGGGGATATTTGACGGCAAAAGGGACAAGCTTTTGTATAATAAATGTATTCTTATTGAAAATGGCCTTATTTCATGCATTGGAAGCCAAGAGGATTTTGGAAGCATTACTGGTGAAATAGAAAATATTGATTTATCTAATGAGTATATTATCCCTGGCTTAATAGACTGCCATACTCATTTATCAATAGTACCGGAACTTGGGAATCAGATAGAGCAGATGAGAATTCCTGCACCTAGAAATATACTCAGAAGTATATCAAATATAAAAAAGGATTTTAGATCCGGAGTTACAACAATGAGAATCATGGGAGAGGAGAATTTTATTGATATTGAAATAAAAAACGCTATTCAAGAGGGGATTATAAATGGGCCAAGGCTCCTTGCAGCAGGCAAGGGAATAGTTGCATCAAATGGCCATGGTGTAGTTTTAACTGTTGCTGATGGACCGGAAGAAGTAAGAAAAGTAGCAAGGCAAAATTTAGCTATAGGTGCTGATCATTTAAAAATATTTGTTACAGGTGGCATAAGCACCGCGAGTCGTAATTTAAATAATTCTACTTATACTTTAGAGGAAATTAAGATGGCTGTTTCTGAAGCCGAAAGAGCAGGGAAATATGTTGCAGCTCATGCCCATGGTGGCATAGGAATAGACTTGTGTATTGAAGCCGGGGTCAGATCCATAGAACATGCTGTACTTATAAGTGAAGAGCAGATAGAAAAAATAATCAAATCCAATATGTGGATAACCATTACTTCGACTATTATATTTGATGATAAAGGAGTAGGTGCAAAAGATATAACAAATGAAGAAATAAGACGAAAGCTTATATATGGAAGGCAGGTTGCAAAGAATAATTGGAAAAAGGTAGTCACATCAGGTGCTAAATATGTTATAGGTACAGATAGCATGCACGGAAGAATGGTAGATGAGATCAAATTTCTGATTGATTTAGGAGTATCCAATTTAGATGCTCTTAAAGCAGCTACTGGTAAGGCAGCTGACGCTTGTAATTTTGACAGGGTAGGAGTGATTGAAAAGGGCAAGTATGCGGATTTTCTTGTTTTAGATGATAACCCATTAGAAAGTATTGAAGCATTAGAAAATATTAAACATATTATTATGTCAGGGAATTTTGTAGAAGAATATATATAGTTGAACCTCTCCATCTTTAAAAGATGGAGAGGTTCAATTATATATAGATAAAATAACAGGTTTTATATCAACGAGATTGGAAATATTATATAAAAATGTTTACAGGAATAAAGGTTAAGGGTATAATATATACATACCACCCCCGGGAGGGGGAGTAGAAAGGAGAGTATATATGGCTATAAAAAAGGTTACTATAGATGTGCTGGGCATGACCTGTGCAGCTTGTTCTGCTAGAGTAGAGAAGGCTCTAAAGAAGCTGGATGGGGTTATTGATACCTCTGTAAACCTGCTGCAGCAAAAAGCCAATGTGGAATTTAATGATGAAATGATAAATATAAAGAATCTTGTTGATACCATAGAAAAAACAGGTTACCAGGTACCTCTTCAAAGAAAAACCCTATTAATTGAAGGCATGACCTGTGCAGCTTGTTCAAATAGAGTAGAAAAGGCATTAAATAAGCTGGAGGGTGTAACATTTGCCAGCGTAAATCTTTCTACCAATAAGGCAGTAGTGGAATTTCCTTCAGGTGCAATTGAGGATGAAGTACTTATAAATGCTGTGGAGAAGGCTGGATATAAAGCAGAGGTGGAAATTGAAAGAAATGTAGACAGGGAGAAGGAAATTAGGGAAAAGGAGATAAGATCCCTAAAGAAATCCTTTATCCTATCAGCTATATTCTCCTTGCCATTATTTATGGCAATGTTCTTTCACATGGCAGGTAAGCACAATATACTGACAAATGGATATTTTCAGCTTGCATTGGCAACCTTTGTTCAGTTTGTAATAGGCTCCAGGTTCTATGTAGGTGCTTACAAGTCCTTAAGGGGCGGAGGAGCCAATATGGATGTACTGGTAGCCATGGGAACTTCAGCAGCTTACTTTTACAGCTTGTATAATTTGATTATTGGAGTTCATGAGTTCTACTTTGAAGCTTCAGCAGTAATTATTACACTGATATTGCTGGGTAAGACTTTTGAAGCTGTAGCAAAGGGAAGGACCTCTGAAGCCATTAAGAAATTAATAGGGCTTCAGCCTAAAACAGCAAGGGTTGTGAGAGATGGGGAAGAAGTAGATTTACCAATAGAAAATGTTAAAATAGGAGATATTATAGTAGTCAGACCTGGAGAGAAGATACCTGTTGATGGAATTATAGTTGAAGGCAATTCCTCCATTGATGAATCCATGATAACTGGCGAGAGCATACCTGTAGACAAATCTGTAGGAGATGAGGTCATAGGGGCTACGATAAATAAATTTGGTTCCTTTAAGTTTCAGGCTACAAAGGTAGGAAAGGATACAGTTTTATCCCAGATAGTCAAACTGGTAGAAGAAGCTCAGGGCTCCAAGGCGCCTGTTCAAAGGCTTGCAGACAGGATATCTGGAATATTTGTACCAATAGTAATAGGAATTGCCCTAATCACCTTTTTAGGATTCTATCTGATACAGGGGAACTTCAATACAGGACTTATAAATGCAGTGGCTGTACTTGTAATAGCCTGTCCATGTGCCTTAGGCCTGGCAACTCCTACAGCAATCATGGTAGGAACAGGCAAGGGAGCAGAAAATGGGATACTGTTTAAGTCAGGAGAACATCTTGAAAGAGCCCATGAAATGGATACAATAGTATTTGATAAAACCGGGACCATAACAAAGGGAGAACCTGAAGTTACAGATATAATATCTGTTGGTAATATGAATAGGGATGAGCTTCTAAGGCTTGCTGCAACTGTTGAAAAAACTTCAGAGCATCCCTTAGGGCAGGCCATAGTAAGGAAGGCTGAAGAAAATCTTCTTATGGTAGAAGAAGCAGAGGAATTTTCTGCCATACCTGGAAAGGGAATCAAGGCAGTTTTTGATAATAAAACCATATATGTAGGAAACAGAAGGCTTATGGAAGAGGAAAATATTCATGTAAAGGCTTTGGAGGAAAGACTATCCCAATTGGAGGAAGAAGGCAAAACTGCTATGCTGGTTGCAGTAGATGGGAACATAGAAGGAATAATAGCAGTGGCAGACAGGATTAAGGAAAGCTCCAAAGAAGCCATAGAAAAGCTAATCCATATGGGGCTGGAAGTGTATATGATAACCGGAGACAACGAAAGGACAGCCAGAGCCATAGGAAAGCAGGTAGGTATAAATAATGTACTGGCAGAGGTATTGCCTGAAAACAAGGCAGAAGTAGTGGAGAAAATAAAATCCCAGGGCAAAAAGGTTGGAATGGTAGGAGATGGAATTAACGATGCTCCTGCCTTAGTGGCTGCTGATGTGGGATTTGCCATTGGAACAGGTACTGATGTGGCTATAGAGGCTGCTGATGTTACTCTCATGAGGGGGGATTTGATGAGCATAGTAACTGCCATCAGATTAAGCCATAGGACCATGAGAACAATAAAGCAAAACCTGTTCTGGGCATTTTTCTATAATTCTATAGGAATACCATTTTCAGCCTTAGGATTTTTAAATCCTATGATTGCAGGAGCTGCAATGGCCTTCAGCTCCGTATCAGTAGTTACCAATTCGTTAAGGCTAAGAAATTTTAAATAAAAATAAAAGGAGGAATTTAAATGAAAAAGGTTATGTTAGTAGAAGGAATGTCATGCAATCACTGTGTCATGGCAGTAACAAAAGCGTTGAAGGAAGTAAATGGAGTATCCAATGTGAATGTTGATTTAGGCAGCAAGAAGGTGGAAGTAGAAGGAGAAAACCTTAATGATGCAAAATTAAAGGAAGCTGTAGAAGAGGCAGGTTATGATGTAGTAGAAATTAAATAATAGCAGGTGAATACAATGAACTGTGGCAAGAAAAAGGCAGCTATGAAGCTTAAGACCGTTAGAGGGCAAATTGATGGCATAATCAAGATGATAGAGGAAGACAGATACTGTGTTGACATATCAACACAAATTCTATCAGCAATTGCCCTATTGAAAAAAGCCAATATAGATGTGTTAAATGCACATTTGAGAACCTGTGTAAAAAATGCCATACTGGAAGGCGAAACACAGGGGGAAGAGAAAATAGAAGAAATAGTAAATATCATAGACAAATATATTAAATAGATAGGTTGGGTCTTACCCGGCCTTCTTTGTTGTTTGACAGCCTATTTTTGATATAATAATATATGAATTCATATAATTAGACCTATTTTGGGGTGATATACGTGGAATATAAGGACTATTATAAGATATTGGGATTAGATAAAAATGCCAGCACTGAGGAAATAAAAAAGGCCTACAGAAAATTGGCTAAAAAGTACCATCCTGACCTGCATCCCAATGACGAGAAGGCACAGGAAAAGTTTAAGGAGATAAATGAAGCATATGAAGTATTAAGCGATGAAAATAAGAGAAAACAGTACGATGCCTTCGGAAGCAGCTATAACTTTACCCATGGACAGAACTTCGATCCTTCCCAGTTTGGATTCGACAACTTTGGGAAAGGATTCAGATATACCTATACAACACAGGGGGCGGAAAACTTTAGCGACTTTTTCAACATGATATTTGGAGGGAAGGATTTTGGCCTGGGAGATTTGTTTGGAGGAATGAAGAAGGGAAAAAATCCATTCAGCAGGGCTAGAGCAGATAAGCCTAAGTATGAATCGGAAATATATATAACTGTTGAAGAAGGATATAATGGTGTTACAAAGCAAATTTCCTTGAAAATAGGTGGAGAAGATAAAACTCTGTCGGTAAAGATACCTAAAGGAATATTGCCCGGGAAAAAAATAAAGATTAATGGCGAAAAAGCAGGTATAAATGGAGATGTATATATTAAAGTAAATATATTGTCCGATGACAGGCTGAGGCTGGAAGGCATTGATATCTATAAAAGGGTGGATATATATCCCTGGGACGCTTATTTTGGCACAAAAATTGTAGTAGATACTCTGTCAGGGAAGATAAAGGTGTCTATACCTGAAAATATGGAAGGCGGCAAAAAGATAAGAGTACCCAGGAAAGGGTACAAGGATATGGAGGGAAATACGGGAGACCTTTATATAGTGGTAAACATAGTTAACCCTCCAAGGCTGACAGGTGAGCAGATAAATTTGTATAAAAAGCTTAGAGATTCTATGGGCAATTGATAGCTGTGTATATTTCACAGCTTTCCTGACTTAAATATTGAAATCAACAATATGAACCCGGCGAAGGCTGCCCCTAAATAACCAAGGATTCCTATGGCTGAAATTCCGTGTATTTTTAAGCCTACATTGGCATTGATGACCAATGAGGAGCTTACCAGCAACCCTGCAACTATTATGGAAATAATAAGCCTGTTTACCATTTTATTTATGGCATTAAATGTTTCTCCCATGTTTTTTAGATCCAGGTAAAACTTTAATCTTCCGTCCACGCTGGAATTCAGAAATTCAACAAGCTTATTGGGAATCTGCACTGCAGATTTAAGTGTAGTATATAATAATACAGCTAATTGTGAATAATCCAGTTCCTTAAGCTTATCCTTAATGATTTTATCTCTGAAATAGGGTAAAGCTATGTCCATAAGGGTAATTCTGTTATCAAGTCTGGCCAATACTGCCTGGAGGGTTATAATGCCTTTTGCAAGGAGGACTATATTGTGGGGCATTGCTATATTGTTGCCCTTTGCTATTTCTATTATTTCCTCCAATATATTTGAAAGGTCATAATCATGTATGGATTCATTGGAATAGGTATTATAGAACCCTTCAATATCCTTATAAAGCTTATCCCTATCTATATTTCCCTTTTTTATCCCAATGGACAGGAGGGAGTTCATCATTAAACTGATATCATTAGTAGCAACACCCTCCAGCAGGTTGTTTAGCTTTTTCACCAAAGAAGGCTCCAATTCCCCCATAAGTCCAAAGTCTATATATCCAATGGTGTTATTGTGAACTAATATATTACCTGGATGGGGATCTGCATGGAAGAAACCATCTTCAAAAACCTGCTTAAAATAGTTGTAGGTAATTTTTAAAGCTATATCCTGCAAATCATATCCTTCCTGCTTTAGCTTGTCTATATCGTCTATTTTAATTCCGGATATATAATCCATAACAAGTACCTTTTGAGTACAGTACTTCTCATATACTTTTAAACAGGTTATATACTTAATATCCTTGTTGTTTTTAGAAAACTTTAAGATATTCTTCATCTCCTCAAGAAAGTTCAATTCCTTTTCCGTAGCAAGGCTTATCTCCTCTACGACTTTTCTTATATCAATAATATCCTTTGTAGAGGTCAGATTAGCCAAAGGCACCAGCTTTTTTAATATCCTTATGTCTGACAGCATCTTCTCCCTTACATAAGGCCTTTGAACTTTTACTGCAACCTTTTCTCCTGTTTTAAGCCTGGCCAAAAACACCTCTGAAAGGCTTGCAGAGGCAATGGGGGTTTCATCAAAAAACAAGAATATATTATCAATGGCATCCCCTAGCTCTGATTCTATGACTTCCTTCATGAGCTGAAACTTTTCAGGATTAACATTATCCTGTAATTTCTGCAGCTCAGCTATGTACTCCATTGGGACCAGGTCAGGCCTTGTGGAAAGTATCTGTCCAATTTTTATGAAGGAGGGGCCTAATTCTTCCAGGGCCAGCCTTAATTGTCTTGGGTCGCCTATTTTGTTTTTGAAGCCATGTTTAATGAAAACCGATGCAATTTCACCTATTCTCTTTCTGGTGTAGTTATTGTCCATAGCATAAAGCCATCTTGGTATTACAAGATGGCTATACCTCCCCGTTTATCTTTTTTTCCAATTCATCTATACGCCTTGCAAGATTATCTATATCAGATTTTGTAGCTAAGTTTAAACTATCTATGTATGATTTTATACTCGAATCTGTACATGACTGATTGTTGTTCATTACCCTTTTCAGTTCCTCATTAAGCTGTTTCCCCTGATTTACAGTTATCTGCCCCTTTTCAACCAGTTCATTCACAAGGGCATTAGCCTTTTCATAGGTCATGGCCATGGCGCCTATTCCCAAAAGCATTATTTTCTTGAATAGATCTTCCATAATAGACCTCCTTCCATGTTTATGTTAATATGTCTATAAGCATTCCCCTAATGTCGTCTAGCCTTTTAAGTATCTTTATTCTGTTTTTTTCAATGTTTAAAAAGTCCCTGGTAAGCTCATCCAATTCGTTGTCAACCTTCTTTACTAGAGAATATACCCTATGACGACCTCTTCTATCCAATGAATTTTCCTTATAGAATATATGGGAATTATTGATGGTAATATTCAAAAACTCCCTTACAGTTCTCTTATATTCCAATAAATCCTCAATAAATAGCTTTTCTTTTAATCGAGACGAAATGGCTTCAATCTTATCATATAGTATTTTTAATTCTTCCCTTATATTTTCCTGCCTGATTTCTTCCAGTTTGCCCCTAAAGGTTTCACTGACGGGTTTGTTTTGCGGAGTATTCTGAACCTTACTGATATTCTGAACAGCAGTACTTTCTATTCTATCTATTTTTTCCATTATTTCACACTCCTTATATTTCTATTATATAATATCGGCACTTTATTTAAAAAATATATTTTGCTAAAAAAATAAATAGATTGGTCGATATAATATGTGAATAATGACAAAGGATGATAATAATGGAAGCAGTAATATTGAAAGCCAAGGAAAATATAACAGAAGTATATGGGTTAAAGCCTGTTTCTGCCTACGATATTGAAGGCATATTGGTGCAAAAGGAAGGGAAAAATGCAAAGATTGAAAAGAGCATAGGCGATGAGAAAGTCTATTTCTTCATAAGGTTAAAGGATGAAATCAAGGCAGAAATAGGGCAGAAAGTAAGAATAAATGGTGATAATATTCTTTCATATAGAATTTATAAGCATAAAAAAGAGCTAAATGTTGCAGTAGACAGAATAATTGAAAACCTGGGACTTGAAAATTCCAATGAAATCAAGGAAGCCCTAATGTACTTTATGGAAAATAAAATTGCAATAACCAGGGAGAACATTGAAACCTTCCTGACTTCCAAAGGATACCTGAAGGAAATAGTAAATAGGCTGGACCTAAATACCATAGCCAGTCTACTGGATATGGGCATAGACATTATGGAGGAGCCCCTTCATAAAATTGTTGAAGCCTTATCCCGGGAGCAGGGAGATAAAAGTCAGTCCATAAAAGGACTTTTGGAAACAGACAGGGCACTGACCTACAAGGAAGCAGAAAAAATAGCAATGGATATCTATGGAAGGAAAATGGGAAAGGATGTATATGAGGCTATTATAGCCCTTAGCAATGGAAAGGTTCCAGTAAATAAGGAGAATGTGGAAAGAATACTTGAAGTTGTAAACAAGCTGTATGATTTAAAGAATTCCAACGACCAGGTATTTGTAAAGATTTTAAATAAGGATATTACTGTAAACATTGAAAACCTGTACAGGGTTAAGCATTCATATAAATTTGGAAGATTGAATAAAAACATAGCCTCACCCATATATGAAAGCTTTACTGTAGAAAAAGAGCCAGAATATGAGGATATAGTGAGGATATTGGGTGAGCTTAATATAGAAACAACTAATGATAACATAAACTTAGCCAGAGAGTTTTTATTAAATGAAGTCCAAATAACAGATACAGATTTTAAGAAAGCATTACATATAAAAAACACATTAAAACAATTGACAGATCTGCTGAACAAGGAAAACATAGCAAGGCTTATGAATGAAGGAATAGACCCTATGAAGGAGGATATATTCCATCTGGTGGAATGTTTGAAGGCCTATGAGGACAAGCTTGTAGACATGGACCAATGGGATATGGAAAATATATTGAAAAGTGTAGAAAAGTACAGGGAAATAACTGATAAAGACCTTGTATTTCTCATTAAAAGCCATGAGGACTTTAAGCTGGAAAACATAAGCAGAATAATAGATACACAGATGGAATTATCCGACGGGATGACGAGAAAAGCCCTGGATAAAACCATATCTATTATAAATATAATCAACACATTAGGGGATTTGGATGAAAATGTCATATCACTTGCATCCAGAAGATATAGCAATATCACTTTAAACAATCTATATAAGTCCAGCCTGGAATTAAAAGAAAAGACAATGGTAGAAACTGAGCCTGTAGATAATAAGACGGCTGTTTTGATAAGGCAGGAGTACTATAATATAAGGGAAAACATTACAATACGGCTTATAAAATACAGCATAGAAGATAACATATCAATGGAGAATATGCCATTAAAGGAGCTGAATGAGTATATTTACAGTAAAAACAATGTACATGAGGAAACAGAAAGGATATTTAATGATATAAAGAATGTTAAAGGAAGAGAAGAATATTCTGTATTGGCAGTAATGAAGAATAACTCGGATATGTGCCTTGGTGAGATTATAAAGGCAAATTCAGCTTTAGGCTCTGGTGCTTATTTTTATTCAGATGATAAAAATGAAAGGAATAAAAAATCCAAAGCTTTTAAGACTGCAAAAAAGAAATCCAAGGATGATATAGCATTACAAATACCTGTTGATCTGGGAGATGAAATAAGCAATCTAAATCTAATAATGCCCGACATGAAAAAGGGATTTGACAGGGAAAACATGAATCTTTATTTATCAATAAAAACCAGAAAGCTGGGAAATATGGAGTTTAGTTTTTGCGTTAAGAAAAATATAATATATCTTGATTTTGAGGCTCCTCGTGACCAAATCATATTGGATAACATATCCCTTCTAAAGGAGAAATTCAGCAACATTGGATATGGATTGGTAATACTAAAGCAAAAAAGGTGAGAAAATGAGAATCCGTTTTATTACAAAGGAACAGGTTAGAAAGGCATATGGCAAAAGAAAAAAGGGGAGTACCCTGGATGTTAGGGAAGGTTTGGGGATAGAAGATATGGACAATGTGCCACAGGAGGTTTTTAGCATAATAGGAGAAACATTGTCCTTTATAAAATATATAAATACAAGGGAGGATGAATCAGATGAGAATAAATAACAACATACCTGCATTAAATACTCATAGAATGTTGGGTTTGACTAATAGCTCCTTGGAGAAGACACTGGAGAAATTATCATCAGGAAAGAGAATCAATAAGGCTTCAGATGATGTGGCAGGCCTAGCCATATCACAAAAAATGGAGGCTCAGATAAGAGGACTTAAACAGGCATCAAGAAACTCTTTGGACGGTATATCCTTAATACAGACAGCTGAAGGAGCATTGAATGAGATTCATGAGATGTTGCAGAGGATGAGGGAACTGGCAGTACAGGGTGCAAATGGGATTTATACAGAAGGGGATGATGGAGAATTAAAGGCTATAACTGATGAGTTAGAGCAGTTAAGAGATCAAATTGTGAAGATAGGTGAAGAAACAGAGTTTAATAAAAATCCAGTATTGCAGGGCGAAAAAATATCTCTCCAAATAGGAGCCAATAGTGAACAAAGGATAGAAATAGTTTTACCAAATATTTCAAAGTTAAAAATTGAAACACCAAATCCCTATATTTCAGATTTTAGTAAGGCCATAACAAGATATGATAATGCTATAAACCAGGTATCTGAATACAGATCACAGCTTGGAGCATATCAGAACAGATTGGAACATACCATAAGAAATCTGGACAATACTGCTGAAAACTTGACAAGTGCAAAATCCAGAATTGAAGATGCAGATATGGCACTGGAAATGTCTGAATTTGTTAAGCTTAACATATTGCAACAGGCTGGTACATCAATGCTATCTCAGGCTAATCAGCTTCCTCAAAATGTGCTGCAGCTGTTGCAGAGATAGAGGTGATTTAATATGGCAATAAGTAGTGAACTTGAAAAAAGAATACTGACTACCAATGATGCGGGACTAATAGCTATATTGCTGGAAAGGCTTATAGATAATTTCAAAAACTGTAAGGCATGTATAGAGAATAAGGACTATGAAGAATTAATGGAGCTTAATAACAACTCCAGGGATATACTTAATGAGCTTATATTTCAGTTTAGCGGCAATGATGAGATTTCCACAAGAGTTCGTGAGGTAAGCATATACATAAACAAGCTTATTACTGAAGGGGAATACAAAAAGGATACCTCCTGTTTTGATACATCCATTAAGATACTGACTCCAATGGCTGAAGGATTTCAAAGGCTGGAAATAGAAGATATGCCAAAGGCTGTAACAGGAATTACATATGGTAAGGGGAATTTAGGAGAATACTCATTGAAAGAGGAAAGGAGCTTTAAGGCATAAAAAAACTGTGGGAAACCACAGTTTTTTTCTATGTAGCCGTGCACCCAGCCTTGTCGCTATATTACAAGCGTTACCTGGACAGTTAGCTCGAAACAGGCGCCCCTGCGGCACACGGAAGTGTCTACTTACCGCTGCTTCCTCCCGGACCTGACGGGGTTCATAGATTTCCGTTGCGCAGGACCCATTTGTCAACACCACTTATCCAGGGCAGACCCTACAATATAACGCCGCAACTGGGCATCGATCCTGCTATAGCGGATTGCAGGTTACAGGGCACCGCTACCTCCCCATCTAGCACGGAAAAATTATAATGGCGGAGAGAGAGGGATTCGAACCCTCGATACCCTTTTGTGGGTATACACGATTTCCAGTCGTGCGCCTTCGACCAGCTCAGCCACCTCTCCGCGGTCAAATAAATATAATATATTTGTTTTTCACTACAGATTTATATTATACTTTAATATGTGGAAATTGTCAACAGGTTTATGGCGAAGTATATTTTGGTTGCCATTTGTTAAATATGGGTATTATAATTATTGTATAAAAATGTAGGGAGGGATAATATGTCTACACCTCATAACAGTGCAAAAAAAGGCGACATTGCCGAAACCATATTGCTTCCGGGAGATCCGCTGCGCGCCAAGTTCATAGCAGAAAATTTCCTGGAAAACCCTGTACAGTTTAACTCTGTAAGAAATATGCTTGGATTTACCGGTACATACAAGGGTAAACCTGTATCAGTAATGGGAACAGGCATGGGCATGCCATCCATTGGAATATACTCCTATGAGCTTATACATTTCTATGGAGTAAAAAATTTAATAAGAGTAGGCTCCTGTGGTGCCTACAGCGATAAACTTGACCTTTATGATATTATACTTGCAATGGGAGCATGCACAAACTCAAATTATGCCAGACAGTTTGAGCTTCCCGGAACATATTCTGCCATAGCATCCTGGGATTTATTGTACAAGGCAAAACAGGTGGCAGACAGCAAGAACATAAAAGTAGTGGTAGGAAACGTCCTTTCCAGCGATACATTCTATACTCCTGAAAAGGACCTGCCAAAGAAATGGTCCAGCATGAATGTGCTGGCTGTAGAAATGGAAGCCTATGCTCTATACTGCAATGCTGCAGCTGCAGGAGTAAATGCCCTTGCAATACTTACTGTATCGGATTCGCTGGTGACAAAGAAGGAAACAACACCTGAGGAGAGAGAAAAGAATTTTACACAGATGATAGAAATAGCACTGGAATTAGCTTAAGGCTGGTAAAAACCAGCCTTTTTTAAAATTCGTAGCTTTCATTTACAGATAATATTACAGTTTTACTTGATTTATTCTTTGCCTTGAATTCTTCCGGATCAGCTTTTATTACAGGGAATGTATTGTAGTGCATTGGAATGGCAACCTTTGGCTTAATGAATTCTACAGCTTTTACAGCATCATCTATGTCCATGGTGTAGTTGCCGCCTATAGGAATCAGGGCAACATCAATGTTTTCAAATTCCAGAAGCTTCATATCCATGGTAAGTCCTGTATCCCCTGCATGATATAGTTTTTTGCCATTTACTTCAATTACAAACCCGCATGGATTGCCTCCGTCAACAGTTCCTTCATCAGTGCTGATTCCTGAACCATGAAGGGCTGGAGTAAACTTAACAGTTCCAAAATCAAATTTGTGCCTTCCTCCAATATGCATTGCATGTGTCTTTAATCCCTTGCCTGATAGATGACCACATATTTCTGCATTGGATATAACCAATGCGCCATTTGACCTGGCCAGTTCTACAGTATCTCCCAGGTGGTCGCCATGGCCATGGGATACGAATATATGGGTCAGGCCTCGAATGCTTTTAACATCTGTTTTTGCCAAAGGATTGCCGGTTATAAATGGGTCAATTATAGCTTTAAAGTTTCCTTCCTCCACTATGAAAGCAGCATGTCCTAAGTATGTAATTTTCATTTCAAAAACCTCCTTTCATCTTATACTTATACCCAAATAGATTCTTGTTATTAAATTTAACAAAAAATACAGTCGATTACTGTTTCGACTATGGATAACTTAACAGCTCATTTCAATAAAAATCCTAAAATTCGCAAACTCGCTGCGCTCAAACATGCGAATTTTTTGACGGATTTTTTATTTCAATTCGCTGAAAGTTATAACCATAGTCTGCAAATGTAATCTCCTTGTATTTTTTATTAAACATAAATATCATCTATGAATAATTTTAATATACTTCTACATTTTATCAATAACATAAGGTTTCCTTCTATTAATAGATGTAATTATTCCTTACTTTTGGTATAATATATGTATTAAAAATACGAGGATGGTTTCCATGTATCAGGCATTGTATAGAAAATACAGGCCAAAGACCTTTGACGAGGTGCTAGGCCAGGAGCATGTAACTACAACTCTTAAAAACCAGATTATATCAGGAAATATTGGTCATGCCTATCTTTTTTCAGGAACCAAGGGTACAGGCAAGACATCTACTGCAAAGATATTCTCAAGGGCAGTAAATTGCCTGCATCCTGTAAATGGCAATCCATGTAATGAATGCGAAATATGCAAGGGCATAATGGATGAATCCATAATGGATGTCATAGAAATGGATGCAGCCAGCAATAGGAAAATTGAAGATATCAGGGAATTAAAGGATAAAGTAATATATCCTCCTGCAAAGGCAAAATACAAGATATATATAGTAGACGAAGTTCATATGCTGACCAATCAGGCATTTAATGCATTGCTTAAAACTCTGGAGGAACCTCCTAGACATCTGATATTCATACTTGCCACAACAGATGTTCAAAAGCTACCTCAAACTATAATATCCAGATGTCAGCGCTTTGACTTTAGAAGGCTGACCTCAAGGGATATAGTATCCAATATGAGAAATATATTGGATAAGTTAAATGTAAAAATAGATGACAGTATACTACATCTTATAGCCAGAAATTCTGACGGTGCCATGAGGGATGCATTGAGCCTGTTGGACCAGCTTATTTCCTATAGCAGCAACTTAACATATCAGGATGCATTGAAAATACTAGGGATAGCAAATATGGATTTTATATTTTCCCTGGTGGAAAATATAAAAAATAGAAAAATAGAGGATTCATTACTTGCAATAAATGATATAATTCAGGAAGGGAAGGATATAATCCAGTTTATAAAGGATTTAATATATCACTATAGAAACCTTTTGATTGCCAAGACCTCCAATAATGCCGTGGAAATAATGGATATGGATGAGGGAATGGCAAAGGAATATATAAAGCAGAGCAGTGACATGACTCTGGACTATATCCTAAGGTCTATTGAAATATTAAATGACAGCGAAAAACGCATGTCATGGTCTACTCAGCCCAGGATAATTCTTGAAATGGCTGTAATAAAGCTTATAAACCTTGAGGAAAGAATGAGCCTGGAGGATAGAGTCAGGAATCTGGAGGAAATGATCAGTAAAAGGGAAGTATCAGCAATACAGAACAGGAAACAGCCTGTTCCAAAAAAAGCAGAGGAAAACAGGAATATTACCCATAGAATTGAAAAAGAGGATAAAAAGGAAAAGGAAGAAAAGGCAGAAGAATCAGGTACTTTTGATGATGGCGGAGAAATTTCAATTGAAGCCATAAAGGTCAACTGGGATAAGATTTTAAGGATTGTAAAGGGAAAGGATATAAAGACCAATGCATTTTTAAAAGAAGGAAAGCCATTTTTCTTCTCGGATAATGTTCTTACTATAGCATATGATGATAGACATATATTTCATAAGGAAGCTATGGGCAAACCTAATAATAAGGAGCTTGTGGAGAACATAATATCATCCCTTTTCAATAAAAACATAAAGATTAAATTAATATTGGAAAGTGACAGGGAAGAAGATAGAATTGAGGATAAAGAGGACATAATAAAAGATGTCATAAACTTCTTTGGTGAAGATATTGTAAAAATAGAATAAATAATTGAAAGGAGAATTAATATGGCAAAAGGCAAATTCCCTGCTATGGGTGGAAATATTGGAAACATGATGAAGCAAATGCAGAAAATGCAAAAGCAAATGGAGGAAATGCAGAAGCAGCTAGAGGAAACAGAAGTGGAAGCCAGTGCAGGTGGCGGTGCAGTAACATGTAAGGTAAATGGAAAGAAGGAGGTTTTATCCATAAAGATAGACCAATCTGTAGTAGACCCTGAAGATGTTGAAATGCTGGAAGACCTGGTATTGGCAGCAGTTAATGAAGCATTGAGAAAGGCAGAGGAAATGATGGCAAAGGAAATGGGGAAATTGACAGGAGGACTGAACATACCAGGACTGTTTTAGAGGAAAGGTTGATATAAATGGACTATTATGCTCTACCTGTTGCTAAGCTGATTGAAGAGCTTTCAAAGCTTCCAGGCATTGGAAGAAAGACTGCCCAAAGGCTGGCATTTTATATATTGGAGATGGATCCCTTAGAAGTGGAAAAGCTGGCAGCTTCAATAAAAGAAGCAAAAGAAAAAATACATTACTGTAAAATCTGCTGCAATCTGACAGATGATGATATATGCAATATATGCAAGGATGAAAAAAGAGACAGATCTGTAATATGTGTTTTGGAAGGGCCAAAGGATGTGGTAGCCATGGAAAAGACCAGGGAATATAAAGGTCTTTATCATGTGCTTCATGGAGTTATTTCCCCTATGGAAAACATTGGCCCTAATGAGATAAAGATTAAGGAGCTGTTAAACAGGCTGCAGGATGGAGTGGTTAAGGAAGTAATACTGGCTACAAACCCCACTGTTGAGGGAGAAGCTACAGCTTTGTATATTTCAAAGATACTGAAGCCTTTAGGAATCAAAATTACAAGAATAGCCCATGGCATCCCTGTAGGCGGGGATTTGGAATATTTCGATGAAGTAACGCTATCCAAGGCTATAGAAAACAGAAGAGAAATGTAGAGTAAAAACAATATGTGTCTACATCAAATAAACTCCTTTCATTTTTCAAATGTATGAAACGGGGTAAATAAAGTAGTATTAGAAAACATGGTTTATTAGGGAGAAGAAAAGCCCTGTAGGCCATGTTTTTTTATGTATTAGTTTTAAGGGATAAGGAACAAGGAATAAGGCTAAAAGCCAGAAAAATCAATGGATTGGAAGATTGAATGGAAAAGAAAATGAAATGAAAAATGGACAAAATCCCCCCTTAATCCTCCCCCCTTAACCCTTTTCTCTAAAAGCACTTTATTTTCATTTTTTGCCCTAAAAA
>DUMS01000042.1 GCA_012839745.1 Tissierellia bacterium
CAGTTGGGAGAGCACCTGCCTTACAAGCAGGGGGTCATAGGTTCGAGCCCTATTGTGCCCACCATTGATGTTTGGGCTTGTAGCTCAGGCGGTTAGAGCGCACGCCTGATAAGCGTGAGGTCGGTGGTTCGAGTCCACCCAGGCCCACCACAATTAAATACAAGGGCCTTTAGCTCAGTAGGTTAGAGCGTCCGGCTCATAACCGGCAGGTCCGGGGTTCGAGTCCCTGAAGGCCCACCAATAGTAAAAAGCAGCAGACTTTTAAAGGTTTGCTGCTTTTTATATGCTGGATAATATTATTTCTTTTATTATGAGCTTTATATTATCCATTATATATTTCTGTTCAACTTTAAGAAGCATTACGTTGACAGGAGTCATATATTGGGATAAATCCTTTAAGCAATCTCTAATAGGCCAATTTGTAGTATCTACAAATAGGCATTTCTTGGTAGGGGTTATAAGACCTTTTTTGTATTGAAGGTCTATATTTAATACATCATCAACCCATTGAAAATTATAATTGTCAGCAAAATAAACTATATTATTATCTTTACAGCTGGTTTTACAATAGATTTTGAATATATCTCCCTTTAATTCCATATGTTCAATACTTAGCTTGATTTCTTTGCCATCTTTATTTATTATAAGGCTTTTGGCGTCTTCTATAATACTGAATATGTTCATTATCGGTACTAGATAATATAAGTCATCGTAGTTGTGATTCAGCAATCTTTCTAAAAGTTCTTCATCCTTAGAATCAACATACTGGTTGTAGAAATCAATGCAATCCTTGCCTGTATATTTGTCATTTCTGAATATACCTATACTTTCCTCAAGGGTTTTAAGCTTTAGATTATCTAAATTCAGATATGGGCCTTCCAGTTTTATCTTCCTATAAATATCGAAGCTTTCCATGTTTTTTAAGTTGCTTTGTATATTGTATTTTTTAAGCCTGCTTTCTATAAAAGGGATGTCAAAGCTATCTCCGTTATAGGTAATTGCAACTTTAAAGCTTTTAATATATTCATTAAACTGGTACAGTATATTTTGCTCATCATTTGAATTCTCAGCGAAAAACTGCACTAATTTCCAGCTTGTGTCCTTATAGCTGTAATGAACTAATCCAATCAGGTAAATAGTATTGTATTTGTGTGAAAAGCCAGTAGTTTCAATGTCTATAAAACAGATTTCCCCTTTGTCAAAGTTTTTATAGCCATAATTTAAATTATCCAAAATATGTTCATACATGACCATGTATAATTACTCCCTTATATATAATGTGTTATAATAAATTATATAATTATATTAACATAGTGCGATACAAGAATCCACTGAAAGGGGCATATAGATGAATCAGGAGAATAAATCTGGAAACAGCATGGATGTAGTAAGCATGAGAGATGAGGATATAAAAAATGAGATTATCCAATTAAATGCAAGGCAGCTGACCATAGTGAGAAACATGTCATATTATTATTCAGTTGGTCATATTGCTGAAATTATAAGTAGTATTAAAAAAGATAATATACTAGATGATACTGATATTAGAGATGAAAAGCATCTAATTAATGACATTGTAAATGCTGTTATTGACTCTTTTAAGGAATACCATGTGACATTAACTGAAGAGCAAGTAATAGACATGAAAAAAAGGCTGATTTCCACAAGAAATGAGCTCTATGACCTTTCAAATGCTCTTAAGGGGTATGTAATAGAACTCTCATATATAAAGGAAATGGCCGAATATTATACAATGAAGTATTTAGGTAAGCATAAAGGATATTTTGAGGTCAGCAAAAAGGATATTGATTATTTGTTAGATAGAATAAACTATATGCTGGATAATAGGACTTTTGATTATAGCACCTATATGAAATTGGTTTCCGATATAATATTGCTAACTCCATTTAGAATGAGTAAATTTAAGTACTATGATGTATTAAGGAAAACTCTCCTGAGAAATTTCAGAAACTATCCGGTAAATGTTGTGGAAAATAAAATTGAGGAATATAAGATGTTTTTTGACAGCACTTTGCTGGGAGACTATGGAATACTGTTTGACCAGTATTTTGCTGGTATACAGAAGTTCAAAAACAGAAAACTGAATAATGTGAAATCCAATGAACTGGAAGATATAAATGCTGATATAAAGGCCTTAAATGAAAAGATAAGCAAGATAAATATGATTATTATTGAGCTGGGTATCGTTATAAACAAGTTATTGGTATTATATCTGACAAAGGGTATTGCTGATGATTTAAGTGATGAGGACAAATTGAATTATAAACTTGAGGAATTTGTAGAAAAACCTGATGAAGAATTGCTTAACTATTTATTGGAAACATCAAATGGAAAGCTCAGGGAAAATGAAAATAAGCTGTTGGAAAATGCGGATTACTTTGAAAAGCTTGTACATGAAAGTGCCAATAGGGGTATTGTCTATGAAGATGTATTGGATGATGGAATAAGGAAAACAGGAGAAGTGCTGGCGTATTATAACGATGTAAAGTTTATTAAGCAGGATATGATTTATTCAGAAAAGTATGAATCTGTAAGTGATACCTACCTTGAACAGCTCATAGACAGCCTGATACAGTATATAAACAGGAGCATTTCCTTAATGGGCAATATTGAAAGAAAGATTAGAATGAGAAGGCTTTTATCTTTAATTGAGCTGCCCTTTGAAAACAGGGATGAATTTTTGTCGTATTTGGAATATTCCTTTGACCAGAGGATAGTAGCAATGGATGAAATGGCATTTTCCTTCTTTGCATTGAATCAAATACTGGAAGATTTTAAAGAAAGGCATTAAAGCCTTTCTTTTTTTAGTGTGCCCGGCATGGGCGTAAGCTAGTCGGTGAAAGTCCGATACGGGGGTTGATAGTGCCAACCGTTAGCTTAAGACAAGGGTGTCCACCGCGAGGTGGAATCTGAAGGAAGTCGGCGGCAAA
>DUMS01000043.1 GCA_012839745.1 Tissierellia bacterium
AAATACAAGGAAAGGCTATTGGCACATAGCCAATAGCCATATTCTTGCTACAACCTTAACCAATGCAAGGTTTGAACAACAAGGATATTTAAGCTTTCTTAAATATTACCTTGATGTTAGAGTGTAAGCTATGAAACCGCCGTATACCGAACGGTATGTACGGTGGTGTGGGAGGTCGGAAAATAAATTAATTATTTTCCTCCTACCCGATTGGATTAAAATAGGGAATTATGACAATAATATATTGGTATAGACTGGAGGGATAATATGAATATAAGAGTTGGCATACCCAGAAGCATGTTTTATTTTGATTATTTTTCTCTATGGAAGAGGTTTTTTGAATGTTTAGGGGCAGAAGTCATTATTTCTCCTAGAACCAATAAGCACATTCTTAACAGGGGAGTTAATGCATGTGTTGATGAATCCTGCTTGCCTGTTAAGGTATTTCACGGCCATGTAGACTATTTAAAGGACAAGGTGGATTGCATATTTATTCCTAAAATAATAAGTACCTGCAAAAGAGAATATAACTGTCCAAAGCATTTAGGGCTTCCAGATATGATAAAACACAGTTTTAGTGAATTACCTTGTATTATTGATATTGAGGTGAATTTAAGAAAGTCTGATAGAAACCTGAAAAAGTCAGTTTTGAATGCCGGCAGCTTTTTCGAGAAAAGAAAAAGAAGGATATACAATGCATTTAATGAAGCTTTAAAGCAGTATGATGATTATGTAAAAATGATGACAAAAGGGATTATACCATTAAGAACTTTTGACAAAAATGATGATATGAGCCTTCTAAGTAGCATAATAAGGAAGGACTATAACAGGACTATACTTGTGTTGGGCCATTCCTACAATATTTATGACCAGTTTATCAATATGGGATTGATTAAGAAATTAAAAAATCTTGGATTTGATATTGTTACGGCAGAAATGGTAGAGGAAAAAAGAGCCAGAGAATATGCAGCCAAATTGCCAAAAAGAATGTTTTGGACAAATGGCCAGAGAATAATTGGCGCAGCATATTCTCTTATTGATGAAAAGTCTATTTCAGGGATTATATATGTATCTGCCTTTGGTTGTGGTTTGGATTCAGTTTTTATAGACCTTGTGGAAAGAAAGGCAAAGGAAGCCAGAATTCCATTTACATTGCTTACTATAGATGAACAAACAGGAGAGGCTGGAGTCAATACGAGGGTAGAGGCTTTTACAGACATGTTGGATTGGAGGAAAAAAGATGAAGATAACATTTCCACACTTTGGTAATGTATACATCGCTGGAAAGGCTTTTTTTGAGGAATTGGGGCAAGAAGTAATTCCACCTCCAAAGAGCAGCAGGAAGACCCTAGAAATGGGTACGAAATTTTCTCAGGAAACCATTTGCTTGCCCCTTAAGGTGATGATAGGAAATTTTCTGGAAAGCATTGAAAAAGGTGCAGATACCATAGTATTAACTGGAAGCTGCGGCCCCTGCAGATTTGGATATTATTCCATACTTCAGAGAAACATATTGGAAGAACTAGGCTATAATGTTGAATTTATAGTACTTGACCCTGCTGGAGAAGGGTTTAAAAGGCTTAAAAAAAATGCATATACGCTGTTTAACGCAAAAAATATAAGAGATGTATATAGAGCAGGGAAGCTAGGTTGGCAGCTGATTAATAAAGCAGATTATATAACTGATTTATCCAATAAAAAGAGGGCATATGCAGTAAACAGCCATGAAGTTGATGCTATAATAGACAGATATTACAGAGATGCTGAGAAGACCTTTAGAGCTAAGGAATTGATGGATTTAATGGATGATACTATTAACGAGCTAAATAATGTTAAATTAAAGGATGGTTTTGAACCCATACGAATAGGGATAATAGGAGAGATATATACAGTTATTGAACCTTTTGTAAATATGGAAATAGAAAGAAAGCTAGGCCATATGGGAGTTTTGGTTGACAAATCATTAACACCAACCATTTGGGTTGAACATCACGTAAAGTCATTCCCCTTCGGATCAAAAACTGAAAGGTTAAAGTATAAAAAGGCAGAACCATATTTAAAGACACTGGTAGGAGGCCATGGAAGGGAAACTGTAGGTTCAGCAGTATATTATGCAGAAAATGGATTTGATGGTGCAATACAGCTGTTGCCTTTAAACTGTATGCCTGAAATAGTAGCAAAAAGCATATTAAGCAGTGTAATTGAGGATTATAAGTTTCCTATTATGACTTTAATACTGGATGAGATGACGGGAGAAGCAGGGTATATGACAAGGCTTGAAGCTTTTGTTGACTTACTATACAGAAAGAGGGAGGAGAAGAAATGGAAAAGTATTATCTAGGCATAGATGTTGGTTCTGTTAGCACTAATGTTGTATTAATGGATGAGGAAAACAGCGTTTTCTATAAAAAATATTTGAGAACGCAGGGAAAGCCTATAGAGATATTGAAAAAAAGCATTGAGGATATTGTAAAGGAAGTTGGCGAAATTGAGATTTTAGGCGTAGGTACAACGGGAAGTGGAAGGTATTTAGCAGATATAATAGTTGGAGCTGATATTGTAAAAAATGAGATAACAGCCCATGCTATTGCAGGGCTTAACTATAATCCTTCAGTTAGAACTATAATAGAAATTGGAGGCCAGGACTCAAAGATAATTATACTCAGGGATGGAATAGTTGTGGATTTTGCCATGAATACAGTTTGTGCAGCAGGAACAGGTTCATTTCTTGACAGGCAGGCCATAAGGCTGGGAATTGATATAAGTGAATTTGGAAACCTGGCTCTAAAGTCCAAAAACCCTGTGCGCATTGCTGGAAGATGTGCAGTTTTTGCAGAATCGGATATGATACATAAGCAGCAGTTAGGGCATAACCAGTCTGACATTGCCAAAGGCTTATGTGATGCCTTAGTCAGGAATTATTTGAATAATGTGGGGAAAGGGAAAGAAATACTTGAACCTATACTATTTCAAGGTGGAGTTGCTGCAAACATAGGAATAAGAAAAGCATTTGAAGAAGCATTAAATATGGAAGTGCAAGTACCTGATAATTATGATGTAATGGGAGCAATTGGGGCTGCAATACTAGCCAAAGAAGAAATGAAAAAGAAAAAAAGGACACATTTCAAAGGGTTTTCAATAGGATCATTAGAACATAATGTTCGTGGATTTGAATGTGATGGTTGCTCCAACAGGTGTGAAGTAGTGGAGATTGGAACTAACAACAGGATTTTAGCCAGATATGGAGACAAGTGCGGTAAATGGTCTAACTCAATTAAGAACGAGGATTCAAAGCTGGCATAGAAAACAGGAATTTGAGATACAGCATAGATATATTAAAAATTCCAAACTCATACCATTTCACTATAGCGGACATGGGCTGTTTTACGAGCAAAAGGATTTGTTCAATAGAGAGCTAATGAATTTTGTTGAAGAATAGTGACATCTTGATATTGGGAAATCTGATATTAAAAATAAAAAGGCTGATTTTTCAATCAGCCTTTTTCAATATACATAATGGTCGGGATGACTGGATTTGAACCAGCGACCCCAAGTCCCCCAGACTTGTGCGCTAACCGGACTGCGCCACATCCCGATATTTTTTGTTAGTATGTTAAAGGTTTTTGATTATATACTTTAACATATTTCTACATCCTGTTAAATTATATCAAAATACTGATGTTTTGTCTAGATTATTTGCTTAATCATGGATACTTATTAGACGGAATGACTTAATTATTTTAACAAATTTCTTTGATAATGTCGAGGGGTAGAAAAAATTTCCTTATTATGTTGCTTTAACAAGTTAAATGAGTAATTAGGAGTAGTTCACTAACAAGAAAAATTATGGTATACTAAATATAATACATTAAGTGGAGGTAATAGGATTTGTTGATATATATTCAGAAAATTTTAATAGTTTTATTAATGACAAGCATTTTTGGGTATATTTTTGCTGTACTGAAAGAAAAGATGTACCTTAGGAACAATATCATAGTAATTGAGAATAAGTATGTGACTCAGGAAGATTTGGACAAGGCGGATATGAAAGAGTTTATTATAAACGGCAAGATTGCTAAATCAGGAGATGAAGTAAAAATTGTAACAACAGATGAGGGCAGCTTTAAGGGCACTTTAATTGGAATTATTAAAAAGAATCGAACTATGCTAATTGTAACGTACAAAGATGAAATAAAGGAGCTTAACATTGATAATATAGAGAAGTTCAAAATAATAAGTAAATACGGAAAATTTTTCAATTCAATATAATAAAGTATATATTAAGGTGATACTATGAGCCAGGAAGAGAGGATGAACAGAAGAAAACGCAAAAAGAGGATTAGATATGCTTTATTTGGATTTGTTCTAGTGTATATATTTTTTAGAAGTGTGCCTTCTTTATTTGCTATAGGCACAAAAACAGAACTTCCTGAAAAATATAGCGTAGATGATAAGATAAGCACTGAAGCTATAATAATTAAGGATGAAACAGTATATACATCTGATGGTGCAGGACAAGTAAAGTTTATTGCAAAAGAAGGCGAAAGAGTACCTGTAGGGGCTAAGATATTGGAATTGACTTTATTAAGCGATACGTCCCAGCTTAAGGAAAGATTAGAGGAAATTGAAAACAAAATTGCTGTTCTTTCAGAAACAGGCGGTGAAAATAGCCGTGAAAAGGACAATGGCAATAAGATAAAGGATGGTATTGATGATGTAATAGATGAAATCCAGGCTTCAATATCCAGAGAAAAATTTGATATAGCTGATGATTTGAAGGACAAGCTGATTAGCTACTATAATAAGGAAATGGAAATTTCATATGATGACACTCTTATTGGATATAGCCTGGAAGCCTTGGAAAAAGAAAAGCAGGAAATTGAAAAGCAGATTTCCAACAGCATTGTAAATTATTATTCAAAAATATCAGGTATTGTTTCATATAAATTTGATGGATATGAGAAAGATTATACTGTTGCCAATAAAGACCTATACAATTACTCAGACTTTAAAAGCATAAAGGAACAGTTAAAGTCCTCCGCAACAGGTGAAAAGGTGGAGGTTAGACAGCCGATTTTTAAAATAATCAATAATTTTGAATGGTATATGCTAATTAAAATCGACAATGTTGACGATATAGAAGGTTATAAGGAGGGAGATTCTATTCTCCTGTCAGGAAAGGATATTATAGGAAACCTAAGGGGACATATTGAGAAAATAAGCATTGAAGGAGATAAAGGTGTAATTCTTTGCAGGTTTAATAGAAATTTTGAAAATTATTATGACAAAAGATATATAAAACTTGATATAATAAAAAATAAATACGATTCATTTAGAATAAAGAAAAAATGCGTAATAGAAAAGGATGGACTTAAAGGAGTTTACATAAAGGACATAAGTGGAATAGTAAGATTCAGGCCCATTGAAATTATAAGCGAAGATGAAGATTACGTATATATTAGCACAGGAGATAAAAATAATTACATCTATATAGAGGAGGGGGACAAAAGGCTAAGGACTGTAAGACAGTTCGATGAAATAATATTAAACCCTTCATATGTAGAAGAGGGAATGATATTAGAATGACAGCAAGGGGGTAATTAAAATTAGCATTAAGGATAATTTAAGGATAATTGAGGAAAATATTCATAAGGCTTTGGTTAAATCAGGCAGGGAAAATGACAAAGTAGAAATAATAGCTGTTACTAAGACTGTTGATGTAGATAGAATCCAGGAAGCTTTGAGTTTAGGTCTCAGGAATATTGGGGAAAACAGACCTCAAGAGTTGGTACGGAAATACGATATAATAGGCAAGGGTCCAAATTACCATATGATTGGGCACCTTCAGACAAATAAAGTAAAGTATATAATTGATAAGGTTTCACTGATTCACTCTTTGGATCGCATTTCCTTAGCTGAGGAACTGGATAAAAGGGCAAAAATGCATAACCTTATTATCAATACGCTTATTCAGGTAAATGTAGCTGAAGAAGATTCTAAGTTTGGCCTGAAGGTAGAGGAAGTAATGCCTTTTATTGAAAGCATATTAAAATATAATAACATTAAAATAAAGGGACTTATGACAATAGCGCCTTTTAGTGAAAATCCGGAAGAAGTCAGATGGGTATTTAAGACGCTCCGTCAGCTAAGGGATAGTATTGTCAGAGAAAAATTTGATAATGTTGAGATGGGTATACTATCAATGGGGATGACAAATGATTATACAATTGCAGTTGAAGAAGGGGCTAACATGGTTAGAATAGGAACAGGGCTTTTTGGAAAAAGAAATTATTAAGGAGGGTTATTATGGCTGGTATAGTTGACAAATTGAAATACTTCATAGGAATTGACGATTTGGATGACGATGAAGAAGAGGAAAGTTATGAAGATGAAGAGTTGCAAGAGCTGCCTGTAAATACTCAAACAAGAAAAATGAGAAATAAAGTTGTGAATATTCATACAACAAGCAATATGAAGCTGGTTATACATGAACCTTTGACATATGAAGATGCACCAGGCATTGTAGATGATTTAAAAATGAGAAAGACAGTTGTTGTTAATCTGGAGCAGCTGGAAGCAGGAGTGAAAAGGCAGATATTTGATTTTATTAATGGCGGGTTGTATTCCTTAGATGGAACTATACAGAAGGTAACAACTGACATATTCATATTGGCACCAGCAAATGTTGAAATTGACGGCAATATTAAGGATGAATTGAAAAACAAGGGAATATTCAAATGGTAATTAATATTAGGAAGAGGTAATCTAATGCTTACAATATATAGAGCAATCAGCATATTATTCGAAATAATAGAATTGCTGATATTAGTCAGGATAATCATGTCATGGTTTAGAATTGGATACTATAATACTTTTGGAAGAATAGTTTATGAAATGACGGAACCAATATTATCATTTGCCAGAGAACTTATTAATAGACTAGGCATCAACACTGGTATTCTGGATTTTTCTCCTATAGTGGCATTGCTTATTTTAAGATTGATTATGACACTATTAAGGGCAATAGTTTTCTAATATATGGTGATTGGATTGGATTTTAATAAGGATAAGTATTTAGAACATATTAAAGATAAAAATCAGATATTGAATATGCGAAAGCTATTGGACAAAATAGAAATAACATTAAACAAATACCAGATACAGATAACAGATTTTATGGACCCTTATGAGATAAGGCTTTCAAAGTCCATACTTAACAGGTTTACAGATTTAGAATATTGTGAAATAGGCGGCATAGAGGAAGCTGAAAGGAAAATCATTATAATATATCCTCAATATATTGAGATAGAGGATGTTGACTCCTTTATAGCTGCCCTTTCAATGGAATGGAACAGCAATAACCTTTCTCATAGAGATTTTTTAGGGGGAATTCTAAATTTAGGAATAAACCGTAATAAAGTAGGGGATATATTAATACATGAGGGATATGCACAGGTTATTGTAAAGAGGGAAGTAGCAGATTTTATTTTAACAAGCCTTGATAGGATTGGAAATCAAAAGGTTAAAGTAAGACAGATTCCAATAGATGAACTTAAGGCAGGTCAGGTGGATTACATAATTAAGCGCACAGTATTATCTTCCTTAAGATTAGATGTGCTCATAAGTGGAGCATATAATCTGTCAAGAAATGACAGCCAAAGTCTGATTGTTGCCCAAAGAGTAAAAGTAAACTGGGAGCCCGTTGACAAGGTATCAAAAGAGGTAAAACAGGGGGATATGATATCTGTAAAGGGATATGGTAGATTCATTTTAAGTGCAATTGAAGGTATCAGTAAGAAAGGGAGAATTAAGGTAGAACTGAAATTACTAATTTAAATGGAGTGAGCTATATGATTACACCCCTTGATATTCAAAATAAGGAGTTTAAAAGGTCCATAAGAGGGTATAAAGAATCTGAAGTTGATGAATTCTTAGATGAAATAATTAAGGATTATGAAAAAATATATAAGGAAAACATTGAATTAAAGGATAAGATATTGCTTTTGAATGAGCAGATTGAAAAGTATAATTCTATGGAGGACACATTAAAGGAAACTCTTATTGTTGCCCAAAGTACAGCAGATGAGCTTATATTGGCTGCAAAGCAAAAAGCTGAACTTATAATTAAGGAAGCTACCAATGAATCAAAGAAACTGATAGAGGAAGCACAGAATGAAGTGAAGTCCATAAGGAAGGAATACGAATACCTATTGAAGGAAATGATCATATTCAGAACACGCTATAAATCGCTCATTGAATCTCAACTAACAACATTGGAGCAGTTTTATTCGGATATAGAGAGTAAAGAGCTAAGTATTAATAGAAGTAAAAATTTAGAAGAGGAATATATAGGAGAAGTTGAAGATAAGGAATTGGAAGAGTATAATGAAATAGAAGAAAACATACGGGATTTGGGGGCATAGCCCCCAAGTTTCATTTCACATAGAATAACTGGAGGAATATTTATGACAAGGCAGATTAAAATAGATGAAGACTTATATATTGGAGGAAATGAGTTCATAATCATTGCAGGACCATGTGCTGTGGAAAGTGAAAAGCAGATGGATATTATCGGAAGGGAATTTTACAGGCTAGGAATCAGGATTATTAGAGGCGGTGCATTTAAACCAAGAACCAATCCTGCATCCTTTCAAGGACTAGGATTTGAAGGGCTGAAGATATTGAAAAGCTTAAGGGATTCCTATGGATTTAAAATACTGTCAGAGATTTTAGACCCCAGAGATGTAGAAAGGGCTTATGAATATATTGATATATACCAGATTGGATCAAGGAATATGCAAAACTATGCTCTCCTGAAAGAAGTAGGAAAACAAGACAAGCCTATATTGCTAAAAAGGGGTATGAATGCTACTTATGATGAATGGATAAATGCTTCAGAGTACATCAGTCAAGAAGGAAACCATAACATAATACTTTGCGAAAGAGGAATAAGGACTTTTAACAGCTATACCAGAAATACCCTGGATTTGATGAGCGTTCCGGTGATGAAATATAAAACCGAATATCCAGTAATTGTAGACCCTAGTCATGGGACAGGAAGAAGAAATCTAATACTTCCTGCTGCTAAGGCAGCATTGGCAATTGGAGCCAATGGTGTATTGATAGAGGTACATCCAGAGCCTGAAAAAGCTCTTTCAGATGGATATCAGTCATTAAGTCTGGAAGAATTTAAAAAACTGTTAGAAGAAATAAATGCAATGAAATCAGCATTGAAAATAAATTAGTAAAATAAGCCCCTTTTTTTCATAATATAATTATATATAGATGAAAATGGAGGGGTTTAATTGAGCAATGCATATGTAAATGAATATGACGATGAACTATTGTTCTTTTTTATATTGCTGACACATATATGGGGAGCAAGATATAGAAAGAACAGTTTGCTTTTCTTCCTGTTGATTCTAATGATGTACACTTAAAATAATGTTAGAAATTTACTAGGATTATTAGCTAGTATATGGGCATATTATTTTATAAAACACGATATAAGCATGAGGAGGAAAATATGGAAGAAAAGCTAAGGAACCATTACAGGAGGCTTTTATTGGATGAAAAGGAAAGAATATTAAATACCATAAACAAGATGAAGAATACACAGGAATTTGGAGCCATGGATGAATACTATACAGAATTATCATTCTATGATAATCATCCGGCTGACATTGGAACAGAAATGTTCATGATGGAACAGGATAAGGGTTTAGCAGATAAATTAAACGATACTCTTGTTGAAATAGAATATTCACTGGAAGCTATTGATAGAGGGGACTACGGTAAGTGTATATCCTGTGGAAGGGAAATAGATAAAGAGCGCCTAGAAGTGATTCCATATTTAAAGCTCTGCATTAATTGTTCTGAGGAAAAGATACCTTTAGAAAAGAAGATGGAATTCAGACCTGAAGAGGAAGGAAGTATAAGCCCTTTCAGTAACTATAAAAATAATGATGACATTAATGGATTTGATAGAGAGGATAGTTATCAGGAGGTAGAAAGATATAATAGAATAGACAGGGATCCTTCCTTTAATACAGGAGATCAGTTAGGTGTATTTGATGAGGATAACAGTGGAGCAGTTGAAGATGTAGAGGAGATTTCACAGGATTACTATAAGGATACCCTATAATGAATTTTAAAGGCTTACATGAATATAATTCGTGGTAAGTCTTTATTTTTTGGTGATGATGGCATATTGTATTAAAGGCTATTATGTTTTAAAATAGTATTAGACTGAAATTAGTTAGGAGGAAAACATATTGGCGTATTTTATAATAACAATAATAATTGTACTATTGGACCAGATAATTAAATTTGCGGCAGTAAAATTTCTAAAGGGGAACAGTCCATATGTTGTAATTGATGATTTTTTTCAGCTTTACTATGTTGAAAATACCGGGGCTGCTTTTGGAATATTTAAAAATGGCAGGATTTTTTTCATTATAATATCAATATTGGTAATAATATTTGTGATTCTATTTATGTTTAAATACATGAACACATTAAATACTGCAATGAAAGTAGCACTGGCAATGTTTATCGGCGGTTCAATAGGAAATCTGATAGACAGAATCAGGCTGGGATATGTTGTAGACTTTCTAAGCTTTAAGCTTCCCTTTGGATATGATTTTCCCGTGTTTAATGTAGCTGATTCTTTTATTGTAATTTCAACAATACTTATTATGGCTATGATACTTTTTGACAAAATTGAGAATAGAGGATGAAGTATGGATTTATATGAATTATATGTTGAAGATGAATCTGGAGAAAGGCTGGATTCCTATATAGCAGACCAGATTGAAGAAGTATCAAGGTCTTATGCTAATAAACTGATAAAAGAAGGACTGGTTCTGGTAAATGGAGACAGGAAAAAACCAAAATACATAGTAAAAAGAGGAGACTTTATTCAGATAAGCCTGCCTGAAAGGAAAGGATTAGAGCCAGTTGCTGAAGACATTCCCCTAAACATAGTATATGAGGATAATGACATAATAGTAATAAATAAACCTAAGGGAATGGTGGTGCATCCTGCGCCAGGAAGCGTTTCAAATACGCTGGTAAATGCATTATTGAATTATACCAGCAATCTATCAGATATTAATGGAGAAATAAGACCAGGTATTGTTCATAGGTTAGACAAGGATACAACAGGGCTTTTGGTTGTGGCAAAAAATAATGAGGCACATAAAAAGCTGGTAAAGCAGCTAAATGAAAGAACTTTAAAGCGAATATACATTGCATTGGTTCATGGCAATGTAAAAAATGATGAAGGAAATATAAATGCACCAATAGGGAGAAATCCAAGAGACAGATTGAAAATGGCTGTGACAAGCATAAACGGCAAAGAAGCAATTACAAATTACAGAGTTTTAGAAAGATTTAATGATTATACATTGCTGGAGCTATCCCTAAGTACTGGAAGAACTCATCAAATAAGAGTTCACTTATCCTACATCAATCACCCTGTAGTAGGTGACCCCCTATATACCAATAGAAAAAATGAATTTGGCGTTAAAACTCAAATGCTTCATGCAAGAAAATTGGGATTAATAAACCCTGGCTCAGGTGAGTATATGGAGTTTTTTGCAGAACCTCCAGAGGAATTTTTAAAAATAATAGAATTGCTAAGAAAAAAGGTAGGTGAAAAGCAATGAAAACGAAGGCTATAATATTGGATGAAAAGGCAATTCAAAGAGCAACTACCAGAATTGCAAATGAAATAATAGAGAGAAATAAAGGAATAAAGGATGTAGTATTAGCAGGCATTAAAACAAGGGGAGTTCCCTTTGCAGAAAGGCTGGCTAGGAAAATTGAGTCCATTGAAGGTGAAAAGGTTCCTGTAATAACACTGGATATTACATTTTATAGGGATGATTTGACCAAGGTAAGCGACGAACCATTAATCAAAAATAGCAATGCAAAATACGATGTTAAAGACAAAATAGTTGTTTTGGTGGATGATGTAATATATACAGGAAGAACTGTCAGGGCTGCTCTGGATGCTATTATGGATATGGGAAGGGCAAGAAAGGTACAATTGGCTGTATTAATTGACAGAGGGCATAGGGAATTGCCCATAAGGCCGGATTTTGTGGGGAAAAATGTACCTACATCCAAAAGTGAAGTAATAAGCGTGAAGTTTGTAGAAACTGACGGAGTAGACCAGGTGGAAATAAATACAAAAGAGTAGAAAGCTATTCTTCTACTCTTTTTATTTTTTCTATATATTCTTTTTTAGGTGTTACAAAAATTGTTTCATAATCATCATATATTACCATTCCCAATTTAGCATTTTTGGGCTTTTTTACATTCTTTCTTTCTGTATAATCAACTGCAACGTTGTTTGAATTCCTGCCTTTGCTATAGTAAGCAGCAAGTATTGCTGCTTCCTCCAGAGTCTTATCTGGGACCTGTTTATTTTCGCTCTTTATTATAACATGGCTTCCTGGCATTTTTTGTGCGTGTAGCCATATATCTTTTTTGCTTGCAGCCTTTAAAGTTAGAAAATCATTTTGCTTATTGTTCTTGCCTACAAATATGTGGAATCCATCAGATGAAATAAAGTGATAAGGTTTTGATGTCTTATTATCCTTATTTTTCTTGTTTTTTCCCTTCAGGTATCCTTCCAGGATTAATTCTTCCTTTATTTCTTCCAATTCTATTAGTTCAGTACAGTTGTCAATATTGTTTAAAACATTTTCCAGATACTCTATTTCCTGTTCTGTTTCAGGTATCTTATCAAGAAGCAGATTATAAGCGTTTTTTAGCTTGGCATATTTTTTGTAGTATCTTTGAGCATTTTCTACCGGAGAATACTTTTTATCAAGAGGTATTGTTATCTTTTTCATGCTTTCATCATAGAAGTTTTCAAGCTCAACTTTTTCTACTCCCTTTTCAATTCTGTGGAGGTTTGCAGATATTAAATCAGCGTATATTTTATACTTTTCTCTGTCTTCACTCTCCAACAGTTCCTGCTTTTGTTTTGCTAGCTTATTTAAAGAGCGTTCAAGAATCACCTGTATCGACTTTTTCATGGACTGGGATTTTTGGCGTATTCTGTCCAGCTTATCATTTTCAGTATAGTATATATCAAGGACCTCATTTATGGATTCTCTGTAGATTTTATTTCTAACTCCAAACTGGTTTATATCTAGGCTATGAAAGGCGGCATAATCCCCACCATAGTCATTTTTAATTAATACAGGATGAAAATCATGTTCTTTAACTTTTTCTATTATTGAAGCAAAGCTTTTATATAGATCCTTTTTTTCCCTTTCAGATAATGTACCCAGCGGCCTGTCTATGTCTATTCCTGCAATTGAGCATATTTCCTTGCTGATTAAGGGGCCTAACCCTGAAAAGTTTGTATAAAAAAACTTATTTACCTGTTTATTTTTATTGTCATTTTCAAGCAGGGAATAAAAATCTGATTCTGTGGATATTAATGGGTTTAATCTATCCTGTTTGGCAAATGTATATGAAAGACCTGGTAATACTTGCCTAACACTGCTAATGTCAGGGGTAACTTTCTTTATGGCATCTATTATCCTTAAGGACGCTTTATCTACCAGTATTATATTGCTGTGCTTTCCCATGATTTCAATTATAAGTCTTTTTACGGAAATATCGCCTAATTCATCCAGGGAGGAAATATCAATAAAAATTATTCTGTCCATTTCATGCTGCTCAATATTTAATACTATTCCTCCTGATAAATGCTTTCTCAATAGCATACAGAACATGGGAGGGGTAGGCGGGTTTTCCATGGAATATTTTGTAAGGTGCAGCCTTGGGCTGTTACTGCTTGAGGAAATCAATAGCCTGTGGTTTTTTCCCTTATTATATATGTTGATTATAACTTCATCCTTTTCATGCTGATAAATCTTATCAACCCTGCCGCCTAATAATAAATCATTTAATTCAAATACTATATTTCTAATGACTATACCATCCAGTGACATATTTACCTCCATTAATCTACTGTAGTGAGTTTTTCTCTTTTTGAGAAAGAAAATTAAAAAATTGTAATATATTATGGACTAATTATCCTTTAGTATATATTATAGTTCATAAAACTGCAAATTAAAAGAATGTGGATTGACAACAACCTTTTTATTGGTATGATTATTTATTAGGAGATGATATATATGATTAAAAGCATGACTGGATTTGGCAGAGGTGAGTTTTCAGATACAATCCATAATTTCAGCGTAGAGATAAAGACTGTTAATCATAGATATAATGATATAATGATAAAAATGCCAAAGCATCTTAATTATCTGGAAGAGAACATAAAAAGATACATAAAAAAAGATATTAACAGAGGCAGAGTAGAAGTATATATAAATGTGGAATATATAAGCGAATCACCAATAGATGTAAGCATAGACATTCCTCTGGCAAAAGCATATAAATATGCGTTGGAGAAGCTAATTGAGGAATTAAATATAGAATATAAAATAGGTTTAGGGGATATATTGACTTTAAATGATATTGTAAAAACTGAAAGAAAGGAAATGGATAAGAATATTGTATGGAACTGCCTTACTAAGGCTTTGGATATAGCTCTGGAAAATGTAAAGGCTATGAGAATTGAAGAAGGCATTGCACTTAAAAAGGATATTGAATGCCAGCTTAAGACCATGAACTATATGATAGTGGAAATTGAAAAGAGGGCTCCTTTTGTTGTTAAGGAGTATAAGGAAAAATTAAAGGAAAGGATAAAAGAATTAATTGATGAAGAATGTGATTTAGATGAAGATAGATTGAATTATGAAGTTGCCCTCTTTGCTGATAAAAGCAATATAAATGAAGAAATAGTCAGGTTTAAGAGCCATGTAAATCAGTTTCTTAAGAGCCTGGAATATGATGAACCTATTGGAAGAAAGCTGGATTTTTTAATTCAGGAGATGAACAGGGAGATAAATACCATAGGCTCTAAGGCAAGTGACCTTTACATTACAAACTATGTTGTGGATATAAAGAGCGAATTGGAGAAGATAAGGGAACAGGTTCAAAATATTGAGTGATTTATTAAGGAGGGTTTTTATGGATGTGAATTTAATCAATATTGGATTTGGAAATATAGTATCAACCAATAGAATTATAGCAATAGTGAGTCCTGAATCTGCACCTATAAAGAGGATGATACAGGAAGCAAGGGATAATGGAATATTAATTGATGCAACATATGGCAGAAGAACCAGAGCAGTTATTATAACTGATAGTGATCATATTATATTGTCAGCTGTTCAGCCAGAAACAATTGCTCAAAGAGTTAATGGCAAATCTGGTCAGAAATTTGATATGGAATAGAAAGCAGGGATATTATGTCAAAAGGTTTTTTGTTGGTTATTTCCGGACCCTCTGGTAGTGGAAAAGGAACAGTTTGCAAAAAACTGTTGGAAAGAAATGAAAAGCTTGTATTTTCTGTTTCTGCTACTACCAGAAAGCCTAGGCCAGGCGAGATAGATGGAGTTAATTATTTTTTCATAGATGACAAAAAATTTGATGAGATGATAGAAAATAACAAGTTTTTGGAGTATGCCAGTGTACATGGCAACAGATATGGTACTCCAGTAGATTTTGTTATGAATGAAATTGAAAAAGGAGAAATAGTAATACTGGAAATAGATGTACAAGGGGCTATACAGATAAAGGAAAAATATAAAGAAGCAGTATTCATTTTTCTAGTTCCACCATCTATGAATGAACTTAAAAACCGTATTGTAAAAAGAGGCACTGAAAGCCAGGAAGATATTGACTTAAGGCTAAAGAATGCCTTAAATGAGCTTAAGTTTGTTGATAAATACGATTACATTGTAATTAATGATGAAGTAGACGAAGCAGTAAGTAAAATAGAAGCAATTATAAAGGCTGAAAAGCTAAGAGTAGCAAGACTAAAAGATATATTGGATAATATAATATGAGGAGGGATGGTATGTTTATTCCATCAATAAATGAATTGACCAAAATTGCAGATAGCAGATATACTTTAGTTATGCTGGCATCAAAAAGGTCCAGACAGCTAATTGAAGGTAAGGAACCATTAGTCAAAACCTCTTCAAATAAGCCCGTAAGCATTGCCTTGGAGGAAATTGTAAAAGGCAAGGTTAAATATAGAAGACCAGAAATAAAAGGATATAAGTAGGTGAGTTCATGTTAAAGGGTAAAAATATCATAGTAGGAGTTACAGGTGGAATTGCAGCTTATAAAGTAGTAGATGTAGTCAGCAGGTTGAAGAAAAACAGAGCCAATGTAGAAGTTATAATGACCAAAAATGCAACGAAATTCGTTACTCCGCTGACCTTTCAAACACTGGCCTTAAATGCAGTGTACGTGGATATGTTTAAGGAACCTAAGCATTATGATGTGGAGCATATATCATTAGCTGAAAAAGCAGATTTGTTTTTAATAGCACCTGCAACAGCAAATATAATAGGAAAGATTGCCAATGGAATAGCAGATGACCTGTTGACTACAACAATTATGGCAACTACTTCAAAGGTTATATTCGCTCCTGCAATGAATACAAATATGTATTTAAATCCCATAGTCCAGCAGAACATAGAGAAATTAAAAGGACTTGGATATGAGTTTATAGAGCCTGGAGTAGGCTTGTTAGCCTGCCAGGCCTATGGCCCTGGCAGAATGGCTGAACCTGTAGACATAGTTGAATATGTAATAAACAGCTTTAAGGAAAAGGAACTTGCAGGTAAAAAAATAGTTGTAACAGCCGGGCCAACTATGGAACCACTGGACCCTGTAAGGTATGTTACAAACCACTCCAGCGGAAAGATGGGATATACCATAGCTAATCTTGCAAGCCTTAAAGGGGCAGAAGTAGTATTAATTAGTGGACCAACCCATTTGGATCCGCCAAGGAATGTTAAATTAGTAAAGGTAAATACTACTATGGAAATGTTCAATGCAGTCAAGGAGGAATTTGATACCTGTCATGTGCTTATTAAGGCAGCAGCACCTCTTGATTATAGGCCTGAAACAGTAAGCAGTGAGAAGATAAAGAAAAAAGATGGAGAGAAGGATGAGCTTAACATTAAGTTTGTCCGAAATCCGGATATAGCTGAATACTTTGGAAGCATAAAGAAGGGTAAGATAATAGTGGGATTTGCTGCTGAAACAAATAATATGGTGGAGTACGCAAAGGAAAAATTAAGGAAGAAAAACTTTGATTTTATAGTTGCCAATAATGTAAAGGAATCTGGTGCAGGATTTAAGACGGAAACAAATATTGTTACAATAATAGACAGGGATGGGTCAGTAAAGGAATATCCCATTATGTCTAAGGAAAAGGTAGCGGAAATCATACTGGATAAAGTTAAGGTATTACTGAACAATAAAGGCTAGAGTTTAACTTCTAGCTTTTATTATTCAAAAAAGTGCAAAGGATTGATATTATGAACACAAAATTTGCAGCAGTCATTGTAAACAACAAGTCTTCAAATACAGACATAGTTTACACATATAAGTTTAACCCGGAAGAAATGGACAGTATTGAAACGGGAATGAGGGTCATTGTTCCCTTTGGCAAGGGGAACAGACCTGTTAAAGGCATAGTTATTGGTATAAAGGATGAAATAGATGAAGGCGAATATGAGCTTAAAAGCATTTTGGAAGTGATAGACGAAAAACCCCTTATATCAAAGGAGCTCATTGAATTAAGCCTTTGGATGGCAGATAAATACTTATGCACAAATATAAATGCACTTCAGGCAGTATTACCTCCCGGAGATTTTAAGGAGATTAAAACCTATATATCCTTAAATGAAAATATAAAAGGAAACCCCATGTTGACCCAATATGAGAGGGATATAATTGAATTTATTAAATCAAAAGGTGTCAGATTAGAGTTAGAAGAACTGAAAAAGCATATAAATAAGAATACTCTAAATAAGGAAATCCGCAATTTAGAGGCTTTAGGGATTATAGATACCACACTGGAGATTGAAACTTCAGTGGAAAAAAAATATGAAAAAATAGTTTCTCTAGTGGACAAAGATATTTCCCTTGAAGACATTGAAAGGATGTTAAGAAAGAATAGCCCTAAACAGCTGGAAATTGCAAAATACCTTATTAAGGTTCGTGAAGTTCCACTTAAGGAACTGTTGAATAGGACAAACTCAAGCATAACATCAGTGGAATCTTTGGAGAAGAAGAACATAGTTAAGATAATAAACAGGGAGTTGTACAGAACCCCTATTGATAGTGATATAAAATGCTATGAAAAACACAATCTGACTGATGAACAGAGAAACTGTGTAAATGCAATATTAAAGTCCATAAAGGAAAATGAAAACAGTAAATTTCTGATTCATGGAGTTACAGGAAGCGGGAAAACAGAGGTATATCTTAATCTGGTAGAGGAAACCCTTAAAAAAGGGAAGGATGCTATAGTGCTAGTGCCTGAGATTTCCCTTACCCCGCAGACTATAGACAGATTCGTCGGGAGATTTGGCAACAATGTTGCAGTATTGCACAGCAGATTATCCCAGGGAGAAAGATTTGACCAGTGGAGGAGAATTAGGGAAGGAAAGGTAAAAATAGCAATAGGTGCCCGCTCTGCAGTATTTGCACCCTTTAACAACCTTGGACTTATTATTATAGATGAAGAGCATGAGTCTACATATAAATCAAATATGAACCCCAAATATGATGCAATAGAAGTAGCTGAGAAGAGATGTAAACAAAATAATGCTGTCCTGGTAATGGGGTCAGCAACTCCTTCCATAGAAAGCTATTATAAGAGCCTGACGGGGCATATGAAATTATTGAATCTCACAAGGAGAATAAATAACAGAAAGCTTCCGGAAGTTGAAATAGTGGATATGAGGGAAGAATTAAATAGTGGTAATATTTCCATATTTAGCAGGAAGCTTAGGGAATCTATAGAGAAGAACCTTTCCAGTGGAAACCAGACTATACTCTTTTTAAATAGAAGGGGGCATTCAACATTTATATCCTGCAGAAGCTGCGGTTATGTGGCAAAGTGCGACAATTGCAGCATTTCAATGACTTATCACATGCATGAAAACAGATTGAAATGCCATTATTGCGGTAAAACCGTATTGCCACCCAGAATCTGCCCTGTTTGTAAAAGCAAATACATTAAATATTTTGGAATAGGGACTGAAAAAGTTGAAGAGTATACCAAGGAGCTGTTTCCAGAAGCTGCAGTAATGAGAATGGACTTGGATACAACTTCAAGGAAGGGCAGCTATGAGTCAATTTTGAAAAGAATGGCAAATAAGAGCATTGATATATTAATAGGAACCCAGATGATAGCCAAAGGACTGGATTTTAAAGGTGTAACCTTGGTAGGCATAATAGCAGCAGATACCAGCTTGAATTTACCGGATTTCAGGTCATCTGAAAGGACTTTTCAGCTTATAACCCAGGTGGCAGGAAGAGCAGGAAGGGGAGAGTTTAGCGGACATGTTATAATACAGACCTATAACCCTGACCATTACAGCATAAAGCTTGCCAGGGAGCATGATTATGTAAGCTTTTACAACAAGGAAATTTTATTGAGAAGGGAATTCAACTATCCACCCTTTGCTAACATTATAACCATACTTATATATGGGGAAAATGATGCATTAGTTGCATTGAAATCCAATGAAGTTTATAATGTATTAATAGAGGAAATCAAAAAAAATGGCCTTGTAAATATTATTGAGAATATTATGGGGCCTTCAAGAGCACCTTTGGAAAAAATAAAGAATAACTACAGATATCAGATAATAATAAAATGCAGTGATGAACAGCTGGATAAGTTAAGAAATATAATAAAATGGGTATGTATATTAAACAGACAAAAGATAAACTTAGATAGTATTAAAATTAGTGTAGATATCAATCCCAACTCTATAATTTAGGAGGAATAATATGGCAATTAGACAGTTAAGATATATAGGAGACCCGATTCTTAGAAAGAGATCAAAAGAAGTTGAGGAAATAAACGATAGAATTAAAACACTTCTGGATGATATGGTGGAAACCATGTATGAAAACGAAGGTGTAGGATTGGCTGCACCTCAGGTGGGAGTTCTAAGAAGAGTAATAGTGATTGACATAGGAGAAGGTCCTATAAAGCTTATAAATCCAGAAATAATATTTGAAGAGGGAGAATTCATAGATTCAGAAGGTTGCTTGAGTATACCTGATAAAGCTGGAACGGTTAAAAGGCCAGAAAAGGTCAGAGTAAAATATCTGGACGAAAATGGAGAGGAGAAAATTATAGAAGGCACTGGCTTATTATCAAAAGCATTATGCCATGAAATAGACCACCTAGATGGAATTCTCTTTATCGACAAGATGATAGAGGAAATAGATACAGAAGAGGATGAAGAATGATATTGAGGTGATAGTGTGAATATAGTGTTTATGGGAACGCCGGATTTTGCAGTTCCAGCATTGGAGTGCCTATATTCAAAGGGACACAATATTTCCCTTGTGATTACGCAAAAGGATAAGCAGAGAGGCAGAGGCAAGAAGGTACTTCCATCTCCGGTGAAGGAGAAAGCTTTGGAACTGGGGCTTGAAGTATATCAGCCAGATTCGGTAAACATGAATGAGTCTATAGAAAAACTTAAAGACCTAAACCCTGATGTAATAGTAGTTGTTGCATTTGGGCAAATATTAAAAAAACAGGTACTGAATATACCGAAGTATGGATGCTTAAATGTTCATGCATCCATACTTCCTAAGTATAGAGGTGCTGCACCTATAAACTGGGCTATCATAAATGGAGAAAAAGAAACAGGAGTGTCCATTATGGAAATGGATGAGGGGCTGGATACTGGAGATATTCTTAAGATAGAAAGGATTCCAATAGAAGAGGATGATGATTCAATTTCCATACACCACAAGCTTTCTCATCTTGGTGGAAAGCTTATAGTTGAAGTTCTTGATGATATTGAAAAAGGACATGTTAACAGGATTCCTCAGGATGACAGATTATCATCCTATGCCCCAATGCTTACAAAAAAAACTGGAAGAATTGACTGGAATAATAATGGGGACAATATAATTAATCTGGTTAGAGGGTTAAAACCCTGGCCTTCAGCATATTTTGAATATAATGGAGAAAATGTAAAGATACACAGAGCAAAAAAGGCAGAAAGATTTTCCGATAAGGAAAATGGAACGGTTGTTAAGGTTACAGATGAAGGAATTTTTGTAAACTGTCAGGATTCTTCCATAGTAATAGAGGAGTTGCAGTTTCCTGGAAAGAATAAGATGAAGGTATCCGAATATTTGAGAGGAAATAAATTCCTGGTCAATATAAGGCTAAATTGAATTGAGGAGGGATAATATGTATAATGGATACTACTACGGCGGATATTACGGTGGTGGACTTGGTGCATGGGGTTTGCCATTGATGATTGCAATAATGATTTCATTGTATGCACAATTTAAGGTTTCATCAGCATTTAACAAATACCTGAGGGTGCCAAGCCGTAACGGGTACAGCGGCAGAGAAGTGGCAAGGTTCATATTGGACAGAAATGGCCTTTACGATGTTGCAGTTGAACCTATAGGAGGAAATCTGACAGACCATTATGACCCAAGAAAGAGAGTAGTAAGGCTGTCCAGAAATGTATACGATGGGAGAAGTCTGGCCAGTGTTGCTGTTGCAGCCCATGAGGTAGGCCATGCTATACAGCACAGCGAAGGATACTTCCCATTGATTATAAGAAACAATATTGCACCTATAGCCAGCTTCAGCTCAAGGTTTGTATGGATATTAATACTTATGGGATTTGTTATAAGTCCATTTTTATTGGATGTTGGTATTATGTTATACTTAGCCATAGTTTTATTTCAGGTAGTAACTTTGCCTGTGGAATTTAATGCAAGCAGAAGAGCTCTTCTTCAGCTGGAGAATGGCATTGTGTATAGTGATGAAATAGAAGGCTCTAAAAAGGTGTTGCAGGCAGCTGCATTAACTTATGTTGCAGCCACATTAGTCGCCATTGCACAGCTATTAAGGCTTTTATCCATTTCAGGGAGAAGAAGGGATTAAATTAATATTTATATGGGATTGCCTGGATTTATCCAGGCAAAATCTTTTATAAGGAGAGAAAGGAAATGAATTCTAGGGAAATTGCATTAAAAGTGCTAATGGACGTACACCAGAATGGTGCTTTTTCAAATTATTCCATAAGCAAGTACTTAAAAGGCAGGGAAGATGTAAAAGGTGAAAACCTTATTAGAGAGATTGTCTATGGTGTTATAGAGAATGCTTTATACTTGGATTATATAATATCAAAACTATCAAAAGTGAAAATAGAGAAGATAGACCCTAAAATACTGGAAATACTGAGAATTGGAGTATATCAGATGGCTTTTATGGATAGAATCCCTCATAGGGCTGCAGTTAACGAGTCTGTCAATCTGGCAAAAAAATATGGCCATAAGGGAACTGTGGGATTTACAAATGGTATACTTAGAAATTTTTCAAGAAATAAAGAAGAACTGATGAAGATTGATGTTAAGGATAAACTGGACTATTTATCCATAAAATATTCCCACCCTAGATGGATGGTAGAAAGATGGGTGAAGGAATTTTCACTGGAATTTACAGAAGAGCTTTTAGTCAGCAACAACTCAAAACCAATGCTTAATATAAGGGTAAATACCCTGAAATTAAGAAGAGATGAGTTAAAGAGAATACTTTCAGATTATGGATATACTGTTTACAATACAGAATATGCCTCTGATGGGCTAATAGTTGAAGATCCTGTTAGGATAACTGAAACGGAGGAATTCAATAAGGGATATTTTACAATTCAGGATGAGAGCAGCATGCTGGTTGCACAGATTCTATCTCCGGCGGAAAATTCCGTAGTCTTGGATTTGTGCAGTGCCCCTGGCGGTAAGTCTACACATGCAGGACAGATAATGAATAATAAGGGGAAAATCATAAGCTTGGATATATACGAGCATAAGTTAAAATTAGTCATGGAAAATGCAGAGAGGCTAGGAATTACAATCATTGAAACTGGAATACATGATGCTCAGGAGCTTAATAAGAACATGGTAGAAATGGCAGATTACTGTATTGTAGATGCTCCTTGTTCCGGTTTGGGTATAATAAAAAGAAGGCCTGAAATAAAATGGAATAGAAAAGAAGAGGATATCAAGGACCTAGCAGATATGCAGAAAAAAATATTAAATAATGCAGGAAAGTATTTGAAACCTGGAGGTGTAATGGTATATAGCACATGTACCATTGAAAAGGCAGAGAATATGGATGTGATTCAAGACTTTCTAATGAAAAACAGGAATTTTAAATTAAGCGGATTTGAGAATTTTCTGTGTTCCACCAGAAATGCGGACACTGCAGAAAAAGGATATGTTCAGCTTTTTCCAAACGTTCATGGAACTGATGGCTTTTTTATTGCCAGATTAATAAAAGAAAATATATAATTTTGGCCATGTTGTGATATAATATAAAATTAGGAAAATACGTGAGGTGATTTATTGGGTAGAATTATATTTAATAACATGACCATTGAAGAGATGAAGCCTTTTTTTTGTGAAATAGGGGAAAAGGAGTTCAGAGCGGAACAGCTGTTTACATTTATTCATAAGAATCACGTCAATAGTTTAGAGGATATTACTGTATTCTCTAAAGACTTACGGGACAAGCTAAATAGCATTGGCGAAATAGACAGGATTAGAGTTTATAGGAGATTTGATTCAAAAATAGACGATACTAAGAAGTACCTTTTTTTGTTAAGGGATGGTAATATTATTGAGAGCGTTTTGATGAAGTATAAATATGGCTATTCAGCTTGTATATCTACCCAGGTTGGCTGCAGAATGGGCTGTTTGTTCTGTGCTTCGACAAAGGAAGGATGTATTAGAAATCTCAACCCTTCAGAAATGGCTGAGCAAATATATGCTATTGAGGATGATTTGGGAATTAGAATTGGAAATATAGTATTTATGGGAAGTGGAGAACCTCTTGATAATTATGATAATGTATTGAAGTTTTTAAATATAATACATCATGAAAAAGGTCATAACTTAAGCTATAGAAATATAACTCTGTCTACTTGCGGGCTTGTTCCAAAAATATATGATTTGGCAGATGAAGGCATACCTATAACACTATCCATATCTCTGCATTCACCTTTTGATGATATCAGAAAAACCATAATGCCTATTGCTAAGGTTTACTCCATAGAGGAGATAATTAATGCCTGCAGGTATTATTTTAAAAAGACAAACAGAAGAATTACAATGGAATATACTTTAATGAAAGGCATAAACGACAGCATTAGGGATTTGGAGGAACTCGTTAGAATTCTAAAGGGGTTAAACTGTCATGTCAATTTAATTCCATTAAACCCTATTAAGGAGTTTGACAGTGGAAAGCCAAAGGATGCAATCATAGAATTGTTTGTAAAAGAACTTAAAAAGGCAAATATTTCTGCTACGGTGCGAAGAGAAATGGGAGCAGATATAAATGCTGCCTGCGGACAGCTTAGAAGAAGGTTTGCCAATAGAGTAGATAATTAGTTGTGAGGTGATCTATATGGAAGTAGGTGTTAAAACGAGCATAGGGAGAATTAGGGATATAAACCAGGATTCATATTATATATCCCAAAATGTTAAATATCCGTTATTTATTATAGCTGATGGCATGGGAGGACATAAGGCTGGAGAAATTGCATCCAGAATGGCAGTTGAAATAATAAGCTCCAGCCTTGAAAATGATTTTGATGATTTAAACATGGATGATAGTTACATAATTAACAAAATTAAGCATTCCATATGGAGAGCCAATGATGAAATCTATAAAAAATCCCTGGAAAGAAATGAATGCTATGGAATGGGAACTACGGTGACTCTTGCATGGGATATAAATGAAAAGATTTATATAGGCCATGTTGGGGATAGCAGAGCTTATCTTTTAAGAGGCAACACTCTCTATCAGATAACAGAAGACCATTCCTTGGTAGAGGAGCTTATTAGAAATGGGAGCATATCCAGGGAAGAAGCCAAGCATCATCCACAGAAAAACATAATAACCAGAGCAGTAGGCACCAGCAAGGATATTGAAGTGGATGTCATAGTAACAAACAAGTTGAAGGGCGACATATTGCTTCTATGTACTGATGGCTTGACTAATATGCTAAATGATGATGAGATTAAGGAGCTATTGCTAGTTAACGAAAATATTCAGAAAGCCTGTGAATACTTAGTGGAATTATCCAATAACAAAGGCGGTTTTGATAATATATCAGTAGTAGCCATTAAATATATGTAAAGTGGGGTGAGCAAATGTTAGGAACGATTCTTGGTAATAGATATGAGATTATCGAAAAAATTGGCGGGGGCGGAATGGCCCTTGTATATAAAGCAAGATGCAGGCTTTTAAACAGGTATGTAGCAGTAAAGGTATTAAGAGATGAGTATATCAACGATGAAGAATTCATCAAGAAGTTCAGGAGGGAATCGCAGGCAGCAGCAAGCTTGTCTCATCCTAACATAGTAAATATATATGATGTTGGAGTTGAAAAAATAGGGGATCATGATATACATTACATTGTTATGGAATACATTAAAGGCAAAACCCTTAAGGAAGTTATAAAGGAGAAGGGAAAGCTGACAGTTAATGAAACATTGGACTATTCAATACAGATAGCAGAAGCCCTTGCACATGCACATAAGAATCATATTGTGCATCGTGATATAAAACCACATAATATTATGATTACAGAAGAAGGAAGAGTAAAGGTAACAGACTTTGGAATTGCCAGAGCTGCTTCAGCTTCCACCATATCAAATACGTCCAATGTTATAGGAAGTGTACACTATTTTTCACCTGAACAAGCACGAGGAAGATATACAGATGAAAAATCTGACATATATTCCCTTGGCATTGTAATGTATGAGATGATAACAGGGAGGGTCCCTTTTGAAGGCGATAGTCCAATATCTGTAGCTTTAAAGCATATTCAGGAAGAAATAATACCCCCAAGGGAAATTGACAGTTCAATACCTGTACCTCTTGAAAATATTATTTTGAAATGCGTGAGGAAAAGTCAGATTGAAAGATATAGTTCAGCCAGTGAACTTTTGAATGACCTGTATAAGATAAGAAATGCCAATGATGATGTAATATTGGATAATATCAGCTCAGTAGATGAGCCAACTCAAATAATTCCACCTGTGGAGAATAGGAATGATACTGGTATGAGAAAGTCAAATAAGAAAAAGAATACAGACAGCGGCTTAAAGGTTGTGTTTCTTGCCATATTGCTGGCTTTTATAGTAGTAAGCTCATTAGCATTGGGATTTATGAAGTTCAGGGAGCTGTTTGCAACAACTGATGAAATAAGGGTACCTAATCTAGTTGGTATGGATGTAGAGCAGGCTGAAGAGGAATTGAAGGAACTTGGACTTAATCTGGAGGTATCAAAGGAGATATATAACAATGAGTATGAAAAGGGCCTGATAATTGATCAAAAGCCTGATGCAAGAACTGAAGTCAAAAAAGGCTATACAGTTGAGGTAGTTGTAAGCAAAGGCAAGGAGATGACTACAGTACCAAATCTGATAAATAAGGATATTACAGAAATAGAAGGCCTTCTAAGGGATGCAAATCTGGTTGAAAAAGTAACTTATGAAAACAGCGATACAGTACCTGCAAACAAAATTATAGACCAGGACCCTGAGCCTTTTACTGAGGTGGAGGTAGGCTCCGTTGTGAGAATTGTTGTTAGCAAAGGGCCTGAAGTAGTGTTGGTTCCAATGCCTAATCTTGTAGGGCTAACTGAAGAACAGGCTAGAAATGCCCTTATAGCCAACAATTTAATACCTGGCGAAATAACCAGAGAGCCAAACGAAGAGTACGAGGAAGGCAAAGTCTTCTGGCAGAGCATAGTAGCTGGGTTTGAAATAGAGGCAAATACTGCAGTGGACTTTATGGTAAGTGCTGGACCTCCGGAGGTACCGGAAGAGCCACAGGAGCCAGGGAATGAAGATAATTCAGATGATGAAATACCATTTATAATTAATATAACCCCAAAGGGCGAAAATGATACTGTAAGAATTAGAATAGAGAGAGTTCAGGATGGAAGAAAGGAAACTGTATATAATGAGGTTCATGAAGTAAATAAAGAGGTACAGATATACCTGTCTGGAAAGAAAGATTCAACCTTTGAATTCTACCAGGATGATAAACTAATAGAAGTTATAGAACATCCGGAAAGATAGGAGGTATGCATGTTAGAAGGAATTATTGTAAAAGGAATTGGCGGATTTTACTATGTAAAAACTGAAGAAGGAATATTTGAATGTAGGGCTAGAGGCGTGTTTAGGGATAAGAATATTACACCTCTGGTTGGTGATAGAGTAGCAATTAGGATTAACAAGGAAGATAATACAGGATATGTTGAAAAAATATTTGAACGTTCATCCCAGTTGATAAGACCTCCTGTAGCCAATGTCAGCCAGGCAGTTATAGTGATGAGCATTAAAAATCCAAGTATTAACTACTGGCTTTTGGACAGATTTCTGGTCATGGCAGAGCATGAAGGATTAAAAATATGTATAATAATCAACAAATTAGATTTGGCAAGTGAAGATGAAATTAGAGAAGTTGAGGATATATATGCTAAAACCCAATATCCCCTTATAAAAACCAGCATATTAAACGATAAAGGTATAGATGAGCTTAGAGATATTTTGAAGAACAATATTACAGTTTTTGCAGGACCTTCGGGAGTTGGAAAATCATCTTTATTGAATAAACTCCATCCTGATTTCAGGCTTAAAACAGGAAATGTAAGCAAGAAGGCCAATAGGGGTAATCACACTACAAGGCATGTTGAACTCCTTTACACGGGTATGGATAACACCTATGTGCTGGACACTCCAGGGTTTAGCTCTTTAAACCTGGATTTTATAGAGAAAGAAACTGAACTGGGAAGCTATTTTAAGGAAATAGATAAATACAAGGATAAATGCAGATTCACAGGATGCCTTCATTTCATGGAACCTGATTGCGAGGTAAAAAGGCAGGTTGAAAAGGGCAATATAAGCGCCAGAAGATATAACAATTATCTGCAGTTTCTGGAAGAGATAAGAAACCTTAGGAGGTATTAATATGGTAATGATTGCACCTTCCATTTTATCAGCAGATTTTGCAAATCTAAAGGAAGAAATAGAGAAACTGGAAAAGGGAGGGGCTGACTTTCTGCATCTGGATATTATGGATGGCATGTTTGTGCCAAACATAACTTTTGGCCCTCCTGTCATTAAAAGTATACGAAATATTACAGATATACCTTTTGACGTACATTTGATGATTGAAAAACCGGAAAGATATATAGAGGATTTTGTAAAGGCAGGAGCAGACTTAATAACTGTCCATGTGGAATCTACAACTCACCTGCATAGGACAGTTGAAGCCATTAAATCCTTTGGAATTAAGGCTGGAGTTGCATTAAACCCGGCAACACCTTTGGATTCTATTGAATACGTTCTGGATTATCTGGATTTGGTTTTAATTATGACTGTTAATCCAGGATTTGGAGGCCAGAAATTCATTGAATCTACAAAGAGGAAAATTGTCAGAATGAAAGAAATAGTAAAAAGCAGAAATTTAAATCTACTTATTGAAGCTGATGGTGGCATTAAGCTTGATAATTATAAGGATATTGTTAAGTGCGGGCTGGATATAATAGTTGTAGGATCGGGAATTTTTGAAGCAGAGGATATAACTGAAAGAACAAAAATGTTTAAATATGGGGTTTAAATTTTCTGTAAAATATGGTATAATGAGCTTGAAATTGAATATTGCAAAGCACTAGGGGAGCCTAAAAATGGCTGAGAGGGGAGAAAATCCCGACCCTTAAACCTGAACTAGGTAATACTAGCGTAGGAAAGTGTGTTGATTTCTATCTACCCATTACTGATATTCAGGTAATGGGTTATATTTTTGCTGGGGGGAATTATAATGAAAAAGTGGAGTACTAAAATGCTGGTTGAAGCAGGTATTATGATTGCATTAGCAATAATACTGGACAGAATAAAAATATACGAAGCACCTCAGGGCGGTTCAGTAACTGCCGGAAGCATGATTCCAATATTCCTGTTTGCATTTAGATGGGGACTTGGGCCAGGAATTATTGCAGGAGCGTTATTTGGCTTATTGCAGCTAATGCTCGGAGGATGGTTTTTTTCACCTGCCCAGGCAATTCTGGAATACCCTGTGGCTTTTGGATTTCTAGGATTGGCAGGTATTTTTTCAAACTATGCCTACAGAGAAGATAAAAGTGGTATAATAGGTATTGTAGCTGGAGTTTTTTCAGGTGTTGCAATAAGGTTTATATGCCATCTGCTTGCTGGTGTAATATTCTTCAGTGAATATGCAGGCAGTCAGAATCCATGGATATATTCTTTATTGTACCAGGCAAGCTATTTGGTACCTGAATTCATAATATCTGCAGTAATACTGGCGTTAATATGGAAGCCATTAAGTAAAATTCCTAGATAAGAGGATGATAGGTTGAAAGCACTGCTTATATTAAACGGAGAGAAAATCAACAAAGATATAATGCTGGCTCTAAGGGATGAATCCGAATTCATATTGTCAGCTGACGGTGGAACTGACTATTGTTTGGAGCTGGGAATTAAGCCAGATTTAGTTATAGGGGACTTGGATTCAATATCAGTTGGTACTTTGGAAGTATTGGAAAAGGCTAAAATACCAGTATATAAGTTCCCTGTCAAAAAGGACAAAACGGATTCTGAGTTATGCATAGAGTATTTAATGGATATTGGAGCTACGGAAATAACTATAGCAGGGGCAATAGGTAATAGAATTGACCATTCCATAGCAAATATCCTTTTGCTGAAAAAAATAAATGATAGCGGGTTTAAGGGTAAAATAGTGCATAATTACAATACAATATATCTAATTAACAATGAGCTGGTATTAGACAGAAAGGAAGGATATTTTGTATCTATTATCCCAATAGAATCAAAAGGAATTACAGTAACATTAAAGGGATTTGAATATGAACTGAACAATACTAGGATAAACTTTACATCTACCCATGGAATTAGCAATATTATTAGGGATAATAAAGGATACATAAAATTACATGAAGGCCAATGCCTAGTGATAGTGGCCAGAGATTGAGATAGGCTTTAATAAAAAGCCTATCTTTTTTATTTATATGTAAACATTGGTTTTATATATGAATATTATAGAGTAAACGATATGTGGGGTGATTATATGAAAAGGCATTTTTACAAGTATAAAAATAAAATAAACAGAATTGTAGGAATTGCATTGGCAATAATAGGCCTTTTAATAGTTATCAATGTATTGCCAGTTGAATTCCTTCTGGTTCTAATTGGATTAGCCCTTATACTAATGGGCATACTCATAATGAAATAAAATAGGCTTCCCATATCCTAATAATATTGGAAGCCTTAATTATTATAGTGCTCTTTCAACTTTTCCAGACCTTAAACATCTTGTGCAAACATTTATTCTTTTAGTAGCTCCATTTATAACAGCTCTAACGGTCCTTACATTTGGAGCCCAGCTTCTGTTGCTCTTTTTATTTGAAAAGCTAACTTTGTTTCCAAATACTCTTCCTTTTCCGCATATGTCACATTTCTTTGCCATATAGAACACCTCCTTAGATCAAACACTACAGGTATATTTTAACTCAATCCATAATAACATATTATATTGTAACACAAAGAATATTAAAAAAGCAACTATATTTACTGCAAAAAGAATTGTTTTGCATTTAGTTGAACAATTTTATATAATAGAATAAAATATAGCCATAAATAATATTTAGGGAGGAGATATTTAGTGCCAGCAAGAGAGAAGAATCAGTTTGGATATATTGACATAGATGATAATGTTATTGCCACCATTGCAGGACTTTCAGCCATGGAAAGCTATGGAATAGTAGGCATGGCAAGCAAAAATGCAACTGACGGGTTCTTTGAGCTTTTAAAGAGAGATAATCTATCTAAAGGGGTAAAGATATATTCAGACAAAAACGAAGTAATAATTGATTTACATGTAATATTGCAGTACGGAATTAAAATATCAGTAGTAGCGGAAAATATAATTGAAAAGGTCAAATTTAATGTAGAGAACTTGACAGGTCTAAAGGTTAAGAAAGTTAACGTCTATGTTCAAGGAATTAGAGTAGAAAAGTAGTATAAGGAGGTACAGTAATTGAACATAACATATATAGATGGATTTATGCTAAAAAAAGCATTTATTGGTGCTGCAAATCTGCTGGAAAAAAATAAGGAAGAAGTAAACAGCTTAAATGTGTTTCCTGTGCCAGATGGGGATACTGGGACAAACATGTATTTGACACTGAAATCAGCAGTAAATCAGATATCAAAATTGGATGATTATGAAGAAAGCATATCAAGAATTGCCCTGGCAGCAAGCAATGGTTCTTTGATGGGAGCAAGAGGCAATTCAGGGGTTATACTATCCCAGCTGTTAAGAGGATTTTCAAATGGCGTAAAGGGAAAAGAAAAATTGGATACCATTGCAATTGCAAATGCTTTCAAGATGGCATCAGACACTGCATATAAAGCTGTTATGAAGCCAACGGAAGGGACAATACTGACCGTTGCCAGAGAAAGTGCAGAATATGCTTTATCCATCTCAGATACAGAAAAGGATATACTAAAGTTCATGGAAAAGGTTATAAAACATGCCAATGAGGTTCTGGATAGAACTCCTGAAATGCTGAAGGTGCTAAAGGATGCAGGAGTAGTAGATGCCGGGGGAAAGGGCCTCATATTTGTATTAACTGGTGCATATTATGCCATTGCAAACAAGGAATTTGTTGATATGGAAGAAACAAAGAAAGAAATGGAAAAAGAAGTCACCCATGAAACTCCATTTTTAAAGGAACTTGATACATCAGATATTAAATATGGATATTGTACTGAGTTCATGATAAACACAAACATAGATGACTATGATGCATTTAGAAATGAAATTTCAGCATTTGGAGATTCACTATTGGTAGTAGGTGGAGAAGGTTTAATAAAGGTTCATATACATACAAATAATCCTGGAATAGTTTTGGAGAAAGCATTAAACCTTGGAGAATTAAGCGATATTAAAATAGACAACATGAGATATCAGCACAGGCATATACTAGCTAAGGAAAATGATACAGAAGTGCATGTGGAAAGCAAAAATGAAAAGGCATATAAGAAGTACAGCTTTATATCTGTTTCTGTTGGAGAAGGACTGGATAACATATTCAAGGAGCTTAATGTAGATTGCATAATACCAGGCGGTCAAACTATGAACCCAAGTACTGAAGATATATTAAATGCCATTGAAAAAGTAAATGGAGAATATATAATTGTTTTGCCCAATAACGGAAATATTATTTTAGCTGCAGAACAGGCAAGGGAATTATCAAATAAAAACGTGTATGTGCTGCCTACAAAAACCATACCTGAAGGCATATCAAGCTTAATAGCATTTGACCCGGAACTGGAAGTAGAGGAAAACATAGAAAATATGAAGGAAGCATTTAAACATGTAATAACAGGGCAGGTTACCTATTCAGTAAGGGATTCTGAAATAAACAACAAGAAGATAAACAAAAATGATATAATAGGAATATCTAAAGGAGAAGTAGTTTCCAATGGAAATAACATAGAAGAGGTATCCTTTAATTTAATTAAAAGCATTGTAAATGAAAACTCTTCTCTCATTACCATTTACTATGGAAATGGAATTGAAGAAGACGAGGCAGAGAGATTAGCTGATTTGATAAAGTCAGAGTATGAAGATTTTGATGTGGAAGTCCTATACGGTGGCCAACCGCTATATTACTATATATTCTCAGTAGAATAATATTACCCTACCATCTGGTAGGGATTTTATTTAAAAAGCTGGAGTCGAGGGGATTGTAATGGATATTCAATATGTTAAAGGTGTTGGGCCAAAAAAAGCATTACTGCTTAAAAGGCTGAATATATACACTGTAGAGGATTTGTTGTATTATGTACCTAGAGATTATGATGACAGAAGTGAATTTAAGATTATAAGCCAATGCAGAAGTGGAGAAAAGGTAAGCTTAAAAGTACAGGTGTGTGGATACCCTACTACATCGAAACCTAGAAAGAATCTGTCTATTATTAAAATCCCGGTAAGGGATAAGACTGGACATGCAACATTAGTATGGTTTAATCAGGATTATATAACAAGTAAGATTTCATTTGGAGATATTCTCACAGTAAACGGGAAGGTTAATGTTTTTGGCAATGAAGTGCAGATAATGAACCCTGTATTTGAAAAAGGAAACAGCAACATGATTGGGAGGATAATACCAATATATTCTCTAACAGGGAATCTTACAAACAGCGAAATGATAAGGATAATGAGCAATGCAATATCTTCACATATTAGTTCCATTAAGGAAAAGCTTCCTGAGGATTTAAGAGATGAACTGGATTTAATGCCCATTGAAGAAGCTATAAGAAACATACATTTTCCTGAAAGCCGTGACCATTACATTAGAGCAAGAAGAAGGCTTGTTTTTGAGGAGCTTCTTATACTTCAACTGGGCTTATTTTTGATAAAGAGCAGAACCAAGGAATTATATCGTGGTATTAAGTTTCCTCCTGATAATGAGGTTTACAGTTTTATTAACAGATTGCCATTTAAATTGACAGATGCCCAAATGAGAGTTTTTAAGGAAATAGAGAAGGATATGGAAAGTGAGGAGCAGATGAATAGGCTTGTTCAGGGAGATGTAGGTTCCGGCAAGACCATTGTAGCAGTTCTTGCAATGCTTAAGGCATGGAGAGCAGGGTATCAGTCAGTCATGATGGCTCCTACAGAAATACTGGCTACACAGCATTATGAATCTGTATCAAATTTCTTGAAGGATTATGATATTAATATTAAACTATTAATTGGAAGCATTAGCAGCAGGGAAAAAGAGGAGATATTAAGAGGATTGAAGGAAGGAAGTATCGACATATTAATAGGAACACATGCAGTTATTCAGGACAAGGTGGAATTTTTTAGGCTTGGTTTAGCCATAACTGATGAACAGCACAGATTTGGAGTAAAACAGCGTGCAATTTTAAGCCAAAAGGGAGATAATCCTGATATACTGGTTATGACAGCGACTCCAATACCAAGAACATTAGGGTTGATATTATATGGTGATTTGGATATTTCTATTATAGATGAGCTTCCCCCAGGCAGAAAGCAGATAGAAACCATTGCTGTTGGGACAAATATGATTGACAGGGTAAATGCATTTGTAAAGAAACAGATATTAACAGGAAGACAGGCTTATATAGTAACACCATTAATAGAAGAGAATGAAACCATGGACTTGCAATCTGCAGATGAATTGTACAGGAAGTTGAAGGATGATGTATTCAGTGAATTCAGGGTTGGATTGCTCCACGGAAAGATGAGGCCTTCAGAAAAAGACGAAGTCATGGAGAAATTTGCAAAGGGAGAACTGGATATACTGGTTTCCACAACTGTCATAGAAGTTGGGGTAAATGTGCCTAATGCAAATATAATGGTAATACATAACGCCGAGAGATTTGGGCTGGCTCAGCTTCACCAACTGCGCGGAAGAGTTGGAAGAGGCGAATATCAGTCCTACTGCATATTGATTAACGGCAGCAACTCCAGGATATCAAGGGAAAGAATGAGAATACTTCAAAAGTCAACAGATGGCTTCTATATATCGGAAAAAGACCTGGAATTAAGGGGACCAGGAGAATTTTTCGGAACAAAGCAGCATGGTTTGCCGGATTTGAAGATTGCAAATTTGTTTACAGATATGGATATACTAAAGATTGCACAGAAAAAAGCCAGGGATGTACTAAATGAAGATAAGCTTTTGCTAAGTGAGAAATACTTTTACTTAAGGCAAAGCATCATAGATATGTTTAAAGATAGTATAAAAGATTTAATTTTTAACTAATGCTATTAATCTTTTGACAAAATATGATACAATAATACCATAAAATGAGGTGGTCTTTTGAGAGTGATTGCAGGTGAGAAGAAAGGGTTTAAGTTGAAAGCACCCAAAGGAATGAATACCCGACCTACTGAAGACAGAATAAAGGAGTCCCTGTTTAATATAATAAGAAGTATTAAAAATGAAGCAGTAGTATTAGATCTCTTTGCTGGTTCCGGTGGAATAGGAATAGAATTTTTAAGCAGGGGTGCAGTAAAATCATATTTTGTCGATAATTCATATGAAAGCATACAATGCATAAAGGATAACCTATTACATACAGGACTGTTTGATAAGGCTGAAATAATTAAGAAAAATGCTTTTAATGCTTTAAAGGAGTTTAACAATAAAAGAATTAAATTTAACTATATATTTGCAGACCCACCCTATGGGAAGGGATTAGCCTTGGATATACTAAAAGCTATAGATAGCATGGATATTTTAAAGGAAGATGGCTTATTGATAATTGAACATGAAAAAAATATAATGTTAGAGGATGAATCCATATTTAGGCTCATTAGGAAAGACCACAGAGAATATGGATTTAAGTCTTTATCTTTTTACACAATTAGACAAGTTTAGGAGGTATATGATGGTTGTTATTTATCCAGGAAGTTTTGATCCAGTAACATACGGGCACATAGATATTATAAACAGGTGTGCTAAAAAATTTGATAAGGTAATAGTATCCGTATTGAATAACAGTTCCAAGAAAAACATGTTTACAGTTGATGAAAGGATGGATCTTTTAAAGAAGGTATTGGAAAATTATGACAATGTGGAAATAGATTCTTTTAATGGCTTGCTGGTAGACTATGCCAAAAAGAAAAACTGCTCGCTAATAGTAAGAGGATTAAGGGCTGTTTCAGATTTTGAATATGAAATGCAAATGGCTCTTGTCAATAAAAAATTGGCAAAGGACATAGAAACCATATATATGGTGGCTCAGGGCGAATATTCCTATTTGAGTTCCAGCATAGTAAAGGAAGTAGCTACCTTTGGAGGGGACATATCCTGCTTTGTTCCCAAAGTGGTAGAGAAAGCATTAAGAGAGAAAATAAAAGGGGGTCAGGGTTAAATGGATGTATTAAAGCTAATTGATGAAATAGAAGATATTTTGGAAAATGCATCTTCCTTGCCCTTTTCAAACAAGGTTATGGTAGATGCGGACGAGCTATTTGAGATATTGAGGGAAATCAGAATCAAGCTACCGGATGAAATCAAACAGGCCAGCTGGATTAAGGAGGAAAGACAGAGAATACTGGCTGAAGCTCAAAAGGACGCAGATACATTGTTAAACGAAGCAGAGTTGAGGCTGAAGGAATTAATAGATGAGAATGAAATAACTAAAAAGGCTAAAGAGATGGCAGAGGAGATAATCAAAAAAGCCCAGACCAATGCAAAAGAGATAAGGCTTGGAGCGTTGGAATATGCTGACAGCATACTTCAGGAAACCCAGCAGAATTTAAAGAACCTTATTGATTTGTTAAATCAAAACAGGCAGGAGCTGAGGGGAACCAAGTAGTCAGGCCCTTTCTGATATTCTGTATATTATTAATAGTATTGCTGAACTGATTAACATGTATAGTGATGCCAATATTGCTATTTTAAATGAGCTTAAAAATATTGCCTGCCATTGGCCTGTAAAATAGTAATCAGCAATATAAGGCCCTGGCATAAAGGAAGGTTCAATGTATTCCCTGTATTTTGCAGCATAAAGCAAACCACCATAAAGGCTTGAAAAAATACCGTGCAGCAGTTTGGAAAAAATGTATAATCTGCTATTTATATCAGTCTGACTTATAAAGCTTAGTGCCTGACTATGTATGGAAAAACCGCTCCAGCCAATGAGGAAGTTTATTATTAACAGTTTATAAACCAGATTCATGTTTATGGAAGAGATTCTCTTAATACCAGTAGTTATCTCCAATAGGCCTGCTAGAATGCCCTTAAGCAATTCCATATTGATGTTGAATGGAATTAAATTACCTACTGTATTGATAAATTTGTTGAATGTATTGGAAACAAATAATAGTTCTGTAAATACTGAATAGAATATTATCAGACCTCCAACCAACAATATGGTGTTTATACTTTTTGATATTGAACTGCCTAAAACTGAACCAATTGAATAATGCCTGTTTAAAATTTCAGCAACAACCTTAATATTGCGCGTATTAGCCTTATGAGTTGGTTTTTCTTTCTTTTTGTAGAATCGGAACAGTATTCCAACTGTTAGAGCACCTAAATAATGTGATAACATAATTAAAGGAGCAACATTTGGATTTCTTAACATTCCTATTGATACAGCCCCAAGCATGAAAAGAGGACCTGAAGTGCTTGAAAAGGAAATGGTCCTTTCAGCTTCGGTTTTTGACAGAAGCCTTTTTTCCCGAAGGCTGGATGTAATTTTTGCACCTATAGGATAACCGGATATTACGCTCATTGCAAAAGGAAAGGCACTTTCACCGGATACATTGAACAATGGGTACATAATTGGCTTAAGTGCATTTCCTATGATATTTACAAATTTTAGTTCAATGAGTATTTCTGATATTATAAAAAAAGGGAACAATGAAGGAAAAACAATATTAAACCAGGTCATAAGGCCATCATAGGCGCTGTTTAAAGAAGCTTCAGGATGTTTAATTATGACAATAAGAAGGAACAGTATCAAAAACATGAATAATGCATTTTTTATATATGTTTTCATGAAGTCTAACCTCCTTTATAAATTATATTTTTTAGAAGGATTAATATGAAAAAATAGCAGATATTATCTGCTATTTTTTTATATAACAGGTTGTATAGAAATCTCTGTCTTTAAAAGGAGGGGTGCTGTTTATCCCAAGGTAAAAAAGATCTGTTGCCTTCTTATCATAGCTAATGGTTTTTTCCAAATAATAGCTATCGAAATTCTTATAATCTGCAAACTTAGTTATTATTGGAATATCTGACTTTTCCTTTATTTTTCTTAACAACTTAAAACCCTTTTCATTGGCTCCCAGGACTCTTATGTATGACGGATAATTAGGGAGTATATCAACAAGGTCTGACTTTTTTAACCCTGCCATTAGATGAATTAATATTCTTTGAATTCTTGATCTTGGATATCTCTTTGTAACTATGGACTGTATGAAGGAATCCAAATCCCTTTCTTTGGAGCTCATGTCAATAATCCTGTTTTCCAGTCCTGGTTCAATATCAATTATATCTTTCAAGTCCTTTGAGCAATTAATCCTTAATAAATAATGAATAATCTGGTTATAATTATGTAAGGAATTAAAACCATTATTGGAGTTTAGGTATTTAAAAAGATGCACATAAGTATTATGTGGAACATAATCCTTTATTTCATCTATGGATTCTGCATCCTCCAAAAGCTTTTTTCTGATTGCAGTAGCACTGGAAATTTTGTTTGACAGATTAGTTTCCTTGAAATGGCTTCCTATCCTCTTTATTGTTACAGGAGTAATACTGCTGTTTAGCCGTATTAATGCCTTCAGATATTCAATAGCCAGTATGTTGTTGGGGGAATTTAAGACTGCATCAAGGTTTATATCTTTTACTTTGTATTTTTCACAGTAATCCTTCAGGGCTTTCTGGCGGGATACTGAAAATGAGTCACCTTTTTTTAAATATGTTTTTAAACTTTCCCTGTAATAAGGAGGTTCTTCTATCAGAACATGAGCTATTTCAGATAATATATCAAGTTTTCCTTCTTCACTGCCAAAGGAAATATAGTCTACTATGTTCAGGCTGTTTAGAAGGGCAACGCTTCCATAGGCAAACAGCTCTGCAGATTGAGTAGCAAATATAAACGGCAGTTCTATGACCAGGTCAACTCCGTTATCTATTGCCATTTTGGCTTTTGTCCACTTGTCAACTAAGGATGGCTCTCCCCTTTGAACAAATGAGCCACTCATTACTGCTATAGCATATTCTGAGTCAGTTATTTTTTTTGACATTTCCAGGTGGTATTTATGGCCAAAATGGAATGGATTGTATTCAGCTACAATGCCTACAACTTTCATTATGGACCTCCTTAGTTTTTATTATAGTATTATAACACAAAGATTATAAAACATAATAACGTTATAACGTTGCTTTTTTAACATTTTTATAATAATATATTCTATGGAATAAAAATTGAAGGAGGAATACAAATGAATGTTTTGGTAATTAACTGCGGCAGTTCTTCTTTAAAATATCAGTTAATTGATATGACCAATGAAGAAGTTCGTGCTAAGGGTTTAGTTGAAAGAATTGGGATTGAAGGATCAAGGGTTAAGCATACAACTGTGGGAAAAGAACAGGTTGTAATTGAAGAGCCAATGAAAGACCATAGAAGGGCATTGGAATTAGTGTTGAATGCTCTTGTAAATCCAGAATATGGAGCCATAAAGTCCATGGATGATATATATGCTGTTGGCCATAGAGTAGTACATGGTGGAGAAGAATTTGCCAATTCAGCAATTATTGACGAAAGGGTTATGGAAGCTTTAAATGCTTGTATAGAATTAGCTCCATTACATAATCCGCCAAATATTATGGGTATTGAGGCATGTAAGGAACTGATGCCAAATACTCCAATGGTTGCTGTATTCGATACTGCATTCCATCAAACAATACCACCAGAAAACTATATATACCCATTGCCATATGAGTATTATGAAAAGTATAGAATAAGAAAATACGGATTCCATGGAACAAGCCATAAATATGTATCACAGAGGGCAGCTGAAATACTGGGAAAACCTATAGAAGAGTTAAACATAATAACCTGCCATTTAGGAAACGGATCAAGTGTTTGTGCTGTTAAGGGAGGAAAATCCATTGCTACAAGTATGGGATTTACACCTCTGGAAGGCCTGGCAATGGGAACAAGGTGTGGAGATATAGACCCTGCTATCATATTATTCCTGATGGAAAAGGAAAAATTATCATTTGATGAAGTAAACACTTTATTAAACAAGAAATCAGGAGTATTGGGTATTTCTGGAATAAGCAGTGACTTCAGAGACCTGGAAGAGGAAGCTGAAAAAGGCAACGAAAGAGCACTATTGGCATTAAAGGTATTCTGCAATAGAGTGAAGGAGTATATCGGAGCTTATTCAGCATTGTTATGCAATGTAGATGCTTTAGTATTTACTGCAGGAATTGGAGAGAACTCACCAACAGTTAGAGAGCACATCTGTGAAGGTCTTGACTGCATAAATATTAAGCTGGATAGGGAATTAAATAAGATAAGAGGAAAAGAAGCAATAGTATCCAGGGATTTGACCAGTGTTCCTGTACTTGTTATTCCAACAAATGAAGAACTTATGATTGCAAGAGATACAGTTGAGCTGGTTAAAAAATAATATTTCTTGACAAATATCAGCCTCCTTATATATAATAGTTTGTGTTAGTTTAAGAGGTGAAATTTATGAAAATGGACCTGTCAAGACTTCACGATGAAAATGTTTCAAGCATTGTATTCAATGGCCAAATACAAAAAGACGAAATAGACATCGATGGCAGAAGGATAAGATTCATAGAGCCTATAAAGCATAAAGGGGAAATATATAAAGCTGATGAAGATTATCTGATTAATTTGGATATAAAGTATAAATATGAAGAAATCTGTGGGAGATGTCTGGAGCCTTTTGTAAGAGAAGAAAGAGCATTTTTATCGGGGAAGTTGGTGAAAAAAACTGATGATATAATGGAAGATGAAGAAGGGGAAATTATCTACTATACTGATGAAAAGCTTGATTTGACAGAAGAAATAATAACTATGGTATATTTATCCCTTCCTATGAAACCTCTTTGCAAAGAAGATTGTAAGGGAATTTGTCCTCAATGTGGTGCAAATCTGAACGTACAGGAATGCAATTGCATTGCAGAGGATATTGATCCAAGATTTGCAGTACTAAAAGATTTATGGTTTAGGGAATAAGGAGGTGTTTTAGATGGCAGTACCAAAAAGAAAAACAAGTAAGGCTAGAAAAAATAAAAGAAGAGCTTCAGCATATAGATTAGCAAAGGTAACAATTTCAGAATGCCCACAGTGTCATGAACCAAAATTACCTCATAGGGTATGCAGAGCTTGTGGATATTATGGTGAAAGGGAAGTTTTGGATGTTGAGTAAAGATAGTGAATAAATCACTATCTTTTTTTCTATAAATATTGCATTTTTAACTATTCTATAATATATTAAATAACAGTAGTACTTAAAGAGTATTAGGAGGATTTATATGAGAATAATAATTGATGGTATGGGGGGAGATAAGGGCTATAAAGAGGTTGTAAAGGGTTCTGTAGATGCTGTAAAGGAATTAGGAGTAGAAATATTGATTGTAGGCAAAGAGGATATAATAGAAGAAGAGCTGAAAAAATATGATTATCCTCAAGGAGCCATTGAAATAATGAATGCAAATGATGTAATAACAAATGACGATGAACCAGCTCTGGCAGTAAGAAGAAAAAAGGACTCCTCAATGGTAGTAGGTTTAAAAACCCTGGCTGAAGATAAGGGAGATGGATTTATATCTGCAGGAAGTACAGGAGCATTGCTAGCTGGAGGACTCTTTATAGTTAAAAGAATTCCAGGTATTGAAAGGGCTGCTTTGGCAACAGTTTATCCGACTACGAAAGGCATATCATTACTAATAGATGCTGGAGCCAATGTGGACAGCAAACCTGAATACTTAAAACAGTTTGCAATTATGGGTTCAATATATTGTGAAAAAATATTAGGCTATAAAAACCCAAAGGTAGCCTTGGCTAATATAGGTACTGAAGAGGGCAAGGGAAATGCATTGGTGAAGGAAGCTTATGCTCTATTAAAGGAATCGAATATAAACTTCATTGGCAACGTAGAGGCAAGAGATATTCCTGAAGGAGTCTGCGATGTTATTGTCTGTGATGGATTTGTTGGGAATATCATATTGAAGCTGACAGAAGGAATGGCCATATCTATTTTTTCATTGTTAAAAAAAGAACTTACTGCGTCTTTAAAATCTAAATTTGGCGCTTTGATTTTAAAACCACAATTTGGTGCCTTAAAAAGCAAAATGGATTATAGAGAGTATGGAGGGGCACCTCTTTTAGGTTTAAAGAAACCGGTGATTAAGGCTCATGGAAGTTCTGATGCTTTGGCCATAAAAAATGCCATTAGACAGGTGAAAAATTTTGTTGAAAATGGAGTAATAAATTTAATCGAAAATGATATAAATAATTAAAAACGCAATAATTCGGAGGTGTAATTATATGGTATATGAGAAGATTAAAATGATTATTTCAGAACAGTTCAGCATTGATGAAGATGAAATAACAATGGAGACTTCATTTAAGGATGATTTGAATGCAGATTCTCTGGATTTGGTAGAACTTATAATGGCATTGGAAGATGAATTTGAAATACAGGTAGATGATAGCGAAGTGGAAAATATCCATACTGTAGGAGATGCAGTTAACTATATAAACAGTCTTTTGGAGAACCAATAGGAATTAGATAGGAATCTGCTTTGGAGGTAATACTGTGTATATTTCATTAGAGCGAAGGAGAAAGCTGGAGGAGTTGCAAACTATTATAGGCTATAGTTTTAGAGATGTAGAAATACTGAATACGTCTCTAACCCATAGCTCCTATGCCAATGAAAGCAAGGCTAGTGTAGTAAGCAATGAAAGGCTTGAATTCTTAGGTGATGTAGTAATAGACCTGGTTGTCAGTGAATACCTGTATAATAGATTTACTGAGCTTCCTGAAGGAGAGCTTACAAAAAGGAGAGCATCGGTAGTTTGCGAGTCCTCTCTGGCTTTTGCTGCCAGAAAAATCAAATTGGGAGATTATCTCCTGTTAGGAAAGGGAGAGGAAACAACAGGAGGCAGAAACAGGGATTCCATACTGGCAGATGCTTTTGAAGCACTGACTGGAGCCATTTATATTGATGGAAAATATGAATCTGCCAGGAGTTTCCTGTTGGTTAACTTTGAAGAAGAAGTTATATATGCCTTGTCAAAGGGAACCCTGTTTAAGGATTACAAGACTGAACTTCAGGAATTGCTGCAGAAAAGGACTAAATCTAAAATTGAATATGTAGTAGAAAGGGAAGACGGTCCAGACCATAAGAAGAAGTTTTATATGAATGTGATTGTAGAAAACAAAATTATTGGGAAAGGTATGGGCAGAAATAAAAAAGAAGCAGAGCAAAATGCTGCTAAACAGGCACTTATGAAATTAGGTGAGCACTTTGACTAAGGGCTATTATATAATACCGATATTTGTACCCCATTATGGATGTCCCCATGATTGTGTTTTTTGCAATCAAAAAAGGATAACAGGTCTTTCCACTGATGTAACTGAAGAATATGTATATACTACAATTATTGAACACTTAAAAACCTTTCCTGAAGAAAACATTACCGTAGAAGTAGCCTTCTATGGTGGAAGCTTTACAGGTATTGATAGGGATATTCAAAGGAAACTTATATCAGTACCTTTAAAATTTAAGGAAGAAGGAAGGATTCAGGGAATAAGATTATCTACAAGACCTGATTATATTGACCATGAAATACTGAATCTGTTAAAGGAATATAAGGTGGATACAATAGAATTAGGAGTACAGTCTTTAAATGACGACGTACTTGTAAAGAGCGGAAGGGGCCATAATAGTCAGCAGGTATATATGGCCTCTAAACTAATTAAGGAATATGGATTTAATCTGGGATTGCAGATGATGTTAGGACTGGTAGGGGATAGTAGGGAAAAGTCCCTTTATACAGCAAAGGAGTTTGTAAAGTTAGACCCATATTGTGTCAGAATATATCCCACTTTAGTCATAAAGGATACATTTCTGGAAAAGATGTATAGAAGGAATATATATAAACCTTTAAGTTTAGAAGAAGCAGTGGATATTACTACAGACATCCTTATGCTGTTTCAATACAACGATATTGATGTGATTAGGGTTGGATTGCAGCCTACAGAAAACATAACCCTTGGAAGGGATGTTATAGCAGGTCCTTTTCATCCATCCTTCAGGCAGCTGGTGGAATCAAATATCATGAAAATTATTCTTAAGGAATGTTTGGATGAAATCCATAAGGATTATATAAAGGACAGCCTAATTATAGAGGTAAATGGAAGGAACATTTCCTATATATCCGGTCAAAAATCATCCAATATAGAGTATCTAAAGAATACTTATGGGTTTAAAAGAATTAAAATATACAGTAATAACGAGATGCCACCAAATATAATTAAAATAACCCTTAGGAACTATGAAAAAACAATAGATAAAAAATCAGCTATAAAAAAGCATTTATGGAGGTTAAAACTTATTGAAGGGTGATTGTTTTGCATCTTAAAAAGATATCAATACAGGGATTTAAATCCTTTGCAGATAAGACAGAAATTGAATTCAAAGAAGGTGTTACTGCCATAGTAGGGCCCAATGGAAGCGGAAAAAGCAATATTGCAGATGCTGTAAGATGGGTACTGGGAGAACAAAGCGTCAAAAGCTTAAGAGGCAGCAAAATGGAAGATGTAATCTTCTCTGGAACTGACAAGAGAAAAGCCTTAGGCTATGCTGAAGTGACAATAACATTTGATAATGCTGATGGAGTTATACCTGTTGACTTTCAGGAGGTAGCCATTACAAGGAGAATGTTCAGGTCTGGAGAAAGCGAATACTATATCAATAAGAGGTCATGCAGGCTAAAGGACGTTAGAGAGCTTTTTATGGATACTGGCGTTGGAAAAGAAGGGTATTCAATAATTGGACAAGGCCGCATAGATGAGATTTTAAGCACAAAACCGGAGGACAGAAGGAATATATTCGAAGAAGCTGCAGGAATAGTGAAGTACAAGTCTAAAAAATTTGAAGCTGAAAGGAAACTGGAAAAGACCGACACCAACCTGGTTAGAATAAAGGACATAATAGGTGAACTGGAAGGTCAATATAATAATTTAAAGGAACAGTCTGATAAGGCGAAGGTATATATTGATATCTCAAATAGAGTAAGAGAACTGGAAGTCAACTTGATGATAAGAAAGGCTGAAGGGCTAAGAGAAGAGATAAACAGGTGTTATCAGGAGAAGGAGAATATTCAGAAGCGAATTGATGAACTGGAAGCTGAAAAAAATAGAATAGATGAGGATTTTCAGATTATTCGTGAAAATATGGAAGCCAAAGACCAGGATATAGAAAATGTACGAAGGGTAAGAGAGGATATAATAGCTGAAATAAACAATAAAAGAAACCAGTTGACATTGCTGGAAGAAAGCAGGAAATTTTATATAAAGGATGCTGAAAGGCTTTTAAATGAAGTAGAGGAGCTTAATTCGAGATATAATAAGCTAAGGGAAGATAAAAATCAATTGTCAAGTACCAGCAGCATTAGTAAAGAGGAATTGGATATATTAAAGGAGGATTACAGGTTAAAGAGCATAAGGCTTGAAGAGTTAAGTGAAGCCATCAGAAAAAAAGAAAAGGAGATAGAATTAGAAAAAGATAAAATAATAGCCCTTTACAATACAATTGCTGAAAGGAAAAGCAAATTTGACAGCATTAACAGCTTTAAGAATAATATTACAAAAAGAATTAATCAGGTAGAAAAGGAAATAGAACAGCTATCAGAAAGCAGAGAATTGGAAAAGAAGATCATCAAGGATATGGAAGAAAAGGAAGCAGCAAAAAAAGAGGAATTAGTTGCAGTAAACAAGGCTTTAGTCAATTTAAAGCTGGAAGAAGAAAAATACAGAAACGAGTTGGACAACCTGTATAAGCTGATAAATCAGAGCAAAATAGACCTACAGGGAAAGATAACAAACTATAACCTGCTAAAGAATATGGAAGAGGATTTTGAAGGATATTATAAAAGTGTTAGAAATCTCATGCTGGCATATAAAGAGGATAAGCTGTTAAAGGACAGGCTCATTGGAATTGTAGCAGATTTAATAAAGGTAGACACAAAATACGAAAAGGCAATAGAAGTTGCCTTGGGAGGAAGCTTGCAAAACGTTGTAACCAAGGATGAAGATGATGCTAAATTCATTATAAACTATCTTCGGGACAGAAAGCTAGGTAGGGTTACATTTTTGCCTCTTTCAACGATTAAGATGAAGCCTGCAAATATTAACTCCAGGGACAGGGAAGACTACAATATTATAGGTCTGGCTTCAGAACTGGTTCAATACGATAGTGTATATAAGAATATAATCGAATTTCTGCTGGGAAGAACAATTGTAGTGGAGAATATAGACCATGCAACTAGGGTTGCAAAAAGGTTTAACTATTTCTATAAGGTGGTTACTTTAGATGGAGATATTGTAAACCCTGGCGGTTCAATAACTGGCGGAAGCCTTCCAAAGGTTAATAACTTGCTGAACAGGAGGTATAGGATTGAAAGCATAAAGAAGGATATAAACCAGCTTTCAAAAGCCCAGTCTGAACTGGAGAAAAAGAAATCCATGTTAAAATCGCAAATTGATGAATGCTCAAACAAGATTAAAATGAAAGAAAATGAGCTTCAGCTCATTAATATTGAAACCATAAGAATGGAAAATGAAATAAATAAGCATAAATCTGAGCTTGAAAGAAATGATGAAACCATATTAAAGTACAGAGAGGAGATAAACAAGCTAATCCAGGAGCTTAAGTCAATAGATGAAGATGAAATAAAGATTAATGAGGAAATAAAAATATTGGCTGATAAAAGGGAATCAATTGAAAGGGAGATATCAGAATCCATCAAGGCATTTGAAGAGAGTAAAAAGGTATTGGAGGAAGTAAAGAAAGAGGTTACAGATATAAAGATTAAAATCAACACAATGGAGAACAAGATGGCAAACAATGAGGAAAGAATACAAATGGCTGAATTGGAGCTAAAAGCCATAATGGATTCCATAGATGCGAAAAGGAATGAAAGAGAACAAAATCTGAAAAGCATAGAAAAGGTATCAGAGGATATACTTTTGGTAAATGAGGAAATTCAGGATTTAATTCGAAAAAAAGAAGAAAAGGAGAAGGAATTAGCCTCATTGAAAGAGGAAAAGGACTTATTGATGAAGGATTATTATCTGATACAGAGTAAATTGAAAGATATACTGGATGAGATAAAAAGACAGGAGAACTTGAAAAACAGCTGTTCAATAAAGGAAACCAAATATATCACCCAGCTGGATAATATATATCAGAAATTAGAGGAAGAATATGAATTAAGCTATGATGAAGCAGTTAAGCTGAGGGTAGAACTTGAAGATATAAAGGAAGCAGAGTCCATGGTTAAGAATCTGAAGGAGGAAATCAGAAAACTAGGTACAGTATATTTGGATTCAATAGAGGAATTTAAGAAGATAAAAGAGAGATTGGAATTTTTGAGAAAGCAGCATGAAGACCTTTTAAATGCAAAGAACGACCTGATTAAGGTAATAGATGATATGGAAGAAAAGATGAAGGTGCAGTTTATAGAATACTTTAGAATAATAGACGATGAATTCAACGTTATATTCAATAAGCTGTTTAATGGCGGTAAGGCAAGTATTGAGTTGGAGGATGAAGATGATATATTGAACTGTGGAATAGAAATAAAGGTACAACCTCCAGGTAAAAAACTGCAGAACCTGAATCTTTTATCAGGTGGAGAAAGATCATTAACTGCCGTAGCCCTTTTATTTGCTGTTTTAAAAGTAAAACCAACTCCTTTTTGTATACTGGACGAAATAGATGCTGCTTTAGATGAAGCCAATATAGGCAAGTACACAAATTACTTAATGGAACTAATTGAGGAAACTCAGTTTATAATTATCACCCATAGAAAGAAAACCATGGAAATAGCAGATGCCCTTTATGGTGTTACCATGGAGGAGGAAGGAATAAGTAAAATAGTATCTGTGAAATTGACAGATAATAAAGGAGATATTGCCAGTTAAGGAGGAAAAACATGTTCAAGGGATTTTTCAACAGGAAGAATAAGGAAGAAAAGCTAAATGAAGAATTGCAAGAAGCCAAGGAGAATATAGAAGAAATCAAGGAAGACAAAGGATTTGAGGTTAAGGAAGGCGAGAAAGCAAAAAAAGGCTTTTTTCAAAGGCTAAAGGAAGGCCTGGAGAAGACCCGAAAAGGAGTAACTGATAGAATTGATAGTGTATTGAGATCATATGGAAAAGTAGATGAGGAATTATTCGACGAGCTGGAAGAAATACTGGTCACTGCAGATGTGGGAATAAACACTGCCATGAAGGTAATAGATAGGTTAAGGACTAGAGCCAAGGAGGAAAAAGTAACTGAACCAGAGAAGATAAAAGAGCTTCTTAAAGAAGAGATTAAAGAGATAATGAATGAAAGTGGATTATCAAACAAGCTAAACATACAAAAATCTCCAACAGTAATATTAGTGGTAGGTGTAAATGGGGTAGGAAAGACTACTACAATTGGAAAGCTTTCCTATAACTTAAAAAAATCAGGGAAAAAAGTCATTATAGCTGCTGGAGATACATTCAGGGCTGCAGCTATTGAGCAGCTTGAAGAGTGGAGCCACAGAGCAGGAGTGGATTTTGTAAAGCATTCAGAAGGTGCAGACCCTGCAGCTGTAATATTTGATGGAATCCAGGCAGCAAAATCAAGAAAAGCAGATATATTGATATGTGACACTGCAGGAAGGCTGCATAACAAGAAGAACCTGATGAATGAGTTGAACAAGATATTCCGTGTAATAGAAAGGGAGTATCCGGAAGCAGAAAAAGAAGTATTGCTGGTTTTGGATGCAACTACAGGCCAAAATGCTATTTTACAGGCCAAGGAATTTAAAGAAGTATGCAATATAACAGGTGTTGCTTTGACAAAGCTTGACGGTACTGCTAAAGGCGGAGTAGTAATAGCAGTGCAGTCTGAGCTTATGCTTCCAATTAAGCTTATAGGTGTGGGAGAAAAAATAGATGATCTACAGGAGTTTAATACTGATGATTTTATAGAAGCCATGTTTAGCTAATAGTTTTCTATATTACTGTCAATAACCTGTGAAAATGTCACCTAAAAAATCATGATTTTATTCTATGAAAATGTCACCTTCGAGATATAATTTTGCTTTTTAAATAACGAGTTAGAAATAACGACAAGAGAAAAATCATGAAA
>DUMS01000044.1 GCA_012839745.1 Tissierellia bacterium
AGCGCGTTCATTTTACCCTTGACAATCTCAAGGCGGACTTTTATAATCGTCAAGGCGAAATTGAAAGTAATTTAAAGCAATTCTATAAAACATTGTGCTATTTTTTCATGTTTAGTTTACAAAGCCACAGGTTATTTATTTTTATTTTGATTTATATAATTTTAATATAAAAGCTTATTTTTTACAATGATTTCGAGAAACAGACAAAAATAATGTATTTAAATTATTAATAAATGTGAATAATTAATTTTAAATGGGTAAAAAGTACTATAAAGCTTTTTATTAGTGTTTGAATTGGATGGAAGGAGTGAATATTTAATGATATAGTATTAGTTGGGTAAGTATATCCTATGCGAAGCTGCTAGAGATTATAAACCACCATATTTATTAATTTAAGTATGTATTGCGAGGCGATTAAAATATGAACAAAATATTATTAATTAACAGGTTAAATCCCAATGATGTTTCAGAAGAAAAACATAGGATATTTTTTATGATTGGCAATATGGATGACCCGGAAACTGAAAATAAGCTAATAGATGTACTGCACAGCAGCAATCTCATTGAACCAAATGACCTGGTCTTAAAATACAATGGAGTAGAGCTGTATTTACAGATTAAACATATACCTACTATTATCAAATTGCTTTGCATGAATGGCTTTTCCATATATGAAGTATACCATCCATATAATCCTGAAGAATAGAAATTCTCCCCCTTATTTGTTAGTTTTGCTATTATTTATAATTTCATGTGCATATAAATAATAGATAAGGGGGGAATCTTATGAATGCAAGGATAAAGTTGATTTTACTGCTGTTCATACTTGTGCTGATTGTCATAATTATTGGAAATTATATTCATAATATTTTTATTAAGAATAATGCTCTAGAGGATAATAGGGATACATATGTTGAAGATGGCAGCAATCTGTCTATACTGATAGAAGTGGATAGGAAAAGGCTATCAGTCATAGACATGAATAATAATGTGGTGATTAAGACCTATGCTGTAGCAACAGGCAAATCAGATACCCCCACTCCCCTTGGTACTTTTAAAATAGTAGAGAAAGCAAAATGGGGCGGAGGTTTTGGTTCAAGGTGGCTGGGATTAAATGTTCCCTGGGGAAGATACGGAATACATGGAACAAACAGGCCAGGGAGCATTGGCTTCAATGCCTCTGCTGGATGTGTGAGAATGAGAAATAAGGATGTAGAGGAGCTTTTTGATATGGTAGATTATAATACCACAGTTACAATCATAAATGGCATTTATGGCCCCTTCGGGTATGGCTTCAGAAATTTAAAACCAGGAGATAGGGGAGCAGATGTGGCTGAAGTGCAGAAAAGGTTAAAGATTCTGGGATATTACAGTGGAAATGTAGATGGCATATATGGTGAAGGCATGAAACAGGCGCTGATTCAATTTTTAAATAACAACAATATTCCACTGACAGATACCATAGATAGCAGTATATATGAGAAGTTAAACATAATTCTAATGGATTAACCCAGTTTACATAGAATAAGGCAGGTATTTAACCTGCCTTATTTAAAACTATCTAGTTGTAGTCCCTCCCATGCTTTGCTGAGCCATTTGAACAAGCCTCTTAGTCATATATCCACCAACATATCCATTCTGTCTTGATGGAAGATTTCCTTTATCTATTGTATTGTAGTTTGATAATCCAAGTTCGGAAGCTATTTCCAATTTCATCTGGTCCAGTGCTTGGCGTGCTTCTGGAACTAATATTCTGTTGTTGTTTTTGTTGTTTGCCATTATGTTACCTCCCTTCAATTCATATAGTATTTGAAGCTTAATATGAAATTGTAGTAGTATTATGTGTAAAAAGAAATAATATAATCCATGTAAATTTTTGAAGCAGTGGATTCATTAGCTAAATGCTGAAATATTAAAACAATAGCATCTAAAGCTAATTGAAAATAAAATTATTAAACTTTCCTTATTCTCATAAAATATAATATATATAATTCATACAAGCATATATACGAAAAATAGACGATAAACGACATTATAAGTACCATTTTCAACAAATAAATACATTATTAGGAAAATCAAAAGCAATGAATGCACTTGCAAAATCCATCTTATTGTAGTAGACTTTATTCAGGTAATGTATTAAATTAAAAGGAGGTCGATTTTTTTGAGCAAAAGATTATTGGTGCTCATAAGTGTTCTTCTTGCATTGGCTATTTTGTTCACAGGATGCTCCTCACCATCAACTGATGAAGGAGATAAAAACTCAAATGGAACTCCTGGAGGACAAACTACAGGGAAGAAGATTTTAAGAACAAATAACAGCAGTGAACCAGGTTCATTGGACCCAGCATTAGCTCAAGGTACACATGAATCATGGATATTGGAAAATGTATTTGAAGGTCTTATGACTTTTGATGAAAATGGTAACCTGGTAGAAGGTATGGCTGAAAGCTACGAAGTGTCAGATGATGGTTTAACCTATACATTTAAGCTTCGTGATGGTATAAAATGGACAAATGGTGACCCAGTTACAGCCCATGATTTTGAGTATTCATGGAAGAGAGCACTGGCTCCAGAAACAGCTGCTAACTATGCATCTATACTTTACTACATTAAAGGAGCAGAGGACTACAACACTGGAAAAGCTTCAGCTGATGATGTAGCAGTTAAAGCTTTGGATGACAAGACTCTTGAAGTAACACTGGAGGCACCTACTGCATACTTCTTGGAATTAACTGCATTCTATACTTACTTCCCAGTAAACAAGAATGTTGCAGAATCCAATCCAGATTGGGCTAAAGACCCATCAACTTATGTAAGCAATGGACCATTCAAATTAGTTGAATGGAAACACAATGACCAGGTAATACTGGAAAAGAATCCAGATTACTATAATGCAGACAAGATTAAGCTAGATGGTATTGATTTGGATATTCTGGAAGATCAAAATACTGCATGGCAAAAATACCAAGGTGGAGAATATGACCTGCTGGTAGATGTTCCTACATCTGTAGTAAATGAGCTTAAGACAAAAAATGATCCTCAGCTTCAAATAGGATTGCAGGTTGGAACTTATTACTATAACGTAAATCCAAAAGTTAAGCCATTTAACAATGCAAAGGTTAGAAAAGGGCTGGCATTGGCTTTAGACCGTGAAACTATAGTTGAAAAGATAACTATGGGTGGACAAATTCCTGCAACTGGTGTAGTACCTCCAGGAATGAAGGATGAAAATGGCAATGACTTCAGAGAATCAGTTGGAGATTTAATTAAGTACGACCCAGCAGAAGCTAAGAAACTGTTTGAAGAGGGCTTGGCAGAAGAAGGCATGACTGTTGAAGATTTCAACAAGCAGGGATTTGTACTTCTTTACAATACTTCAGAATCCCATAAGAAGATAGCTCAGGCTGCTCAGGAAATGTGGAGAACTACACTGGGAATTGAAATAGGACTTGAAAATGTTGAATTCCAGGTAAAACTTAACAGAGAACAATCAGGAGATTACCAGATTTCAAGAGCCGGTTGGATAGGAGACTTTATGGATCCTATGACTTTCCTGGATCTATGGTGGTCAGACAGTGCATTTAATGATGTAAAATACAATAATCCAGAATATGATGCATTGATAAGACAAGCAAAATCAACTAATGACCAGAATGTTCGTATGAAAGCCATGAAAGAAGCTGAAAAGATGCTGATGAAAGATATGCCAGTAATACCAGTTTACTTCTATACACAACCATATACTGTAAAACCAAATGTAACTGGTATAATCAAGGTTCCAGTAAGATATCCAATTATAACTTATGCTGATATAACTGGCTAACAAATATTGGAAATATAAAATATTAGCTGTTAAGGAAATCAAGTGGCATTATGCCACTTGATTTCCTATAACACTCATAAAGAAGGGGATGAAGTATGGCTAAATATATTTTAAAGCGATTTGCATTGGGCATCGTAACAATTTGGGCCGTAATAACCATTACATTTATACTAATGCACTCTGTTCCAGGCAATCCTTTTGCTACTGAAAGCAGAAAAATACCACCCAATATAATGGAGAACCTAATGAAGAAATATGGTTTGGATAAGCCAAAAAGTGAGCAATACATTATGTATCTGAAAAATATTGCAAAATTTGATTTTGGAGAATCAATGAAATCAGATTCAGAAACTGTAAACCAGATAATTGCCAGAGGTTTTCCCGTTTCAGCTCGTTTGGGACTTCAGTCAATTTTAATTGCGCTGATATTTGGTCCTGCCTTAGGAGCAATTGCTGCTCTTTATCAGAATAAAATTCCGGATTATGTTGCCATGATAATATCTATTATTGGTGTTTCTGTGCCTAGCTTTGTATTAGGCTCTTTCCTGATCCAATTTGTAGCCACTAAGGTAGAATGGATACCTATTGGTGGATGGGGAGAATTCAGACATACTCTATTGCCATCCTTTGCACTGGCTGTAATGCCTCTTGCAAGATTTTCAAGATTAATGCGTTCAAGCATGCTTGAAATTTTGGGACAAGACTATATTAAGACAGCAAAATCCAAGGGAATTTCAAAATTTGCAGTTATCATGAAACATGCTGTAAGAAATGCAATATTACCAATTATATCTATATTAGGTACTACTGTTTCAGACCTTGTAGTAGGTAGCTTCGTTATTGAAAAGATATTTGGAATACCTGGCCTTGGACAGTTCTTTACAACATCTGTATTTAACAGGGATTATACTTTAATAATGGGAGTAACTGTATTCTATGCATTGGTACTGATATCAGCCATGTTGTTAGTTGATATAGCCTATATGCTGATTGACCCAAGAATAAGGCTAACTAAGGAGGGACATTAAGATGAGCGACATGACCTACACTAAAGACATGTTTCAAAAAGTTAAAAGGGAAAGTTATCATGCAGATGAGATAAAGCGTCCCACAATTAAATATTGGGCTGATGTATGGCGTAGGTTAAAGATGAACAAGTTAGCTATGACTGGTCTTTTTATTCTTATTATAATGGGAATTATGTCGATTATTGGGCCACATCTAAGCGGATTTGATTATAAGGAGCAGGATTATTCTCAGGTTAACATTAGGCCAAACAGCACATACTGGTTTGGTACTGATGAATTAGGAAGGGACTTGTTCAGCAGGGCCTGGTTAGGAACAAGGTATTCATTGTTAATTGGAATTGCAGCTGCATTAATTGACTTCGGCATTGGCGTTATATATGGAGGAATTGCAGGTATATCGTCCCGTAAGGTAGATGCTATTATGATGCGTATAGCAGAGGTTATATACAGTATACCTTATATGCTTGTAGTTGTATTGATTTCAGTGGTGTTTTCAACTGCAGGCTCAGGAACATCCATGTTTGTATTAATTTTTGCCATGACAATAACTGGTTGGGTGCCAATGGCTAACCTGGTAAGGGGTCAGGTGCTTCAACTTAGGGAATTCGAATACTCCATGGCTTCAGAATCCTTAGGTGCTTCTAAAGGATGGATATTGAGGAAGCATATTATACCCAACAGCTTTGGACCAATTCTGGTAAATGTAACCCTTACTATTCCTAGAGCTATATTTTCAGAGGCAACTTTAAGCTTCATGGGATTGGGATTACAGCTTCCAAAGCCAAGTCTTGGAACTTTAGCAAACGATGGATTAGCCGTAATGCCAATAGGTCTTTTCTATCAGATATTGATTCCCTCCATACTGATTTCGTTAATAATGTTTTCCTTTAATGTTCTAGGCGATGGCTTGAGAGATGCCCTAGATCCAAGATTACGTAAATAGAAAGAGGTGGAAATATGGGAAAACTATTAGAAGTAAAAGACTTAGCAGTATCCTTCCAAACTTATTTCGGAGAAGTTGAAGCGGTACGTGGAGTTAGCTTTCATGTAGACAAAGGAGAAACAGTAGCCTTAGTAGGAGAGTCAGGCTGCGGGAAGAGCGTTACAGCCAATTCTATAATGCAACTGCTTCCTATGCCACCTGCATTCTATAAGAATGGACAAATATTGTTTGAAGGTGAAGATATAGTAAAAAAAAGCGATAAGGAAATGCAAAAAATAAGGGGAAATAAAATATCGATGATATTTCAGGACCCTATGACTTCATTGAATCCAACTATGAAAATTGGAAAGCAGATAATTGAGGGGATATTAAAGCATCAGAAGCTAAGCAGGCATGAAGCAAAGAAGAAAGCCATAGAGATGCTGGAATTAGTATCAGTACCACAACCTGAAAAGAGAATAAACCAGTATCCTCATGAATTTTCAGGTGGTATGCGTCAAAGAGTTATGATTGCACTTGCAATGGTATCAAACCCAGAGCTGTTAATTGCAGATGAACCCACTACAGCATTGGACGTTACGGTTCAGGCACAAATACTGGACCTTATGAAACAGATTCAGGATAAACTTGGAACAGCTATTATATTGATTACTCATGATTTGGGAGTTGTTGCTGATATAAGTGATAGAGTAATAGTTATGTATGCCGGAAAGATTATGGAAGAAGGAACAACTGATGAGATATTCAAAAATCCAAAGCATCCATATACAAGAAAACTATTAGGTAGTGTTCCCAGATTGGACATGGACAGAAATGAATCCTTGCACTCCATTGAAGGGACTCCACCTGATTTATATAGACCTCCTAAGGGATGTCCATTCTTTGATAGATGTGACAAAGCAATGGTTATATGTAAGGACCATATGCCAAATAAGGAATATCATTCAGACTCTCATTATAGCTATTGCTGGTTGAACCACCCAATGGCAAAGGCTGCAGATGAAGGGAGTGAAATCTAATGGTGGAACCATTAATTTCAGTAAGAAACGTTAAGAAGTATTTTGATGTAGGAAAAGGTAAGACTTTAAAAGCAGTAGATGGCATCAGCTTTGATATATATCCTGGAGAAACCTTTGGGTTGGTAGGAGAGTCTGGATGTGGAAAATCAACAGCAGGAAGGACAATAATAAGACTGTATGAACCAACAGACGGTGAAACAATATTTAATGGAAGGAATATATATGAACTGTCCAGGCATGAAATGCAAGAGGTAAGACGGGATTTTCAAATGATATTTCAGGACCCTTATGCCTCATTAAACCCAAGGATGTCCGTATTGGATATTATTGCAGAGCCTTTGGATATACACAAGGCATATAAGAATCATAGAGAACGCTATAACAGGGTAATTGAACTGCTTAAGCTTGTTGGATTAAATGAAGAGCATGCTCAACGCTTCCCACACGAGTTTTCCGGAGGGCAGCGTCAGAGAATTGGAATTGCCAGGGCCCTTGCATTAAATCCAAAGTTCATAGTCTGCGACGAGCCTATATCAGCATTAGATGTATCCATACAGGCTCAGGTTGTAAACCTTTTAAAGAAATTGCAAAAGGAATTTGGGCTGACCTATTTATTCATTGCCCACGATTTATCCATGGTAAGGTATATATCTGACAGAGTAGGCGTTATGTATCTTGGACACATGATGGAGTTGGCCACTTCTGAAGAGCTGTACAACAATCCAATCCATCCATATACTCAGGCGCTGTTGTCAGCTATACCAATACCAGACCCAGAGATACAGAGAAACAGGCATAGAATAATGCTTGAGGGAGATGTTCCAAGCCCAATAGATCCAAAGCCAAACTGCAGATTTGTAGATAGATGTAGACATGCAACTGAAAGGTGCAGGAGGGAAACACCTGAATTCAGGGAAATCAAGGAAAATCACTTTGTTGCTTGTCACAGGGCTGACGAAATACTGAGAGGAAGCTTAAAATAATATAGATAACCTTTGAAGGCTGAAACCTATGGTTTCAGCCTTTTTCAATGTAACAAAAAATTTCATTAGACATACTATGTAGTGAAGATAAATAAGTAATGGGGAGGATGTATTATGAACTATGACTATTATGACAGGAATAAGGGAATGCAGTTAGCCATGGCTTATGTACCCTTTCAAAGGTTAAACCAGGTATTTGACCCAAAGGAAGCCTTAATGAACGGAACCCTGTTTCCTGAATTATACATGCCATATAAAAGAAAAGGCCAGGATTTAGATGGAGGTAGGTATTATGAGTAGAGAACAAAAACAGCTCTTGTTGGAAATTATGCAATACAGCTTTGCGCTGGTTGAAACCAACCTTTATCTTGATACCCACCCATATGATGAAAGAGCGCTAAAACTTCACAACAGCTATTCTCAGAAATATAATGAGTTATTATCCTTATACGAAGCAAAGTATGGGCCATTAAGATATACTCAGATGAGTGGATGCCCATGGGCATATATTAATGATCCATGGCCATGGGAAATAGATTTTGATGTAATTTAGGAGGGAAATATATGTGGATATATGAAAAGAAATTGCAATATCCTGTTAGAGTTTATTCAACAAATCCTGCATTAGCGCAGATGATTATAGAGCAATTCGGCGGGGCGGATGGTGAATTATCTGCTGGCATAAGGTACTTAACTCAAAGATGGACTATGCCGACAAACCAGGCAAAGGCAATACTAACGGATATAGGTACCGAAGAGCTGGCCCATTGGGAGATAATAGGAACCATTGTATGGAAGTTGGTAAAGGATGCCACCATAGATCAGATTAAAGGAACTCCATTTGAAGCCCACTATGTAAATCATGGAAAGAGCCCATATCCACATGATGCATCGGGAGTACCCTGGACAGCCGCATTTATCAATTCCAAGGGGGACCCAATAGCAGACCTGCATGAAAACATGGCAGCTGAGCAAAAAGCACGGGCTACCTATGAATGGCTAATAAATGTAAGCGATGACCCTGGAGTAATAGACGCCCTTAGATTCTTAAGGGAAAGAGAAATAGTGCACTTCCAGAGATTTGGTGAGGCTTTAAGGATAGTGCAGGAGGAATTGGATAGAAAGAAATATTATTAGCAGGGAGGTTTCTCTCTGCTGATATTTTATGGTTTTAATAAAAAATGCTGTTTAATATATGAAAAATTTGGTTATATATATTTATGAGATATACTATATATAGATAATGTATTAAATAAGTGAAATGAAGGGGGAATACATATGAATGATATGACTGCCAGCAATTTAAGGTCTGCTTTTGGCGGTGAAAGCCAAGCCCACATGAGATATAGAATCTGGGCAGAAAAAGCTAATAAGGATGGATTCCCAACAGTAGGAAGATTATTTATGGCTACTTCAGATGCAGAAGAGGTTCATGCCACCTTGCATTTTAAAGCTCTAAAAGACCAGGTGGGAGATTTTAGCGTAACTTCAGGAGCAGTATTTGGATATAAAACTACATCTGAAAACCTTGAAGGGGCAATAGCTGGAGAAACATTTGAGTATACCCAAATGTATCCTGCCTATATAGCTGTTGCAGAAATGCAGGGAGAAAAAGAAGCAGTTTCAGCTATGAAATATGCTATTGAAGCTGAGAAAATCCATGCCCAATTGTTCACAAAGGCTAAGGAGGCAGTTGACAGTGGCAAGGATTTGGAGGCAAAAGGTGTATATCTATGCCCAATATGCGGATATATTAGCTTGACAGGCGATGAAGAGAATTGTCCACTTTGCAATGCAAAGAGGGAATTATTTAAAGAGTATTAAAAGGTGCAAATGCACCTTTTTTTTATGCCAATATTTTCCTGATAATATGATTTATAGGAAATATGAATCCCTGGGATTATTTTTAGCTCAGCTACCAATAATATATGTAAATATATTATTGGAGGTGTTAAATTGAATTTAAGACTGTTTATTATAGCTATTACTCCGGCAATAGTCATAGTATTGGGCCTTTATCTAAGTGACAGGCATGATAGGGAGCCGTTTAAAATACTGGTGTTGACATATCTGTTGGGAGCTCTGTCAGTAATACCAATAATAATAGTGGAAGAGATGCTGCTAATGTTCAATGTGTTTACAGACGTTCTATATGCCCTGTATACTTCCTTTATAGTAGCAGGGCTAACAGAAGAGTTTTTCAAAAGGCTTGTAGTGCTGAAGTTTCCTTATAGGACAAAGTATTTCAATGAAAAGCTGGATGGCATAATATACAGCGTGTTTGCCTCTATGGGATTCGCAACTGTAGAAAATATTGTTTATGTAGTATAT
>DUMS01000045.1 GCA_012839745.1 Tissierellia bacterium
AATAATATCATCTCCCTTACAGTTTCAGAGTTGGCAAAGTTACTTTGCTGACTTTGAAACTACTGTTGGGAGTATTATCTCATAATCTTACATACTTTTAAATCCATGGGATTATTGACCGCTTACGTTTATATCATGCACCAGTAGGAGTATTGCCTTGAATACAGCATCCCTGTAAGCTTCAGGTATGTTTTCCAAATCACAGTTTGCTGCTATTTTTCTGGCATCCAGTTTGGTTGTAGATGGATTTTCTGTCAGTCTGTCATTCCCATTTAGCTCTTCTCCAGAATTCACTGTACAATCCTCTTTGATAGATGGATTGATAATCTCTTTAGAGATCTCTGGAGTAATATCTGGTAATGGTTGGGTTAAGTTTACACTGTCTATTGGTTCATTTTGAGTATTATCCATTGGGTCATATTGGCTATTACTATCAGAGTCATTTGACTCCTTCATAATATAGTTCAGCCTATCGTAGTCAATTGTGTACCACAAAGTCCTGTCCATTTGGTATACATTGAGTCTATCTACAATGATTATCTTCATACCCCTTAACCTCTTAAATATTCTTTTAATTGTTTCCTTGGACCAGAAGGGGAACTGCTCATGCCATTCTTCATAGGTATTGTAAGTCCAGTATCTTCCCTTATGAAAGTTCTTGCCTTCCTTCTTGTTTAATTCCAGCCAATAGTGAACCTGCTGCAAAACAATTGCTTCATTTAAGCCTATGATAGTAGCCATATGCTTGTCCAACACTACTGGCTGTTTATCAAATAAAATAGCCATACGAATTCCTCCTCTAATATAGTTCTACTTAATAGATAGAAATAGAAGGAGATTTTTACTAGATATAAGTTAAGCTTTTAAACTATTTTATGTGGCAATCCTATGATATTATGGAAACAATGTTAGTAGATTGGTATTTCGTAAGGGATATATATGGACTTTATATGTAGCTTTAAAGATAGAGGTGAAACATGTGAAAAAATACAGAGGAATATAAACTAAAAGTAGGTGGTGGATTTAGAGGTTTAGCTATTAATTGCCTACCTGATGGTGTAGATGAAGAGACTATAACTAAGACAATTGAGTTATTTTCAAAAATATATGATAAGAATTTTCTTATTAAAACTAAACCATATGATGGAATTGAACAATTGTTGAATGAAATGACAAATAAATGTTACTGGGTTTTTGCTTTGATGTCAAATTTTTAGAGGAAATTGCAAATCTTTGTGGAATAAATACTTACTAAAGGACAAGATATATATGAATTTCCAGCCGGTTAATAAATGAAAGAGGGTGTTGCATATGAGTACTGCAGAAATTGCATTAATATCCCCCACTGTAGAGCTAGCTATCAAGGCAAGAAAAATAATAGAAAAAAGAAATGAAAACTATGAAAGCTATAGAAGCAGCAAAGAGTGCTAATGGTCTGGTAGCTTTCTTCTTTTATGACACAATAATAGAAGATATTGAAAGCCTATGCAAAATGCTTAACATAAAGGCAAAATGCTATACCTTCAGGACAGATAAGGACTGTGAAGTGTTAATCAAAAAAGCTATAGAAGAAGGTGTTGTTTTAAGCATAGGTGGAGTTATGAATCAGAAGTATGCTGAAAGGTATGGCTTAAATCACATTACAATTGAGAATACTGAAGAATCTATTATAAATGCCATAGAAACTGCAAAGCAGATACTGTTAGTTCAAAAAGAGGAATCCAAAAAGCAAATGGAACTTAACCTTCAGTTGGAAAGATATAAAGCTGTAGTCAACTACACCCATGATGCTATTATTTCCTATGACGAAAATGGAATAATCGACGTTATAAATCCCATAGCTGAAAATATAATTAAAACAGCGCCAGGTTATGCAAAAGGAATGAGGATAGACAGAATTATAAGAAATTCAGATATGTTTAATGCTTATAGTTTAAATGAACAGCAATTGAACTACATAACAAATATTAATGGTACCTATGTTTCTGCAAATAAAGTACCTATTGCTACTGATGAAACTATTGCCGCAGGTATTGCTATTGCTACAATGGTACTAGCAGTTGACTATAAAAAAGGAATTTATGTATTAAGCGGAAAAGAAGCAATATCAAAGGCACCTTTAAGCACAATGCTATTGCTTGGAGGTTCCATGGCAATGGGCAATGCCTTTACAGATGCAGGATGTGCTGAATGGGTTGCAGGAAATTTAACTGCCTTAAGCAACATGCCTCAAATTGTCATAATAATTGCAGTTGGTCTAGTAACAGCATTATTAACAGAAGTAACTACCAATGCAGTAGTAGTTGCATCCTTCCTGCCAGTTCTTGCAGGTATAGGAAGAGCAATAGGTATGGATCCATTGCAATTGATGTTGACCTGTATGATAGCATCTAACTTTGCATTTATGTTACCTCCAGGAACACCTCCAAATGCCATTGCATACAGTACTGGGGGTCAAATGAAGAAGAAATAAAGGCATATATGGAAAAGGGAGTTATCTGATTAGTATAGGAGGGATTTGATTGAAAAAAATTGATATTGTAGAAGTCGGACCCAGGGATGGTTTTCAGAACTTAGATACCTATTTGCCACTGGATATGAAAATTAGAATTATTGAAGGGTTAATTGATTCAGGTATAAAGCATATACAGCATACTTCCTTTGTCAGCCCAAAGGCTATTCCACAGATGAAGGATGCAAAGGAGTTAACACAAATATTGTTGGAGAAGTATCCAGGATTTGATTTCTTTCCACTTGTTCCAAATCTATATGGGGCAAGGGTAGCTTATGAATTGGGTATAAGGAAGGTATCCTATGTTATATCTTTAAGCGAGAGTCACAATAAAGCTAATATAAACAGGAGCCATGACGAATCCTTGAATGAGCTAAAAAGCATAATGGACAACTATAAGGATTTGGATATATGTGTAGATATAGCAACTGTATTTGGATGCCCCTTTGAAGGAAAGTTCCCGGTAGAAACTGTAGTTAAGTTTGTTGACAGAGTGGCAAATATGGGCATTAAGGAGATGACATTGGAGTTGCAAATCCTAGACAGGTAAGGGAAATTGTCAGTGCGGTTATGAAAGAGTTTCCACATGTTGAGTTTCAGGTGCATATACATGATACAAGGAATATGGGAATTGCCAGCACTTTAGCTGCTATAGAATCAGGTATTACTAAAGTTCAATCTACATTAGGAGGCTTGGGAGGATGCCCCTTTGCCCCTGGAGCTTCTGGCAATACTGCTACTGAGGATTTGGTATATATGCTAAATGATATGGGGTATGATACGGGGATTGATATAGACAAATTACTTGATATAGCAAGGTTTGAAAAGAATAATATTAAAGGAAATTACAGCGGTCATCTGGTAAATATAAGTGACACTTCTCAAGCTTGTTTGTAGAGATATCTTTAAATTCTAAATAAATATAAAAAATAGCTTCGATTTACTCGAAGCTATTTTCTTTTCAATATAGTTTTATTTACCTGCTTCTACTACTATATTTCTTCCTGTTGCGTATTTTCTTTCTATTTCTCTGATTTCTGGAAGGCCTATTAGCTTGTTAAACTCTTCAAAGGTAATCATCTTGTCCATATAATCGTTAGTTCTTCCAGTTTCCTTTAGGTGAATCATTAGATCCATAACAGCTTTAGCTGCAACATAGGTTGATGCTACACAGAATATTGCCAGGTCATAGCCTATTTCCTCCAGCTCATCTCTTGAAAGAAGTGGAGTTCTTCCATCTCAAGCATATTTGCCAGAACTGGTACATTGAAGCTGGATGTTACCATTTTCATTTCCTCTATTGTTTCAACTGATTCAATAAATAATATGTCTGCTCCAGCTTCCTCGTATAGCCTTCCTCTTTCTAAAGCCTCTTCTATACCATAGTTGGTTCTGGCATCCGTTCTAGCCATTATTAAGGTGTCTCCTCTTCTGGCATCACATGCTGCCTTAATTTTTCCTACCATTTCTTCTGCTGATATTATTTCTCTTCCCAGCATATGTCCACATTTCTTTGGTGCTACCTGATCTTCCAGTTGTATACAGGCTACTCCTGCTTTTTCATATTCTCTAACTGTTCTCATAACATTTACTGCATTGCCATATCCGGTATCTGCATCTGCTATTACTGGAATATTTACTGCTTCAACTATGTTGCTGGCTCTCCTGGCCATTTCAGTCAGGGTTAACAGTCCAACATCAGGCTTTCCTAACATGCTGGCAGATGTTCCGTATCCTGTCATATATACTGCTTCAAATCCCACCTTTTCTATGATTTTAGCTGTTAATACATCATGGGCACCAGGAGCAATCAGTATTCTATCCTCTTTAAGTCTTTCCCTTAGTCTTCTAGCCATGTTAGTCATCATAATCCCTCCAATCCTCTATTACACCGAGATTTACCACTTGTATATATTTAATGCATATATTATGCCAATATGGGCTTTGGATTGGCTTATACTATGTATCCTTTGTTATGGCTAATTTCCAGCTATTATTGCTCCATGCAGATAACCAAATGTTACAAAATGTTTCAAATCATAGCGCTTAGACGGAACATTTTGATACATTATTCCTGATTTCTACAGTACATATCCATCTCCATATCATATCTGACCTCTGCATCTATATCTATGTTGATTTCACAATAGCAACCATATGCTTGTCTAATACTGCTGAATGTTTATCAAATAAGACAGCCATATGAATTCCTCCTAATAATATAGTTCTACTTAATAAATAAAAATGGAGGGATTTACTATAGGAGAATTCAATTAAGGTCTTCCAGAAAAAAATGATGAATAAATTAGAGGTTGTAAAAGTTATAAATAAGCATTTTTCCTTGACGAGGACAAATAATCATGTACAATGGAATCATGGCAAACAAAAATACTCAGATATATGAGGAGGTTAAAAAATGAAAAGAGTAATTAAAACTTGTACATTCTGCTTATTGATAGTTGCTTTGCTCTCCGTGAAATCAATTGAAGTGTAATAGGTATTTAGCAGCTGCTATTTTTGGCAATCTACGAAAAAAGCAGCAATTACATGAACAAATAAAGTAAAGTAACAAATAAAATTGATTACAATACCTTCTATGAGTTCTTGGATACATTAGAGAGTATAAGCATTAGGGTTTCCTGATGCTTATTTTTCATTTTTGTATTACGTTCTTCTTTGTATTTACTTGTTTATTTTTTAAACATTAAAGTACACCATATAAAGTTGATGAAGAAAAATAATCTACTATATATTGCATATATATATATAACTATAGGGTTATTGTAAGCGAAGAAGAATCAGATACTGTGGATACTGATTACTTTGAAGTTGAAGATGAGGAAATAGATGATTATTATATTACTAATACCTATGAACCTTTTTTGAATTACGTCAGATATCATAATTTTCCTGGCAGAATTAGCACTAATGGTCCTTTCTTCAAGGACTTTAAGGATTCTTTATTCACTTTAGATTTTGATTATTACAATATAGATGACTATTTTGGATTTTTAACTGTTGAAAATATTAATCGCCCAGGTTATTACTTTTACTTTCTAGTTTCAAGTAAGATGATATGCATTACAGAATATACAAATAAAAGAACTATAAAGGAAAATGGAAAAGTTATTAAATAGCTTTTCATGTAATTGGTTAAGGGTGATTGCAATGTTATCACCCTTAACTTGGTAGTATAAAATAACAGGAAATGTTGGAAGCAGGAAAAGTTTCCATTAATATATATTCAGGTCCTGATATTTATTTATAAATATTGGGACGTTTTATTTTACTAGAAATATTACTTCACATATCTTGAAGGCTATAACTTTATATGATAGCCTATAAAAGATAGAGATGAAGAATATGAAAATAAATAGAGGGATATAAGCTTAAAGTAGGTGTTGGCTTTAGAGGTTTAGCTATTAATTGCCTACCCGATAATGTGGATGAAGATACTATGTCCAAGACAATTGAGTTATTTTCAAAAAAATATGATAAGAATTTTCTCAATAAAACTAGACCATACGCTGGAATAAAACAATTGCTAAATGAATTGACAAATAGAGGAGTATTATGGGGATTTAGGGATTACAATGAGCTAAAAAAGTATGGCGCTACTTATATAATAGAAAAGCCAGAGGAATTATTGAAGTTTGTGCAGGAATGACTGATATCTTAGTGATTTAGGAAAATATATGAAATGTTGTGGGCGGTTAGGAGGATATTAATTGTATAAGGCCATAGGAATAGATTTAGGGGGAACTAAAATTAACGGGGGTATCATAGACTCCAATGGAGAAGTTTTGAAAAGAGTAGAGATGGAAACTGGCAAAGAAGGCCCTAAGGAAGTTCTAGGAAAAATATCTCATATAATAGATTCCTTATTCGTGGAGGATGACGATATATTAGGAATTGGTATTGGCTCGCCTGGTTTTATAGATAATGTGAGAGGGAAAGTACTGTCCTTTGGAGGAAATATTAGCGACTGGCAGGGGTTTGATATAAAATGTGGTCAGTTTGGATGTGCAGAACAATATATTTCCGGTACAGCAATAGAAAGAAGGTATAAGAAGTTAACAGGAGTTTATAGAAGCTGCAAGCATATATTCTGTGAAAGCTCTGGTATTGCAAATAAGGTAGTAGATGAATTTGTTGATAATCTGGCCATTTTTCTATGTACTCTAAAGAACTTTTTCGACCCTGAGGCAATTGTCATTGGTGGAGGGCTTATCAATTCAAAGGATTGCTGGTGGGAGAAAATGATTAATAGATTTCATGATTACGTCAACGATTCCAGCAGCATATCAATAGTGCCAGCCAAGTACCTAACAATGCTGGCATGATAGGTGCTGGGAAAATGGTTTTTGATAGATAAGGAATGATAATTTATTTAGAAGCGGTTAAATATTCAGAAAATATGTAGATATACATATAAAACTATTATATAATTAACTAAAATAATTATCAGAAGCAATCTAAATTGATAAAAGGAGGATAACTATGCATCCAATTAGAGAATACCTGTATAGGATGGTGGCTGTACAAAGTGACTCTGGAACTGAAATGGAAAGGAATATGGCCAATGTGATATATGACATGATTAGATCCCATCCATATTTTGCATCTCACCCTGAATACTGCGGTACCTTTGTTCAAAATGACATACTTAATAGGCCTGTAGTATGGGCTCTTAAGAAGGGGACCACTGACAAGACCATTATCCTCATGGGACACTATGATACTGTTGAAATAGACTCCTATGGAATGTACAAGCCTTATGCCTTGAATCCAGATGTATTGAAGGAGAAATTTAAGGAAGGAAATTTTGGGGATGAATCATTGAAAGCCCATTTGGAAGATGAAAACTGGGCTTTTGGACGGGGCATTGCTGATATGAAGGCAGGTATTGCCATAAATATGCACATATTGTTTACCAATGAAGTTGAAGAGGTAAACATACTGTTTATAGCTCTTCCAGATGAAGAAAACATGTCTTCCGGTGCCATCATGTCCATACCTTTGTATCTGGAGCTAAAGGACAAGTTCAACTTGGATTATAAGCTTTGCATTGTACCAGAGCCTGAGGAACACACTGTGAATGGAGATGTGGATATATTTGCAGGAAGTGCAGGCAAGTTCATGCCAATTATAATGGCTAAGGGAGTGCCAACCCATGCTGCCCGTATTATGAATGGGCTTAATTCCGGCTTTATCATTGGAGAAACTATCCGCAATATAGAAATCTGCAAGGACATGATTACCTTCAAGGACAACATCTTCTCTCAGCCACCTTCAGTACTATTGTTTAAGGATTTAAAGCCCATTTATGATGTAACAGTTCCGGAGTACAGTGTAGCCCTGTTTAATTTCATGTTCCTGAAAACAAGGCCTCCAATGGACTATATGGATTCCATAATAAATATTTGCAAAAATGCTCTGGATTTTGCAGTGGATAAGTACAATGATACATTTGACTATCTGGTAAGGGAAGGCTTGGTAAAGGAGGAAAACAGGGTTAAGTTTAATCCAAAGGTTATGTTGCTTTCTGAATTGGAACATTATATTAAAGAACGCAAGCCAGTATATAAGGAATTTAGGGAAGAGTTAGACAGGTATATTATGGACAAGGTTCAGTCAAAGGAAATGACTTTGCAGGAAGCAAGTATACATATGATAAAATCCTTGCTGGAGTATTCGGAGATAATTGATCCTGTTGTTGTCATTGGTATTTCTCCTCCATATTACCCTGCAGTGTCCAACGATGCTATACCTGATAAAAATGTGGATTATGTGTTTGAAAACATAGAGGATAGGCTAAGGGAGAAATATGGAATAGGGTTAAAGCATTATTATTCAAATATGAGCATGACGGATATAAGCTATTTCTCATGCACAAACCCGGAAGAAGAAAGGGAATTTTTAAATAACCTGACAGTGCCATCAGGCTTATACGATATACCCGTTGAGGATATAGCCAAGCTTAATATTCCTACATTTAAGATAGGCCCTAATTCAAGGGATATCCATCGGGTTGGTGAAAGGGTTTATATGCCAGATGTAGAAGAGCTTATTCCTGGTTTGTTCAGGGACATAATTAAAAACCTGGCTAAAAGTGAAATATAATATAAAATACCCCATGGATATATGCTGCAGGGTTTTGTGATACTAAAGAAGGATTTTTGTAATATATGTGGAATATTAAAGTAACATATCAATTCCGAGGTGAAAAAATTGCTTAGCATAAATACAAACATATTGTTTGATATCATAACCAAAAATATTGATGTGGGTATAGCTATAATAGATAAGGATGGATATTTGGTATATTACAATAAAGCCATGGGTGAAATTGAAGGATTTGATAGCAATGAGGTTTTAAATAAGCATATATTTGACCTGTTTCCGTCTGTTGATATGAAAAACAGCTCCCTTTTCCGCTGCCTTAAGACAGGAAAGCCCATATATAACGACCTGCAGAGCTATATAAATAAAAAGGGAAAGAAGATATATTCAATAATAACCAATATACCAATTATAGAGGATGGAGAAATACTTGGGGTTGTAGAGTTTGCAGAGGACATAGGAAAGATTGAAAAGCTTCATAAATCCGTAAATAACTGGCTTAATTATCCAAAGCTTAATAATCCTGACAGCAACGCTGACAGGATAAACCATTACAGTTTTGATGACTTTAAAACCTGTGACAAGTCACTTCTAGATCTCATAGAGAAGGTAAAGAGGATAGCTTCATATGGGTCCAATGTGCTCATTTATGGCGAAACGGGCACAGGGAAGGAGATATTTGCACAGAGCATACATAATATAAGCAACAGGAGGAATAAGCCCTTTATAGCACAGAACTGTGCTGCAATTCCTGAAAACCTTCTGGAGTCCATTCTATTTGGAACGGAAAAGGGAAGCTTCACAGGAGCCATAACCAAGGAAGGGCTATTTGAAGAGGCCAATGGAGGGACGCTGCTTTTAGATGAATTGAATACCCTTCCTGCATATCTTCAGGCAAAGCTTTTGAGGGTAATTCAGGAGGGATATGTAAGAAGGGTTGGAGGAAGAGAGGAAAGAAGGGTTGATGTAAGGATTATTGCCACAGTAAATGAAAACCCAATGGAGCTTATTAAGTCTCAAAGATTCAGGCAGGATTTATTTTTCAGGCTCAGCACCCTGTACATTTGCATTCCGCCTTTAAGGGAAAGAAAGGATGATATATTCTACCTGGCGGATTATTTCATTAATAAATACAGCACTGTATTTAATGTACCTAAGCCTAAGCTGTCAAAGGAAGTCTCGAACTTCTTCATGGAGTACGAATGGAAAGGCAATGTAAGGGAACTTATTAATGTAATTGAATATGTGATGATGACGGTGGAAGGAGACAGGGAGATAAGGTTAAGGCACCTGCCTGTATACTTATTGGAATATCTGGAAAAGGAGAATATACAAAAAAAGGAAATAATCCACAGTTCCTATTCTGACGTGGTAAATGATTTTGAGAAAGAGATGATATTAAATGCATTAATCAGGAATAATTGGAATGTGACGAAAACTGCCAGAGACCTTAATATTAAAAGGCAGACTCTTCAAAACAAGATGAAGAAACTGAATATAAACAAGTTGAAGTAATAATTGCCCATATTTTATTTAAATTGCCCTAATATGGGCAATTTTCTTTTTGTAATTTCCTTATTATTATGATAAAGGCTGGCTTTTGGGTTTGGCATGGTTATTGCAATATATTATGATAAAAAACATAAGGGGGAATTCATATGAAATATTTGGTAATGGGAAGTGGCCTTCAGGGCAGAGTTGTAGCTTATGATATACTTCAGTTTGAGGAAGGGTCCCAGGTAATATTGGCTGATATTGATGATAAGAATCTGGAAATTGCAAAGAGCCTGATTAAAAACGATAACCTTAGCGTAGAGAAATTCGATATCTTCAATGAAGAAGAAACAGTGGCACTGATGGAAAAGGCAGATGTAATCATCAATAGCTTGCCACATACATGGGAAATTACAGAAAGCTTCTACAAGGCATTGGCAAAGACAAGGGACAAGAAAGCTGTATTTACAGATTACTGGCTGTGGGAAAAGCATTATCAGTTTGATGAGGCATTAAAGGAAGCTAATGTTCTGGCAGTTCCAGGCCTTGGTATTGTTCCAGGATTTGGCAATATATGCGTAGGCCAATTGGCTCATGAATTTGACCAGCTGGAAGAAGCAGCTATCTACTGCGGCGGACTTCCAACAAAAAGAGGAGTGGCACCACTGGATTATATGATTCTGTTCAATGTTGAAGCACTGCTGGATTTATATCTGACTCCTCCAACTGTTATACAGGATGGAAGGCTGGAAATAGAAGATGCCCTTGACAATTTTGAGACTTTCCTGATTCCAGGCTATGGACAGGTTGATGCCATGAAGACTGATGGACTTTACAGCTTAAATAAAACACTTATTGAAAAGGGAGTTAAAAAGGCAGCAGAGTACACATTGCGCTATCCAGGACATTATCAGACGATGCAGATATTACAGGATGCAGGATTTTTCGATAAAGAACCTGTAGTAGTAAATGGAGTGGAAGTAAGACCAAGAGATGTTTCAGAAGCTGTTTTGAATAAGCTGATGGCTAAGATTCCTGGAGTTAGAGATTTTACCTATCTGTATGTAGTAGGAAAAGGATTAAAGGATGGAAAATATGTTCAGAAGGCATATGAACTGTTGGATTACAGCGATGAGGAAATAGGAATTACATCCATGGAGAGAACAACTGCATATCCATCATCTATAGCAGCCATGATTATTGCCCATGATGATGGAGGAATGAGAGGAGTTGTAGAGCCAGAAAACATATTTGTAGGAGAGCGCTTTGACAAGATGGTTAAGGAACTTGCCAAGAGAGGCATAATTGTATACGAAAAATAGATAGATGCAAGGGGGACGGGGGTTTTTGCATCA
>DUMS01000046.1 GCA_012839745.1 Tissierellia bacterium
AGTAGATATATTGCTAAGCTACGGTCTAGGCTGTCTTGGCTGTCCAGCAAGCCAAATGGAATCATTGGAAGAGGCTGCAATGGTTCATGGTATAGATTTAGAGGAACTTCTGAAAGCGCTAAATTCATAAACTAAAACCTCTCTTGCAAATGCAAGAGAGGTTTTTCATCATCTGTCTAATAGTTCATCAATTTTCGCCCTATCAAATCCTACTATTTCTTCTCCATCTATTATTATTACTGGAACTCCCATATGCCCCATACGCATTAATTCCTTTCTGGCTGATGGGTCTGTTTGTATGTTCTTCTCTGTATAAGATACTCCTCTTTCATGCAAATAATCCTTTGCAGCTACACAATATGGACAAGTGTTGCTAGTATAAACAATTACATTATGCGACATGAAAACTCCTCCTTATTTTACATTTTACAAATTTATCCTTTGTTAATATTATACCCCTAATGGGTATAATAAAATCAACAATTTTCACTACCTATATGCTACCCTATAAGTTTAAATATTAATCAAATTATTTACCCCATGTCCAAAAATTAAGCATAATTCAAAGATGATACCTACTCCGGACAAGATGGTTTCTCGTCCTTATTCAGTAGGTACCATTGGATTTATCGGATAAATTACCTTTCCTGTCATGGGATCTATATATAGTATCCAATACCCTATGCCATCAATTGATTCATACCAGGTATTGAAACCTGTTATACCCTTAAATGGATGCTCTTCTATGACAAACCTTCCAGGTATGGCATAAACATAGTATTTTATCTCATTTCCTTCTCTATATAATCCAAACAGATAATGGCCATATTTCATTATTTGATTTATACAGGTGGCTGAATTATATAAAAATGGATACTTGTAATCTGAGCTAAACAGATAGTTATAGTATGGTAAGAACCCCCTATATGAATTTGAGCCATCATCATCAATTCTCCACCAGGTGTAACCATGCAGGTATACTTTTAAAGGCTGTGCCTGTGGAAAGTATTTCAATACGCTTAATATATAATTGGTCATCTGGTTTTTGTTGTTTAACCGCCTGATATAGTCCAAAGACTGGTAGTTTTGATATTGCTGGCTGAACTGTCCTTGGGGAAAATGCTGCGTCCATGGTCCTACTGATGGCTGTTCAAACTGTACCTCTTGAAATTCCTGGAATACAGGTTCTGCCACTTCTTCCGGCTGATCTTGTTCCTTCTCCTCCATAGGCTCTTCTTCTACAAGGTCTTCTTTGATACTACTTTCTTCAAACATCTGTATAGGCATATCTTCAATCTCGTCTGTTTCAGTTTCCTGTGGTTCTTTCGTTTCAGCCACTTCTATACTTTCAGTGTATTCATAACCTTCATCAACAGATGAATCCGTTAAATTCTCATGCTGAGCTTCCTCATATTCAATGTGCTCCTTTACTTGCTCAATAGCCTGGTCTGCTTCCTCCATATGAACTTCCGGCTCCTCAGCAGGCTTTGCTTCTTCATATACCTCTTCTTGAACTTCTTCCTGTTCTGGCTTAGCCTCCAATTGAATATTCTCCTTCGCAGGCTCCATGCTTTTTACTGCTGAAATTGAACCAATGTATCTTTCAATTATTCCTGTCACCTTGTCAACATAGGCACCTAATAATACATAATTATCCCTTCTTATAACAATTGCAGCCAGTTTTTCCACAGGAAATCCCTTTGAATACAATTCTCTAAGGTTTATATTTATATCTGCTCTCCCTCTTCCTCTTTCATCTGTCAGTATTCTCCCTAAATCCAGCTCCTCTACTATACCCTTGTCTTCCTTTAATAGATATATTCTATATTCCTGATCTATTTCACAGTTTTCCAGATTAATGCGCATAGTCCCTTTATTGCCTTTTATCTCTATTTTCCCATACCCTTTAGGATTTATGTTGCCAATATTTGTGTAGTCATTTCTGAATATAATGAATTTCCTCATGTATGTAAAATCCCCTGGCATAAATTACCCTCCTTTTATAATCTTTATATTAATATATGTTTAAGGAGGGTAATGTTTTACTAATCTTAATAAAATCTTCAATTTTTAGATTCTCTGCCCTTTCATTCGGGGATATATTACACTTTTCCAGAATTTCCTTCGTCTTTTCCTTATCCAGCCCCAAATCCTTATTGGATAATGAGTTCAGTATTGTCTTTCTCCTTTGGCTAAAGGCAGCCTTTACTACCTTAAAGAACAGCTTTCTGTCTACATCTGTATTATTTTCCTTTATATTTAGCCTGATTACAGCAGAATCCACCTTTGGCTGCGGCATAAATACAGTTTTGGGAACTGTAAGGAGTATCCTGGGTTCTGAATAGAAGTTTACAAATACAGTTAGAGAGCCATATTGCTTGTTACCTGGACCTGCCACCATTCTATCTGCTACTTCCTTTTGTACCATTACAGTTATGGATTCAATATTCAGGTCATCTTCTATTAACCTGGCTATTATAGGCGTTGTTACATAGTAGGGAAGATTGGCTACTACCTTAACAGGGCCTCCACCTAATTTCTCATCTATCAGCCCTTTTATGTCAATCTTCAGTATATCTCCATTAACTATTTCAACATTATCATATTTGGAAAGGGTATATTCTAAAATAGGCAAAAGCTTTTTATCCAGTTCCACTGATACCACTTTTTTGGCATTAATGGCCAGCTCTTCTGTAAGGGTACCTATGCCAGGGCCTATTTCAAGCACATAGTCATCCTTGCTTATATTGGCACCCTTTACTATATTTCTGACTATGTTGCCATCTATAAGGAAATTCTGACCCAGGCTCTTTGAAAATCTAAACCCAAACCTATCAAGTATCTCCCTTATGTACTTAGGGGAGTAAAGCCTCATATCATTCATATTCCTCTATCATCTCCAATGCCCTTAAAAGCTCTTCTCTTGTAATTCCAAAGTTGTTCAGCCTGTTTAAAAACTGCTTTGCGTTGCAGTATCCTATACCCAGTATATCTCCTAACTTCTCCCGTCTTGCTTTGCTGTTTTGGCTGCCTGCCAGTCCTAATTCAATTAAATCCTCCTTGCTGAATTCCTGCCTTTTTTCAGATATTACAGGCCTTGCCTTGTTTATGGCTTCTATTATATCCTCCTTAGTAGCATTTTCAACTCCAATATTGCCCTTTTTCAATGCCTTCCCCTGAGGCAAAAAGGCATGCTTGCAGTTTTTTACATGCTTTGATAAGTCCTTTCTGATCTTCTCGCCGGCATGGTCCGGGTCTGTAAGGATGATAATTCCCCTTTTCTCTGCAATTTTCTTTAAATTTTCAATGAAACTTAAGCTGTATCCAAATCCTCCCGTGGCAATTACCTCTGCCTCAACTGCATTCTTTACTGCAGCTATATCGTCTTTCCCTTCAACTACTATTATTTCCTTTATCATATTCAATAACTCCCTTTTCTTTGATTAACTATTGACAATTGTTTGGGTCTAGCCAAACCCATAGCTGGACCCGAATAATTGTCTATATAATAAGACAAGAGAACCGTCCCTCTGTCTTATTGTCTTATTTTATTCCGAAAAGCCTCTTTGTGTTTTCTGCTGTTTTCTTTGCCAGTTCTTCAAAGGTCATATCCCTTATCTCTGCTATGGCTCCTGCTACATATCGAACATATATAGGTTCATTTCTCCTGCCTCTATAGGGTTCAGGCGCTAAATAAGGGGAATCCGTTTCAATTAACAGCCTGTCAATTGGCACAGCCTTTGCTACTTCCTTTGATACCCTTGCATTCTTAAAGGTAACAGGACCTGCCAGGGAGATATAAAATCCCAGCTTAACATACTCCATTGCCATTTCAACACTTCCTGAATAGCAATGCAATACTCCCCTTAATGTGCCATCCTGTGCTTCCTTTATTATATCAAATGTATCTCCTGCTGCATCCCTGGAATGGATTATTACAGGCAACCCAACCTCCTTGGCTAATCTAAGCTGCTCTCTGAACCACTTTTTCTGAATATCCCTTGGTGAATTGTCATAATAATAATCCAACCCTATTTCTCCTATGGCAACTACCTTTTCCCTTTTGGAAAAGGACCTTAAAAGCTCAATGGTATTTTCATCCATGTCCTTGGCATCGTGAGGATGTACTCCTACTGCAGCATATATATTATCATATTTTTCTGACAAAGCTACGGCTTTTATGCTGGAGCCTACATCGGCTCCAGGGTTTATTACCAGCTCTATTCCTGATTCCCTTAAGGATTTTATAATACTATCCCTGTCCTTATCAAATCTCTCATCGTCTAAATGTGCATGGCTATCTATTAACATGATTCCCACCTCTAAGATATAGTTGCTCCAGATTCTATATCCTCAAGAGTAGATACAAGGGTCAGCTTCCCATCCTTTTCAGCTGCCAATACCATTCCCTTTGACTCTTCTCCTCTAAGCTTTATTGGCTTAAGATTTGCAACTATTACAACCTTCTTGCCTGTTAAATCCCCTGGAGCATAGTACTTTCTTATTCCTGAAACAATCTGCCTTATTTCCTCTCCAACCTTTACCTTAAGTACCAGCAGCTTATCTGCCTTTGGATGCTCTTTGGCTTCTATTATCTCTCCTACCCTAAGCTTTATCTTCTCAAAGTCGTCTATTGTTATATATTCTTCTTCAGTATCCTTTTCCTCTGCCTTCTTTTTTGACCTTTCCTCAATCAGCTTTTGATTTGCTTTCTCCAGCCTTTCCAGTTCAGCTTTAACATCCAGTCTTGGGAACAGTACATTTCCTCTTTGTACCTTTGTGCCTGGTGTAGTTTTACCCCATTTTCTTGCATCTTCAAGCCTTACATTATCCTTATACCCTATCTGCCTTAATATCTCCCTGGATGTGTTTTCCATAAATGGATTCAGTAAGAAGGCTATTATTCTTATGCTTTCAATTAGGTTGTATAGGACTGTATCAAGTCTGTCCCTGTTGTTTTCCTTTGCCAGAATCCATGGTGCAGTTTCATCTATATACTTATTAGTTCTCCTTATAACTTTCCATATTTCCTCCAGGGCCTGCGAGAAGTTGAATTCATCCATATACTTTTCAACCTTCTCCTCTGCGCTTATAGCCATATTTATAAGAGATTCATCCAGTTCTTCCTTTAATGCTGCACTAGGAATTATTCCATCATTGTATTTTTCTACCATTGTAACAGTTCTGCTTACAAGGTTTCCTAAATCATTGGCTAAATCCGAATTAAGCCTTTGAAGGAATTTTTCCCTTGTAAAGGAACCATCCTGACCGAAGGAAAACTCTCTTAACAGGAAGTATCTGAAGGCGTCTATTCCATATAGCTCTATTATTGGCTCAGGGTATATTACATTTCCCTTTGATTTTGACATCTTATCATCATCAAACAGTATCCAGCCATGGCCAAATACCTTCTTTGGAAGTTCAAGTCCCAATGCCATTAAAAGTGCAGGCCAGATAATGGTATGGAATCTTACTATTTCCTTCCCCACCAGATGTACATCTGCTGGCCAGAATTTTTTGAAGTTCTCATCATTTTCCATTCCATATCCCAAGGCCGTAATATAACAGGATAGGGCATCAATCCAAACATATACTACATGCTTTGGATCAAATGGAACCTTTACTCCCCAGCTAAAGCTGCTTCTAGATACAGATATGTCTTCCAGCTCATTCAGGAAGTTGTTTATCATTTCGTTTCTTCTGGATTCAGGCTGTACAAACTCTGGATTTTCATTAAACAGCTGAATTAACCTGTCCTTGTACTTTGATAGCCTGAAGAAGTATGCTTCCTCCTTAGTCAGATGGACTTCTCTCCCGCAGTCTGGACATTTTCCATCTACCAGCTGGCTTTCAGTCCAGAAGGATTCACATGGTGTACAGTACCAGCCTTCGTAATAGGACTTATATATATCTCCCTGCTCATACAGCTTATTGAATATCTTCTGCACAACCTTTTCATGTTCCTCATCTGTGGTTCTTATAAATTTGTCGTAGTCTATTCCAAGCATAGCCCAAAGCTTCTTTATATCAGCTACAATCTTATCTACATATTCCTTTGGCTTCAGGTTGTTTTCCCTGGCCTTTCCTTCTATTTTCTGACCATGTTCGTCTGAGCCTGTTACAAGAAAAGCTTCGTATCCCTGGGCTATTTTGAATTTTTTTAATGTATCTGCTGCTACTGTAGTGTAAGTATGGCCTATATGGAGATTATCGCTTGGATAGTATATAGGCGTAGTTATATAGTACTTTTTCATCATCTTCCCTCCTTGATTTTTATGTATTACCTGTATAAACAAAAAACCTTCATCCCATATAGAGACGAAGGCAAAATACTCGTGTTACCACTCTAATTCGTTTAAGCCTCGCAGCTTAAACCTCAATAGGTTACATACATAACCTTGCACCAGATAACGGGTGCGGCCGTTACAGCCTACTTTAATTTCGACTGTAATGTTTAGGGGCCATGTTCAGAATAACCCAATTCGCTGGTTTCCACCAATGCCAGCTCTCTATGGAATCAGATTAATCCTACTCTTCCCTTCATTACATTTATGTATATATTTTACTATTTACTTAGACAATATACAGGAACTTTACAGTTTTGTCAAGAGCATTTATTACTTAAATATATGTACATTTTCCATAACTGTGACCTATTATCCTTATGAACATATAATGATAATAGCTAATATTAAAGGAGTGAGTTTCTATGAACAGACCAGATAATAGACAGCTATGGCCTGCAGTACCCCCACTTTATCCAACAAACCCATGCAGGCAAATACCCTATATGCCTGACCCTGTTTTAGATAACCCATACTACGGCAATGGATGCCATGGAAGGGAACCAATATACTATGAACCACAACCAATTCAGGAACCTATATATTATGAACCACAGCCTATCCAGGAGCCAATATACTATGAACCATCACCTATGCCACATGACCCATACATGCCATATCCTGATTACTCAATGACAGACCCTAAGTTTATGGAATGTGTAAGGGCATGTATGAGAATGAGATGTGGAAAGCGCATGCCATATGAAGCATACCCAATGGAGCATAACGAATCTGCAGATTCAGAATATGAAAAATTCCAATATGTTAATTTACACAAATTGAGTCCATATTATACGCCAGACTCTGAATAATAGATAATCCTTAAAAATGAATGTCATTCTGGGCCTAAGGTGAAAATTATAGATATTCTTCACCAAGGTTCAGGATGACTAAAATATTTCATAAGAACTAGCATACCTAAATATATTAAGAAATCTTAATATTTGTTTTAAAAATTTGCCTTTTTTTATTTTCCCATTTATTTCCTGGCGTGAATGCCTCTTAATAACTGCTATAGTCTCTTTTTTCAGAATAAATGAATATTTAGAATATTTTGGGAGACAATACTTTTAAGCAGAAATTTTGACCAATTTTTTACATTTTATTGGCATATTATGTAATGCAAGTTGACAAACAATTCTTTTTTGAATAAAATACTAAATAGCTAAAAAATAGGAGGTAAAATCATGGAAAAAAGTCCGGCCAATACGGCCAAAGCTTTAAAGATAATCATTATCCTCGCTATTTCTGCAGCACTATCACTGGGAGCTTACTTAATGAGTGCAAAGGATGTTGTATTGACCGTTGATGGCAGGGATGAAGAAGTCAGGACATTCTCCGGCACACTGGAGGAGCTTCTGGAAGAAAAAGGTATATATATAGACAAGTATACATATATAAGCCTTCCTTTGGAGACGGAATTGGAAGATGGCATGAATGTTATCATAATAACGCCTAAACACTACACCATTTCAATAGGAGATGTAAAAAATCAGATAGTGTCTATTTACAGCAATGTTGGAGATATACTCAAGGATCAGAAAATTGAGCTGGATGAGAATGATTATACTTACCCTGATATAGATAAAGAAGTTGCTCCAGGTGGTGAAATAGCAATATTCAGGGTTGAAGAGGCAATTGAGGAAATTGAAGAGGTTGTGCCATTTCAAAGCCTTATTAGAAAAACAGATGAAATGGATATAGGCATGGAAAGGCTGGTTCAGGAGGGAGAAAACGGCCTTAAGAAGATTAAAATAAGCAAAATTTTTGAAAATGGAAAACTAAAGGAAGAAAAAGTTATTGAAGAAATAGTTGTAAAGGAAGCAGTACCTGAAATAATCGAGAGAGGAACTAAAAATGTAATGACTTCTTCCAGAGGCACTTTCAGATATAAAGGCGTGCTTTACATGATAGCTACAGCCTATGACCTATCAAGCGATAGTACCGGCAAAGAACCGGGTGATAAATACTATGGAATAACTGCTTCCGGAACCAAGGCTAGACCAGGAGTTGTAGCAGTGGACCCAAACGTTATACCTTTAGGAACAAAGCTATATGTAGCAAGCCTTGATGGAAGCCCAGATTATGGATTCTGTGTTGCAGAAGATACTGGCGGAGCCATTAAGGGCAACAAAATTGATTTATTCTTCGAAACACCTGAGGAAGTAGCGAAATTTGGAAGAAGGAAGGTTAAGGTTTATATATTGGAAAACAACAGATAAAGGTGGTCATTGACCACCTTTATCTATTCTAAAAACTTCACACTTTCAGCAATTTTAATCATTTCAGATTTGCTTTCATATCCTGATAAGTCAAACAGATACTCATCGTTATGCCATATTATAGATACAAGATTGTCTTTTTCAATTAAAACTCCCTCATAACTATTGATTTGAATATAAGTAACTTTTGCATCTTCTGTATCCACAACACCTTTTGTATCTGTAGGCATCTGTATGAAGACTATAGGTTGATTATCCGAATCCTTCTCCATATTTTTATATTCAATAAACTTTATATTATGGGCATTGGATATACTCTGAACTGTATATCCATCAGGGATATATGTAGGCGCGTATGCATTTTCCCAATTAATATATAGACTATTTCCTAAAACATTTCCACTTCTATTGTTAGTTAGTTCAATTGAGGTATATTCTTCTTCCATATTCAATACTAAATTTAATAATTTAGCACGTGCAGCATCTACACTTAATATTGTTATTCCAGATATAATAATAAATAGAACAACAAGTACAGAAGCCTTCTTTAATATAGCAGAAGTACTCTTTAAGAAAATAGAAATATTTTGCATCATTAAATGTTTGTTCAGCAATTTAGATATTTTCTTACTATCAGATTGGGAAATAGAAAATTCTTCACATTCCTTAATCTTCTCATTTTCCAATTGAAATTCTCTTCCTTTAATTGCTGAGAAATTATCTAAAGCTAATTTCAGAAGGATTTCGTCATACTCTTCTAATAGGTCTTTTCTTATATCATTCAACGTTATGACCTGCCTTTTTTAATTCTTTTAGAACACGTTGTCTTGCCCGTTGAAGCCTTTTACAAACATTGTCTTTTGAAATATTAAAGATACTGGCTATATCAGTAGTACTCATTTCCAAATTGTATTTATAAAAGAGTATCTCCTGGTCTATTTCTGACAGTCTAGAAATTGCTTTTCCTAATTCATCAATTTCTTCTCCTATTATGACAAATTCATCTGGCTGGGGTGCTTCAGTATCTTCAATGGTTTCAGATAAATCATTGTCAAGTCCATAGAACATTCTTTTATTGTGTCTACTTTTTTTATTAATGAAATCAATAGATACACTTCTAACAGTATAGACAATATAGGAGGTTAATTTGTGACACTCTAATTTCTTAATAGTATCAATATATTTAATCAATCTTATAATAGTATCATTGATAATATCATCAACTACGCTATCGTCCATAACTATTTCATAAGCCTTTTTCCTCATAAGCAGGTAATACTCTTCATAAAGCTGTTCCATGAACTTTCTGTCTCTATCATCTTCTATGAACATTATAATAACAGGATACATAATAATATACCTCCTGTAGATAAGGTTGAAATAGGTCTAACTAATTCCATTATACTATAGTGGTAAATATCGTCTAGTATGTCTATATGACTATTTTAAATATTAATAATACTGTCACAAAACTAGGATTAGGCTGTCTATATATATGAAAGGAAAATATTTACACTACGATAGTTGCTAAGGAAATTTATGTTACGGAGGTGAAAGTTTTGCTATATATTAGAGCAAAACCATTAGAACTGTAAATAGATATAAGCATAGTGAAAATTTAAAAACTAAATTTTAAGTATCAAATATCTGTATATGTTTGACATTACAATTAATAAGGGGGGTTATATTATGAAACAAAAAGGATTATAGCTTCACTATTATTTTTTGTATTTTTAGGATCTTCAACATTTGTTTTTGCTGCTGAATTACAATATGAAAATGCTGGATTAATTCACGAATATCCTAGTTCAAATTTTTACATGGAAAAACATGTTATCGATGAAACAATGAGAGTACCTAATAGTAATTTATCTAAAAAGACCTCATCTAAAGATGGCAGACCTATAGAAAAAAACATAATCATTATTGTACCAGGACTCTATAAATATGATATTACTACTGAAAATGAAGGATATTATTATTTTCCTAATCAACCATTTGAAACTATAACAAATTATACTACTGATCCTATGTATATAAATGATACATTCTCAACAGAAGCTTCTGTTAAATTATCAGGTAGTATAAGGTGCGAGTCTGATGCAGAAGATTTAATTGAGGCTGAATTCGGATTTAATTACGATTATAGCAATACATTTTCTAGATTAATAAAAACCACATTAAGGAGCAACTATGCATTAAGAGTATTCGTAGAGTATCAAAAAATTGTAATAACAGAAAAAGAGTATATTTACTCACCAGACCCTGGATATTCATCATTATCAGAAGGGGATATAACACCAGAAGGGTATTATAAATACAATAAAACAAGAACAAAAACTGTATATAAACCTGTAGGATTAACATATGTGTCAGTACCTTTAAGATAGCTTATACTAGGAGGACAACTACTCTATGAAAAATTTATATAAAAAGTTTGCTGTCATATCCTTTGTAATTTTTACAATAAATTTAATTTTAATCTATATATACTATTACTTTTTTGGACCATATATGAAAATGATGTATACAATAACTATAAAAGCTAGTGATTTTTTTGTAGAAAAAAATATGTTTATTACATTAATTCCGACATTTTTATTATTAATATATTCTATATACAAAACTAAAAGGGATGTGGAGAAATAGATAGCTGTTTAAAAAACAGTATAGGCAAATTTGCCTATACTGTTCAGTTTGTAGACAAAACACGGTTTTCATTGTTTTGAAAACCGTGTCAGACTGAAGAAAAAGTACAATAAATATTAAAAAAGGCAGAAAATCCTTAAATTCAAAGAGGAGTAAAAAAAGCATTTATTACCTCAATAAAGGGAGACTTCAGCTCGTTTCAGTCATAATGTATATAGCCGAAATAGGGCTTTAATTGCAACTGTTACTTCTACAGTGACTGGCTGGTATTCAGTATTAGAACCTTGGAGTGAAATTAGTAGTATAACAGCAACAATTACAGGACCACTAACACATAATTTCACTTATTCTACTGAAAGAGACGAGGACATAGGATATTTACATCTTTATTTTACCCCTTTAATTACCCTTATTTCAACATCCTGCTTTTCAACTTTTTCGTCAATTTTATTTACCTTTTCCTCAAGTGTATTTAGCTTTTTATAGGTTAATTTATATCCATCGTATAGAGTTTTATGGTTTGTATCCATTTTATCTTCTAATCTTACCATATTATGTTCAAATCTTTTTAAGTCATTTTCAAGCCTTGCTATATCTTGTTTTGTTGCCATATTTCCATTCATCTTCTGCATTTCATTATACATTTTGGTCATAAATTCAAACAACTGTTCATTTGTAATATTTGCATTTTCACCCACCTAATATCCCCTCCATACATATATACACTTATTATATCATTAATCTATTGCCCTATTCAATAAAAAGGCACACTGACAAATTGTTGATTTTATATGCTAGAAAATAAATACCCTATCTAGAATACAATTATGAATATTGATATTATGTTAGGATAAAAGGGCTGCCTTTAGGGTACGGCCATGGTACTTTATTTTCCTATGGAGCCAAAGTACAGTGTATCATTGATAATATCATCAACTACATTATCGTCCATAACTATTTCATAAGCCTTTTTCCTCATAAGCAGGTAATATTCTCCATAAAGCCATTCCATAAACTCTCTGTCACTATCATCTTCTATGAACATTATAATAACAGGATACATAATAATATACCTCCTGTAGATAAGGTTGAAATAGGTCTAACTAATTCCATTATACTATAGTGGTAAATATTGCGTAATGCATTTATATGACTATTTAAATATTAGTAACATTGTCACAAAACTAGAATTAGGTTGTCTATATATATGAAAGGAAAATATTTACACTACGATAGTTGCTAAGGAAATTTATGTTACGGAGGTGAAAGTTTTGCTATATATTAGAACATCCCCAGAGAAATTGTGAGTGAGATATTAATGGAATAAATAATTTATTAAACACTCTACACAAGCACAATATCTGAACTTGAAATGACAAATTCAAAATGTGCTAGATATACTAACTGACCAGTATTATGATATTAAAGAGTGTATAAACACTGCAACTTTATTGTCTTTGGATTTTGTTGTTACTGGAGATATTGTAAATGACGAAATTACTAACATATCTTTGTATATTGATCAAATGGGTGAAATCCATGATGCTTCTTTATATATACCTAAGAGTAAACAAGAACTTAAAGAAATAGGTAAATCTGATATGGTCGAATATCTAGATAGCAAAGAATCTCAAATAAGGCATACTGCACCTACTGGATATTCCAGATATGACCGTATAGTTGCTAGAGATTATGCATTGGAATATACATCAAATGCTACTAAATACTGCAAATGTGGAGAATTATATGGAGTAGACTATGATTACTGGAACAATAGCGAATATCCCTATTTTGACAACGCATGCCATAATGATTGTGCGGATTATGTGTCTCAAGCAATGCACGAAGGAGGCATTCCTATAGAAGCTGGGAAATGGGAAAGGCTAAAAGATGGAAATAGCGGATATGGCCCATATGGATGGACATGGACAAATGTAGCAGCATTGAAAGATTATATGACTAGCAAGGGTTATTGGGATAAATCAAATTTTGCACAATGCAATGCTGGGAATATATTATTGACAAGTTCGTCACATATTGTAATGGTGACTTTAAATGATACTGTAACACATAGATATTCAGGACATACAAGAGATCGAAAGAATTATCAGTTTTATGATAACAGTGATTATCAATATTATACTATAAAAACTAATTAATAATTTTATTGTTGAAGTCCATACTCAAAGATAATTACAATATGAAACCGTAATAATCGTAAAAAGTCGCCATGTATTGCTTTATATAGCAATACATGGCTGCTTTTAAAGGAGATTGATGCTATGAAATTAATGAAAACAATTACTCTTTCGCTTTTAATATTATGTACATTATGCGCTTGCCAAAACAATACTCAAATAAAAGATTTATCTATACCATTGCTTAAAATCTCTTATGATTCAGGCGAATGTAGTCTTTATGAGTGGAATGTTGAAAAAGAAGAAATAATTAGCAAAGAAAAAACGTTGTTTATAAATAAAGAAGACCCCTTTTCATTATTATATACTTACTGGAATGGAAAAGATAAATTCATTTTATATGACGATAACACTCATATTATAAATAGTGATAATTCAGTAACTGTAAGTTTCCGAGAAAATAGAAGAGAAAGTTATTTTCAAGATTACATTCTTTTGAAAATGGATGATAATTCTTTTATTCTAAAAACCGAAAAGGAAAGCTACAATATACCATTAGAGTCTACAATTGTGATAAATGGGGAAGAATTTTTTGTAAAGGAATTAGCACTTTCTGCGTTTTATGTGAAAGAAAACAAGGCATATATATTGTTGAATAATTATTCTACTGAAGAAAATTGTATAAAGCTCTATATACTAGAAGTGGATTATAATTCAGGTATAAGTGAACTGTATGAAGTAGAAAATTGCCCTAACACTTTGTCTCCTTCACTTCCACCAGCTGGAAATAATGTTATGCCATTAAATAACTCTTTCTATGTTTTTAATTATACACAGATTTTCAAAATTGATGTTGATTCAAAAACTTCAAAAGAAATACTTAATATTGCTGAACTGAAAAAAGAAAATTATTTTAAAAGTCAAAATAAGAAAGACTACGTGATAACTCGGATAGGTCAATATAATAATTATATTATAATCAGCGTGGTTGGAGATTGGCAATTAAGCTCAGAAGAAAACTATATATGTCTTTTAGAATTAGATAGTGGGAATATTATTAATTTAATAAAGGCCCATTATGAATATATTGTACCAAATTTGTAAGCAGAAATTTCTACTAAATATTTTATAAAACTATATTAACAAACTATCCGATACATCAAATTTATTATTCGAGTAATGGTGAAACACATGGTGCAGGATCTGCAGAAGCCATTTTAGGAGTAGCCCCAGATTTAATTAAAGCGCGAGGGGTAGATGGTACTTTGGGATATGTTCGTTCTGAAGATATCGAATCTGAGGCTGCTAAAAATCCTGAAGAAGCTATAAAAATAATCAAAAGTCAAAAGAATAATGAGGCAAAGACAATTCCTTTATATGATGTTGATGGTAAGACAGTTATAGGTGAATTCAAACTCCAAAAATAAATGTTGAAGATATTATCGAAACTAAAAAAAGATAACATTTAATGAAAACCTATCAAATGAGACAGTAAAAATCATCTTTGCTGTCTCACAATTATACTAACTTCACATTTCAAAATTTTAATGCTGAAACAAAACCAAAGAAACTATAAGTGCGATATTAAGGTAATATTATTTAATAAACAAAATAGAAAGGAGAGATTTATACAGGATCACTAGCACATAATTTTACTTATTCTACTGAAAGAGATGGCAACATAGAATATTTGCATCTTTATTTTATTGGAGTTTCTACATGTTCATTTAGATATGGTATTAAAACCAATCAAAATATAGTGAAGGAATAAAAAACAGAAAAAGAAAGGTTAAAGTTTATATATTGGATAATAGATAAAGGTGGTCAATGACCACCTTTATTTTACCCCTTTAATTACCCTTATTTCAACATCCTGCTTTTCAACTTTTTCGTCAATTTTATTTACCTTTTCCTCAAGTGTATTTAACTTTTCATAAGTTAATTTATATCCATCATATAGAGCTTTATGGTTAATATCCATTTTGTTTTCTAAACTTATCATATTATTTTCAAGCCTTGCTATATCTTGTTTTACATCTTTAAACCCTTCCTGCATTTCGCTATACATCTTTGTCATGAATTCAAACAACTGTTCATTTGTTATATTTGTATTCTCGCCCACATTTGTCCCCTCCATATTTACAGTTATTATATCATTAACCCGTCAGCATATTCAATAAAAACTACCTGTTATCTCTAAAACAACCTGGTTGTAGAATTGTCAAATATTGAAAAGCAAATACCTGCTAATAAATACTACTATAAATACTGATATTATATAGGATAAAAGAGCTGCTCTCAATGTATGACCATGGTCCTTTACCCCTACAGAGCCAAAGTACAGTGCCATGGTGTAGAATATGGTTTCAGAAGAGCCCATTAGAACTGATGCTGTTATACCTGGCAATGAATCAGGCCCATAGTGGCTTATAATGTCCCTTACCACTCCCAAGGCACCAGAGCCTGATAATGGTCTTATGAGAACTAGAGGCAGTATTTCTTCTGGAAATCTTATGATTTTAGTTATGGGACTTACTGAGTCTATAAGTATATCCAATGCCTTAGAACCTCTAAATACTCCAATAGCTATAAATATGGCTATTAAGTTAGGAATTATTTTGAAGGCAGTTTTTAGCCCTTCCAGTGCCCCTTCTGTAAAGGCATCGTATATGTCTACATTCTTTAGATATCCATGAATAACAATTATAATGACTAAAAATGGTACTATGCCAAGGGAGATTATATCTAACATTTCCTTCTCCTTTCAAACATTTTACCTATTATTATGGCTACAATTGTAGACAAAGTAGTTGCTAATAGAGTAATTCCTATAATATCTGTAGGGGCTTTTGAACCATAGTCATGCCTTAGCTTAATGACTGTAAGGGGAACCAGCTGCAGGGAGGACATGTTTATTATCAAAAACATGGCCATGGCATTGGTGGCTCTGCCCTTGTGGGCATTTAAACTGTCCAGCTCCCTTATGGCCTTGAGCCCAAAGGCTGTGGCACCATTTCCTACTCCAAACATGTTAGCTATGAAATTCATTAGCATCCATCTTTCCGCCGGATGGTTTGCTGGCACCTCGGGGAAAATAAATCTGACTAAGGGCCTAAAGACCTTTGATATGGCCCTTATTAAGCCAGATTTTTCAGCAATGTTCATAATGCCCAGCCAAAAGGCCATTACTCCCATAAGGCTTATGCCAAAGGTGACCCCTTCTGTAGCCTGATCTATGATTATATTGTTTATATCCCCTAAATTTCCTGTAAGGGCTCCGTATAGGATGCCAATGAATACTAATAAGAACCAGATAGTATTTATCATAAAAAAACCCCTTTCATAGAAATATATGAAAGGGATTAGCGTAATATTTGTTTATTTTCCAATTCGAATAAATAATCCTAGTAATTATACATATAAGGCATATAATAAAGAACTGCTCTCCAATTCCAAATTTGTGAAATATCACGGCTTGGAAAGCCGATTTGCGAATTCGCTTACGCGATGAGTCGCAAATCTTTTTGGCTTTCCTTCGCCGGATATTTCAATCAAATTCTCCATAGTCGAGCCTTTTCTTTATTTATATGCCTTACTGCTATCAGCCATATTTGCAAAGAAAAGAAATAAGACAAGAGAACCGTCCCCTTGTCTTATTTCTCTTTGTATACATTGAAAAATGGAGTTTTTTGCTTTACAAGAAGTCCCTTTTCAACCAAGTCTTCCAGCTTTTCTTCAAAGGCATCTATGGTATAGGTTATGCCTGTTTCTGCTTCTATTTCCTTTATTACATTTATGAAATCATCTCCGTTTATGGGAAGCTTATCCTTAATGATATCCATGAATTTGTTTTCATCTTCCTCTATCTTACCCTTAAGCTCATCAAAGGGGTTTTCTGTATGAGGGCTGGTGGTATTGGCTGCTCTTATTCTTGCATATATGGTCCTTCCCATGGCTGCTTCAGATATGAATACATCTCCTGTTCTCAAATAGGGAAGCCTTCTTGCCTCCTCCACTGTAATATCCGTTTCTTCCTTTATAGTAGCTATGTCCGAGCTTCTTACGGTTCTGAATATAAACTTTGTATTAAGCTGGGCAGTTATGGTTTCATCCAGCAGTGTAGGCCTCTGGGTGGCAAGTATTAAAAATACTCCATATTTCCTTCCTTCCTGGGATATTTCCTTCAATATTGCCTTAGAAGGGCATTCATAGGCCTTTGGTGCAAAGTTGTGAGCTTCATCTGTTACTATTATAAATGGTGGGAAATAATCACAGGCTTCCCTTCTATACTGGGCATCCTTGTATTCCCTTCGCTTATGATACAGGTTGTTAATAAGATATGTGCTGAATACCTGCAGTATTCTGGTACTTCCCTGAACCACTATAAGCTTTCCGTTTTGCAGTCCGTTTTCTATCTCCCTTATATCCTTGCTGAATATTCCTTCATTGCTTAACCTGTTTAGTCTCCATATTATTCCCCTAACAGAGCTGTAGGGACAGCTTTTGTCATAGTTTAAGTACAGCTCAAGCCTTTGCTGCCATCCCTGACGCTCAAGATCTGTTTTGCTCTCCTCTATTCTTTTAGATATTCTATCTATGGAGCCTTCCTCCTGTGCTTCAGACAGCATCTTGAGCCTGTTGTAAAAGCTTGTATATGAATCCTTCTTTTTGTGCAATATGTCCACCACATTGTTCATAGCATCCGTTAGTGCTCCTGAAGCACCCAGAAGATTTTTCAAATCCTGAATAGACAGGTCTTCAAACCTTACTCCCACATCCGTTCCTACCTGAAGGCACTTAAACTTTCCGGAGTAGTCGAGCCTTTCTCCCTTTGGTATATAATCTGCAATTTTTGAAAAATCCATTTCAAAATGGGGGTCAAGCACAACTGTTGGAATGTTTAAGTTCATCAATTCCTCTAGAATAACCCTGAGGCCGAAGGATTTGCCGGAACCGGATCCTCCAAATACCCCTATGTGGGGATACTGATGCATGGATTTTACATTGTATATATAAGGTATCTCCTTCTGCTTTTCCAGCCTTCCATTTTCATAGGTATACAATAAGTTCTTATATTCCTCATCCATATTTGCTGCCATATGGTCTGTATTTCTTATAACTCCCAGCACCAGCCCCTCATCTACAGAACACCTGATCATTATGTCCTTTACTTCGCTAAACTCAGGAATTCTGACATCAGAACCTGCTTCCACCGGATATAGGGCTTCGTTTAGAAGCCTTACCCTGGCAATATATATGGTATCCTCCTCAATATTGTATCCTATTGCCCTTAGAGAATCCAATACAGAGCTATCCGCCAGCTCTCCATGGAGGTTCATGGGTATGTATTTGTTGTATGCATTGGCTTCCACCACTTCCCCCATTAAATCCCCCTGGTAGGGATCCTCTATTATTAAAAATTCATTTATCCTGAAGTTTCTGTCTTTGGTGCCTACATATACCTCATGCTGGCTTGTTATTCCAACTACTTTCATATAAAAACCCCCTACATTGTTCTTTTATCTCTTTCAGATATAAACAGCATCTCCAGAAGCCTCCTGTCCATATAGGACTCTAAAAGGCTTTTTATCATAACATCCGGAATTTTTACTTCGCTATCTACTATATCTATCCACAAAGGTACCCCTCTTCCATTTCTAGGGGTAAGTGTTAAAATAAGCCTTGCCATTTCCTCCAGATGCTCTTTTTGACTTTGAAGTATGTCCACAGCTACAACGGTGGGAGAATCGGAGCTTCTTAAAAATGCAGATTCAAGCCCTGCTATTTCCTTCTTCGTCTCAATATCGGTAAATATTGCCTCACCATATTCCAGAACGCCATATAACAGCTCCCTATCATGGAATTTCACATCTATAGATATATTCTTATCCTTCATAAGCTCTTCTCCAATTATGGAGGTTTTTATGTCCTTTGTTACCCCTACAAGGATTATACCTCTTTCTTCACACTCATTTTTCAGTTCCATCCACCTGTCAGTAGAAGCTATGTCATACCTTATAATTGAACCATCCATTATTACTGCATAGGGATTAAACTCCCTTATTCCTTCCAAAGCAGCTTCCACTTCAATATCAGCAAGCTTTTTATCACTTTTTAACTTTTCTTCCCTACTGTCCTCAAGCATATTGGGGTTTTCTTCTACTCCAAGGGGGGTATAGAAATCTGCCTTAATCACTGGCTTGTCTTTGTGTATTGAACACCTGGCAAGCCCCTGATATATTTCAATAAAATGGGGATATGCTCCCCCCAATCGGTTTCTTGAGCCGTCTACTCCCAATATACCTCCCAATTCTGCATATTTCATAAGCTCCTTGGAAGTCATCCTTTCCAGTTTTTTTATTGACCCCACCTTGTCCACAATAAACCTTCTTAATATCTGCTTATCCAGCGACAGTATCTTTTCGTATTTATTTAAAAGCAGATTGTTTACAAATTCAATTTTATTCTTCAACTGCTCATTCAAGCAGTACATTGACATCACCTCATATTGTGAAAAAATAAATTAAATAATTGTAATATTTTTAATATTGATATTGACTGAAATTGCCAACTATGGTATTCTTTTTATTGTAGAAAAAAGTCGATTAATATGTAAAACTATATATAATAGGAGGAATGTATAAGATGAAGTCAACAGGTATAGTAAGAAAAGTAGACAGATTAGGTAGAGTTGTTATCCCAATAGAGTTAAGGAGGAATCTTGATATTGAGGAAAAAGATGCATTGGAGATTTTCATAGATGGAGAGCATATAGTTCTCAAGAAATATGCCCCTGCCTGCATTTTCTGTGGACAAGCCAAGGATGTAACTACTTTCAAGAATAAGAATATATGTCCATCCTGTCTTAAAGAAATTGAAAATATGAATAAATAGAAAACAACCCGTCTATATGGCGGGATTTTTATTTATTATATTTCCAGGCTTTCCTTATAGACTTCATTTCTGGGAAGATTCCTCTCCTCTGCTACCTTTCTTACAGCATCCTTCTTTGATAAACCTTCCCCCATAAGCTTTCTGATATGGTCCTTTACACTTATACCTTCATATAAGTCTTCTTCCTCAATTTGTGCACCTTCTATAACTACGACAAATTCACCTTTGGGTTCTAATCTGCTGAACTTATCTATTGCTTCAGATATTGTTCCTCGAAAGGTTTCTTCATGTATTTTAGTAAGCTCTCTTGATATGGATATATTTCTGTTTCCCATTATATCCAGCATATCCTTTAAAAGTGCCAGAAGCCTGTGAGGAGCTTCATACAGTATTGTTGTCCTCTCTTCATTTTTAAGCCTTTCCAGCTCCTTAATCCTATCCTTCTGTTTATTTGGCAGAAATCCTTCAAATACAAACTTATCTGTTGAAAATCCGGAAAGCACCAATGCCAATATGGAAGCTGTTGCCCCCGGCAATGCTATTACCTCTATACCCGATTTGATGCAAAGCTTGATTATATCTTCACCAGGGTCGGATATTCCGGGCATGCCCGCATCTGTTACAATGGCAATTTTAGCTCCTTCCATAAGCTTATTAATCAAAAGTTCCCCCTTTGATTTCTTATTGTGCTCATGGTAGGATAATAAAGGCTTTTTTATGTTGTAATGATTGAGAAGCTTCAGTGTGTGCCTTGTATCCTCTGCTGCAATTAAATCCACTTCCTCCAATACCTTAAGGGTTCTAAGAGTTATATCCTCCAGATTTCCTATGGGAGTAGGACATATATAAAGAAGACCTTTGTTCATATTCATTCTCCTCATGTCTTTAAGCTGTGATTTAGTACTATTATATCAGTTCATTATATTATTGACAAATTTTATGTCTTTCTTGCAATCCATTTTACTTGTAACATTTGCAATATAAAGTATATAGAATAAAATGCTGTTTAAATTTAAAATAAACCGGTATATATTTAAAAAGAGACCTTAAAGGTCTCTTTTTATCGTTTATTATTCTGGTTGAGGTGCATCTACTGGACATACATTTGCGCAAGCACCACATTCAATACATTTTTCAGGATCTATAACGTATTTGTCATCTCCAGCGCTTATAGCTTCAACAGGGCATTCTGGTTCGCATGAACCGCATGCTATGCATGCATCAGTAATTTTATATGCCAATTGTTTCACCTCCCAAAGAGCTTGTCTATATCACTATTACATTTTATCAAATAATTTGCAATAATAAAAGAGAAAAATATTATATCCGAAAATATTTATTCTTCTATGTCCTCCAGTGATTCGCCATATTCTTCATATTCAAACTGCTGTGCAGGTTCATATTTTGAGTCCTTTTCATCAGTTACTATTACCTCATCAACTCTATAGTTGAATATTTCTTCAGTATCGTCTTCCTTCCTTACCCTTACCTTCAACATCTGAGCAAGAGTAAAGGTCTCCACTACAGTTCCCTTCCCATTGGGGGTTAGCACTATGGTTCCTACAGCAGGAATATTCTTCAGCAGCTCTTCATAGGTCTTGTGCTCAAATTTCAAACAGCACATAAGCCTTCCACAAAGGCCCGATATCTTAGTAGGATTAAGGGATAGGCTCTGGTCCTTTGCCATCTTAATGGAAACCGGTTCAAAATCTCCTAAAAACTTATGGCAGCACACTACTCTTCCGCAGGGCCCCAATCCACCAACCATCTTTGCTTCATCCCTTACTCCAATTTGCCTTAGTTCTATTCTGGTTTTAAAAATAGAAGCCAGGTCCTTTACCAGCTCCCTGAAATCCACTCTGCCATCTGCTGTAAAATAGAATATTACCTTATTATTGTCAAATGTATATTCTACATCTATTAGCTTCATAGTAAGGCCATGTTCCTGTATTTTTTTTTCGCATATTGTAAATGCTTCCTTTGCTTTTTCCTGGTTTCTCTGATGTATTAGATAGTCCTCTTCATTGGCTACACGAAGGACCTTTTTCAATGGGGATATGATTTCATCCTCTGTAACCTCTTTAGGGCCTACTATTACATGTCCAAATTCTATGCCCCTTACTGTTTCTACAATAACATGGTCTTCCTTCTTAACCTCTATGTCATCAGGATCAAAATAGTATATCTTCCCTGCTTTTTTAAATCTGACACCTACTACTGTTACCATATATTATACCTCCTGCATATTTAAGAGCATAGTTTCTATTGCCAGCTGAAAATTTACATTATTATCAATAAGCTTCTTTGTTTTCATTATATTATCTATTATATCATTAATCCTGTCCATATCCAGGAAAGTTTCACTGGATAATAATTGAATTTTATCTTTATTCAGTATTAGGATGGAGTTTCCTATTTCTTTATACAGCATTAAATCTCTGAACCAATAGATCATAATGTCAATTATTTCATCCATATAATCTTTGTTTTGAACAAAAAAATCTATGGAGTTTAATACATTTATCCTGTCTCCCCTAATTATATCGTGAACTAGGCTAATAGTATTGTCACGCCGTTCAAAGAACTCAGGATGTTGACATAAGGTTATGGATTTGCCTACGCTTCCCTTGGTAAAATGAGCAATAAAATCTGCTTCTTCCCGGGTTTTGCCATATTTTGATACAATCAGCTCAATTATATGTTTGCTCTCTACAGGATGAAATTTTACCAGCTGAGACCTGGATAATATAGTAGGTATAAGATTGTTTACATTGGAAGTTATCAATATTATATTGACATAGGATGGAGGTTCCTCTAAGGTCTTTAAAAGGGCATTTTGCGTTTCAACCTCCATCTTATCGCATTGGTCTATTATAACTATTTTTCTTTTGCTCTCCAAAGGCAAAATGCTCATGGATTTAATCAGTTTGTCAATTACTTCCTTTTTAATCAGCCTATTTTCTGGCTCTATAAATACCAGATCCGGATGATTCCAGCTGTCGAATTTTAAACAGGAATTGCATCTATTGCAGGGTTCAATACCTTCACTTTTGCACAACAGAGTCTTGGCAAATGCTAATGCTACCAGCCTTTTGCCTATGGATTCCTCTCCTGTGAATAGATAGCAATGGAATATTCGATCTTCTCTAACCGCATTCTGTAAAGCTCTTATGGTTAATTCGTGTCCCTTAATGTCAGTAAAATTCATCAGTATCACCTGGTCTAAATCCTTATGAAATTATGCATGTTAAGTATAAACAGATTAGCGCCACCTACAGTAATCTCCTTCTTGCCTTTTGTTACCTTCTTATCCTTGCATTCATTTTCTATCAGTTTAACAACTTCATCTACCTTATCGTCTTCCACACCTATTAAAAGAGTAGTATTTCCCGATTTCAGAAATCCGCCTGTAGAGGATAGTTTAGTGGTTCTATAATTGTTATTTGTAAGGCTCTTTATTATCTTCGATGTAAAATCGTCCTGCACTATGGCAATTATAAGTTTCATACTTTCCCTCCCATCTACAGCTTAATGTGCTTTTCCACATCCAGTATAAATATGGTAGCTCCTCCAACTTTTACTTCCAATGGATAAGGTATATATGCATCTCCTGGCATAGTAACTGTTAACAAGGATGTAGTAATGTCCCTGGTCTTGCAATTCGATTCAATTAACCTTAATACTTCTTCTATCTCATTGTCCTCTACCCCTATAAGAAGTGTGGTATTGCCTGACTTCAAGAACCCTCCTGTAGACGCCAGCTTTGTAACTCCATATTCATGATCAGTAAGGTCATCTATCAAAGCTGACGCATCCTGGTCCTGAACTATAGCAATCACAAGTTTCATTATAAAAGCCTCCCTTTAATAAAATTTTCAATACTCTCTATGCTTTGGCTTATTACTTCCTTCTTTGTTCTAGTAGCATCTATTACTACTATTCTTTCCGTACAATCCCTTATAATCTTCAGGTATCCATCATATACCTTTCTGTGAAATTCAATGCCTTCCGTTTCCAGCCTATCTCCTCCCTTGTCCTGTGTCTTCCTGTGAAGAGTGGTTTCCGGTTCTACATCAAAGAACAAGGTAAGGTCAGGTCTTATTCCCTTAATGGCAAAGTCGTTAATGATTCTAACCTCCTCTATTCCTAAATCTCTTCCCACTCCCTGATATGCCAGGCTGGATAATACGAACCTGTCACATAAGACTACTTTGCCTGACTCAATGGCAGGCAGTATCTTTTCCTTAACATGCTGCCCCCTGGCAGCTGCAAGCAATAGTGCTTCAGTTTCCGGAAGCATTGTTTTGTTTCTATTGTCCAGAAGAATCCTCCTGATGGATTCACCTATTGCTGTACCGCCAGGTTCTCTTGTTTCTACTACATCAATGCCTCTATCCTCAAGATATTTTCTTATATGCTTAATTACAGTGCTCTTGCCCGAACCATCTGGCCCTTCTAATACTATAAATATTCCCTTCAATCGAAGTCATTCCTTCCTATTTGACTACTTGTATCTTTTCTTTATTATAGCCCATAAGCCCTAGAATTTCTATACCTGCATATGTTGCAAATTCTATATATTCTATCAGGTCCTCAGTTATTACCTCTCCCGGGCATATTAGAGGTATTCCTGGTGGGTAGGGAATAATCAAGGATGAGCATACTCTTCCTATGCTTTCCTTCAGGTCTATAACTTCTTTTGGAGAATAGTAGGCTTCATATATAGGCTGATGTATTTCAGGCTTTGGAAGGTTAAAGTTAAAAGGTTTGATATCTTCCTCGGGTTTATTTAATGCTATATCTTCTATTGCTCTCTTTAAACTGTCAAACTCTTCCTTATCATTCATTACACTGGACAATGCCAATGCATAGTAATAATCTGCCATTTCAACATATATTCCATATTCTTCCCTTAAAATCTTCTTTAAATCAGTACCCCTGATTCCCTCAATGCTGAATAAAATCTTGGTAATATCCTTGTTCTTAATTGTTTTGTCGTCCTCATCCCTTGTAAATACATAAACCCTGTCCATATTATTTAAATCTTTTATCATCTTATCTATAATGTCTATATTTTCATCCAGCTTTTGTTTGCCTTCACCTTCCATATAAGCCCTTGCTATTTCTATTGATAACATGAATAGATAAGAAGGACTTGTAGTCTGAAAGAGAGATGACATTGATTTTAGTTTATCTATATCTACCCTGTCGCTTCCCACATGAATCACAGATGTCTGTGTAAAACTTGGTAAAGTTTTATGAGTGCTTTGAACACACATATCTGCCCCAGCTTGTAAAGCTGTCATGGGAAGTCTGTCAGAAAAGGCAAAGTGGCTGCCATGGGCCTCATCTACTACCAGTATCCTGTTATATCTGTGAACTATTTCTGCAATCTTTTCAATATCTGAACATATACCAAAATAATTTGGATTGGTTATCACTACCACCTTGATACTTGGGTCTTCTTTTAATTTCAGCTCTATATCACGCGGATCTAAGCCTGTATACAGATGGTGTTTTTCATTATAATTAGTATATATATACTCTATATTTAATCTATTTAGAATCGCACCATTGTATATGGATTTATGTGATTGCCTTTGTACAAGTATCTTATCTCCAGGATTTGTAACAGTTGCCAAGGCTATATACATGCTTCCTGTAGTTCCGTTGATGGAATACATGGTCTGTTTGGCGCCAAATGCCTTGGCAGCCAATTTCTCACTTTCGTCAATAATCCCTATGGCATTGTGAAGATTGTCCAATCCAGGCAGCTCAGTAGTATCTAAATATGGAATATAATCCCCCCAGTTTATAAGAGTGTTTTTGCCCTTGTGTCCTGGCATGTGAAATGATATTCTCTCTTTATTTCTAATTAAATTTAATCTATCTAATATTGGTGTTTTCATACACATCTCCTCCATAATTTGTATACTTTATTATACAACACATTGAGAAAAATTGAACCCTGTAATTTTATTTTACAGGGTCAAGAATAGTTTTTTCATATATATAATTTTTAAGCAGCTTTTTTACCATTTCCTTATAGTAATCGTAATTTTCACTGGATACTGGAGTAGTGGATATATCATGAAAACAATTCTCGCATATCATTGCGCCCAGCAGTTCAATGCCGTTATCCATTTCACGTTGACAAAAATCACAATACACAGAATCAGCCCCTCACTAACTTTTGCTAGATTATTGCCATACTTAATACATATTATTCACAAAGTTTAAATTTAGTGCTTGACAGGGAAACCGCTAAATCTAATAAATAATCTCTATTTCAGTACCGCAATTTATACATCTATTATCCTTTATCCCTATTACCTTTCCCTTTATATCCCTGTTAACCAGCTCATTGGAGCATTTGGGGCAATAGGTGTTATTGTCTATACCCATTACATTTCCAATATACACATAATATAGATACTTTTTAGCTATATTCTTGGCTCTTAAAAGCACATCATAAGACGTTTCCGGCAAATCCATCTTATAGGATGGAAAATATTTTGTAAAATGAAGCGGTATTGACTTGTCTACACTTGAAACCCATAAGGCCAATTCTTCTATTTCCTCTTCCGAACTGTTCAACCCTTCAATTATTAGATTGGTTATCTCAACATGGGTATGTTTAGCCGCTATTTCTATAGTCCTCTTAACAGGCTCCAGTCTGCCTTTGCATATTTTTTTGTAAAAATCGTCATTAAAAGACTTCAAATCAATGTTCATAGCATCAATATATGGAAGTAACTCCATCAATGGTTCAGGATTTATATATCCGTTAGTAACCAGCACATTTTTCAACCCATTATCCCTTGCCATTTTACAGACATGATATACATGCTCATATGAAATAACAGGCTCATTGTAGGTATAAGCTATGCCAATGGAACCCAAGGATTTCCCTAATAATATAATGTCCTCATCCTCCAGGTCTGTAGTCCAGGACCTTCTTTGGGCAATTTCCCAGTTCTGGCAAAAATCACATTTGAAATTGCATCCAAAACTTCCTATTGAAAATATCCTGGACCCCGGATAAAAATGGAATAAGGGTTTCTTTTCTATAGGGTCATATGCATAGGAAGTAATCTTGCCGTAATTAAGGGAAATAAGGGGCCCTTTTGAGTTCTTTCTGACTTTACATACTCCAACTTCTCCATCACCAATGGTACAGCCGTGGGGACAAAGATTGCATCTTGCTTTGTTGTCATTTAATCTCTCATAATACTTCGCTTCCATGTAAATAAACCCCCTAAACATGCCTTACTACTTCGAAGCGTTCCAAGGTATATTTTTCAAATTTAAATATACCCGCCTTCTGAAGTGCTATTTCTACCTGCTCCTCAGGCGTGTCTATTCCCTCCAGGTCAGGCAGCAACAGCCCTCTTCTGAAACCTTTGGATACTATTACACCATATCTTTTGGGGTCCAGTTCATCCATGGATGAAACCACCTCAGGCTCTTTCAGCACATCAACGGAATATACCAGCTCAGGCAGCTCTTCTTCCGTAACCGGAGGAAATCTTGGATCCCTTGTCCCGGCACTTATGGCATTTTCAATAATCTCCTCTGCCAGATTCCTCTTAGTTGGCTCTATGGTTCCTATGCACCCTCTCAGCATACCATGTTTCTTTATGGAAACAAATGCTCCGCGCCTTTCATTCATAAGCTCGCTATTTAAACCTTCGGGTACTTCCATCTTCCTGTTATACTTCACATAATACTCCAGGCTTTTTTTAGCCAGCATCACGTATTGGTCCATTTCCAGCACCAAAAACCTTGCAGTGCAGTACCCCACTCCAAATGGGCCTTCATAGGATACAACTTCCGGTTCTATGCTATATCCATCCAAAATACCTGATAAAACCATTAGAGATCTAAGCCCGCATTCTCCAGCCTCTTCACCTAAATCCAGGTCAAAATTCACAATTCCTTTAAAATCCCCTCTGTTCATTAATTCCACTATCCTGGCATCAAAAATACTGCCCTTTGGAGAATATGAATATGGCCCATCCTTTGACAGCCTATGGGACAGGTCTCCACTGGCAATTATTACAACATTGTTATCAGACTCAATAACAGATTCCTTTATTATCCTGCCAAACTCATAAAGCTTTTCAGGTGGCAATAATCCATAGGTTATATGAACCAAAGAGAAGTCCCTGTATTCCTTTGTCACGAAATACAGTGGAACCAAAGTCCCATGGTCCAGCTTTAAGCTTACATTATATCTATGGGAAAAGCTTTCATCTATTTTTGCTATGGGTATATTGCGGGAATTGCTCTTATCTATTATTCTTTTTGTCAAATACAGGTTGTTGTTAAATTTAAAGCTTAAGTCCCTGTTTCCAAAGTCTCCAAAATCCCCCTCAAGCTTTTCACTCACAGATATGGATATAGCATCCCTGAATAAAGGCCCATGGGAAGTTATGACAATAATAGTATCTGGTTTTCTTATGCTTATGTCATGTGCAAGCTCTCTTGCCCCCTGTATTGTCTTCTCAACCTTTTTTTCCTCTCCCCTGCCTATTTCTTCGATTATTATAGGTGGATGAGGAAACAGATACCCAGATATTATATTTCCCATAATTTCACCTCTTACTTTTATCTATATTAATCATTTCCAGCGTTCTCCTAATAGCCCCTCTTAGTTAAATTGTAATCAAAACCATCAATAATAGCAATAACTAAAAAGCAGATAAGCTTATGCTTATCTGCCTGAAATACTATTCCTCTTCATCTTTTCCTACAATTGGAACCTCATCTGGTGCCATTGGCTCCTCTTCTACACTTTCTTCTTCCTCAGCTGCAGTTACAAGAGTAGCAACCAAGTCATCTGGTTCCATCAGTACCTTTATGTTTTCATCATTAAATATACTCAAATCCGAAACATGTATTGGAGTATTGAAATCAATGTTTGATACATCAACTTCTACCACTTCAGGTATATATTTTGGCAAACACTCAATTTCAATTGAATCTAATTGCTGCATCAACACAGATGGCTGGGTCTTTATATTGTCCTTTCCTATCAGCACAATAGGAACCATAACCCTAACAGGTTCGTTCATATCCACCTTCTGGAAGTCTACATGCATATATTGATTCCTGTAAGGATGCATTTGAACTTCTTTTATCAGAGAAGGAACCGTTTCCCCCTCTATTTCCAGGTCTATAATAGTACTAGTTCCTGCTAATCTATATACCTTGTCAAAATCCTTGCTGTTAACCTTTACAGCTGTTGACTTTCCTTTGGAATACAGCACTCCTGGAACAATACCATTCCTTCTTAGCTTATCTGCCCTGTTCTTTCCAATTTCCTCCCTGTTTTCCACCTGTAATTTAATTGCTGACATAGCAATTGCCTCCTTATAGATTTTATTAATTATATATAATATCAAATTTTCAGAATCTTTTCAAATGCCTTAGGCTATATCTACAGTATGTATTGCAGTACAATAAGAAGTATTACGCCAGGTATTCCAAATATACCTGCAATTACTGCAGTAAATGGATTAATCACTATGCTGAATCCTATAAAGCTGCCTATGAAATTCACTATTAATAATAATATACCCCCAAGCACTCCGTTTACAATCAGTTTAATTAACAGCTTAATTGGCACCACCAGAAGCATTCCCAGAATATACAGCAAAAAAAGACCAAACAGGAAAGCCAGCACAACCCCTATATCCATTAGAATTCCCCCTTTATTTTCACTTATTATATAATAAGGGACTTGTACTTAAAATATTACTTAATTCCTAATTCCTTTGCTTTTTTTAGAAAATAAATGTATTTTATTTTGGAAGCCTTAAGTTCATATATTGCATGTTCAATAAGGTCAGGATCAGTAGCCCATTGGAAGTATTCCTCCTTCATCTTCCACTCCCTCTGAGCCTTTTTTAAATCCTCTATCAATTGCTCCTCTTCTGGTTTTTTCTCTTCATAATGTCTGGAAATAAAATTTATGCACTTCATTATCTTTTTAGCCTTATCCCTGTAAAAGCTCTTATTCTTTTCCATATGTAATAACCCCCTGTATTTTTTATCTTTATCATTGACAAAAAAACAGGGGTTTATACCATCTATCTTTTGCACCAGAAACCACATCTATTATTTTTATTCTGGCAGCTAACTTCATGGGAATTGCATATAGGGCAGGTAAACCTGTCTTTCAGGTATTTTACCTTGTATGAGGTGTTGCAGGAGTTGCATTTTAACTCACATAAATCAGAGGTAAAATCTCCTCCCCTAATCTCTATGCCTAACCCCTCTGTTAATGCTATTGCAACCTTATATCTTGCACTGTCGATTATGTTTTGAAATGTCTGCCTTGATATTCCCATTTTGTCAGCACAATCCTGCTGAGATAAACCGAGTATATCCTTAAGCCTCATAGCTTCCAGCTCTTCAATTTTTAATTCTATCTTCCTTATTTCCTTATCCTTTCTATCTATTGGGGCAAAGCTTGTTGAGCTGGGAAAGAACTCCACAATTCTCAATATTGTTCTTCTTGGCATTTTCAATCCCCCGTTATCAGCTATTTAAGAGCATTGACTATCTTTTCGCCTATTTCCATGAATGTATTCTTGACCAGTTCACTTAACTCCTTATTCCCCTTAGCTGGAATATTGGCTATATCTTTTACCATTGGCAGTTCTCCAAGAAGTGTCAGCTGGTATTCATTTAAGAATTCCCTTGTATTCTCTCCGTCAAATATTTCTATTTTCTTCCCGCAGTCAGGACACATTACATAGCTCATGTTTTCCACTACGCCTAATACGGGAATATTCAACCTTTTAGCCATGTTTACTGCCTTTGCAACTATCATGGAAACCATGTCCTGAGGTACTGAAACTATAACCAGCCCTGAAATAGGTATGCTTTGCATAACAGTTAAAGCAACATCCCCTGTTCCTGGAGGCATGTCTATTATCAGGTAATCTAAATCCCCCCATATAACATCAGTCCAAAACTGCTGAACTACTCCAGACACTATAGGACCTCTCCATATAACTGGCTTTTCTTCATCCTCCACCAAAAAATTCATGCTCATTATCTTTATGCCATCTTCAGTTTCTACAGGTATTATTCCCAGGTCATCAGCTTCAGCCCTTTCCTCATCCACCTGGAAAAGCCTTGGTATGCTTGGCCCTGTTATGTCTGCATCCATTACGCCAACCTTATATCCCTTATCATTTAAATCCTTGGCAATTAAAGAGGCAATTGTGGATTTCCCTACTCCTCCTTTTCCGCTCATTACTCCAATTATCTTCTTAACATTATTATATGGGTTATTCTTAATAGTACAGGTATCCTTAGAATTACATGTACTTCTTGATGGGCAGTTATTGCAATTTGGCATTAGTATTCATTCCTCTCTATAATATATTGGCATATGCTAATATCATTGTACAATCAATTATTTTCTCTGTCAATATTTCATAGACACTTTGTTCTTAAATTATCAAAACAAAATATGCTCCTACTTGCAATATGCTGCAAGCGGAGCACCAACCCTAATTTTTTTACTTCATCATTGCTATTCCTTCGGCTTGTATTCGTTTCATCCATAGAAATCTATTGAGCCTGATTCTAAACTTATCCTTTTTAATTCTAATTCCATCGTCTAAATACACCTTTACGCCATCATACTCATATACATTATATTTTCTTGTATCAGTTGGTGGGCCCATCATAACTAATGGTTCGTAAAAGGTAGCTCATCCGCAGCCTCCTAATGAAGCTGCTATGGTTATGGTTCTATCTACAGATTTCTTTATTATGAAGTCCTTGGCATCTTTATCAATAATGACCTTCACCAAATCTCCTCCCAATACTTCTATATAATAAACCCCTTTGATACTTTTTATATACCCAATTTATATAATATATACTATAAATCTTTCATTCCATATGCTTTTTTTATTGGCTTCTTCCAGTTTCTTTATGAAGTTTTTGCTATTCCACCAGCTGTGCTTCTACCCATAATTTCAATGTTTCCGACAGTAAAAGCTTGCTTACTCTAAGCCTGTATTCCTTTTCATCCAGCTTAAATATCCTCTGGTCTACCACCTTAACTACCAAATCCGGGTCTATGGATTTAACTTCCTTGCCCAGCAATTCCGTGTACTTTTCCTTTATGGCCTTTTCTATTTCAATTCTATCTATTTCATCTCCAGCATCCTCCCCTATAAACTCAACAATTATTTCTATATCCTGAAGCACAAAATACATAGTATTTATGGATTCCTCCAGCTTTTTAAGCTTGGCATCCTTCTCATTTATTACGTTTTCCAGAGCTGCCAGGTTTTCATACAGCTTATCCATTCTATAGCTAACCAATATGGTCAATGCTGTAGCCCCAATTAGTATTCCGGCTATCAAACCAGTGCCAAAGGATATTAAAAAGTATTTGCTTTTCATTTTCCCCATATCTCTCTCCACCTCTGTATCAGCCTTATAAACATATATCCTGTATTTGCTCCCAATAAGGCTACCAACACATATATAGCCTGTTTTACCAGGGCTTTAAAATCCCCATAAAACAAGCCCTTATCTATTACATTGAAAGATGAGAGGGTACCTCCAAGGGCAACAGCAACTGCCCATATTTTAGTTGACCTTGCTATATCCATCATGGCTTTAAGGGGAGGGCTTCCCGTTATCAAGGCTCCTAGCCCGTTGAAAATACTTGAGCCTACTACCACTCCAAAGGCAATTAAAAAAATATGCACCATATTCAAATATATGGTAAACATAAACATCACCGTACCCTATTTATGCCTATGTTAGAAAATATGATATATATACTTGTCTCTATGCAAACTGTAGACAAAAATATTGATTTTTCATATAAACTTTGGAAAGTGCATAAATTCAACTACAATTATGAATATATAAGTTTGTACAGAAAAAGCAATTGTAGTATATTAAAATTAGAAATGACTAAAGGGAGGAATGGCAATGTCCTACTTGATTAAACCTTTGGAAACATACAATTTAAGCCTGAAAAACAGGCTTGTAATGCCCCCTATGGCCACTGCAAAGGCTGATGATGAGGGAAGAATAACCGAGGACATAATCAATTACTATGATGAGAAGTCCAAAGGAGGATATATATCCCTTATTATAATTGAGCACAGCTTCGTATCCCCTGAAGGAAAAGCCAGCGACAGGCAGATGTCTGTGGCAAATGACAGCGTAATGGATGGTTTGAGGAAACTAGCTGATACCATCCACAAAAACGGCACCAAGGCAGTTATGCAGATAAGCCATGCAGGCAGTGCAACTACCAGGGAAATAACAGGATATGACCCTGTAGCGCCATCAGCAGTACCAAATCCACGAAAGGGAGGAGCTATTCCAGTGGAGCTTACAAAAGTTCAGATTAAGAACATAGTTCAAAAGTATAAGGAAGCTGCTATCCGCGTAAAGGAAGCAGGATTCGACGGAGTGGAAATTCACTCTGCTCATGGGTATTTACTCAATCAGTTCCTGTCACCTCTTACAAATAAGAGGGCCGATGAATACGGAGGAGATATTTATGGCCGTATAAGGATACACCTGGAAATAATAAAAGAGATAAGAAGTGCCCTTGGCAACAGCTACCCTATATTCCTTCGCCTAGGTGCAACAGACAAAAAAGAAGGTGGTACTACAATTGAGGATAGCATTAAAGCCAGCATAGAGTTTGAAAAGGCAGGAGTAAACATACTTGATATATCCGGTGGATTCTGCGGATTTGATTTCCCAGGTGAAGGCTATTTTGCGCCACTTTCTGCAGATATAAAGAAGGCAGTTAATATTCCTGTTATGGTAACTGGAGGAATTAAGGACGTACAGGCTGCTGAAAGCATATTAAAGGAAGGAAAAGCAGATTTAATTGGAGTAGGCAGGGCAATACTCCATGACTCCAACTGGGCAAAAAAAGCCATAGAAGAATTATCCTGTTAAAAGTGAGTAAGCCAGAGGGAATCCCTCTGGCTTTATTCACTGGCTTTGAAATTGTAAACTGGCTTTATTGCATGAACTACTTCGACTGTATCCTGGATGTTATCAATTATTTCATCCATGGGCTTATATGCATAGGCGCATTCATCCAGTGTGGATTTGTTTACAGTGGTAGTATATATGCCTTCCATTGATTTCTGGAATTCTTCAAGGCTAATAGCCTTCTTGGCCTGCCTTCTGCTCATAATTCTCCCTGCTCCATGGGGTGCTGAGTAGTTCCAGTCCTTATTTCCCTTTCCAATACAGATAAGGCTTCCATCCCTCATATTTATAGGTATTAAGACCCTTTCGCCTTTTTTGGCGGAAATAGCTCCTTTTCTTAATATCATGCTGTCCAGGTCAATATAATTGTGTATGGTGGTAAACTGCTCTTCCTTATCCAGTCCCATTCTGCTCATGATTTCATCTATAATGGCTTTACGGTTGTATTCAGCATACTGCTGTATTATTTTCATATCCAGTAGGTAATTTTTAAAGTTCTCACCTTCCACATAGGACAGGCTTTTCTTTATTTTATCTGAGCTTCCTTTTTTCATAAGCTCCTTATAGCCCAGCTCCTGATAGTATTCTGCAGCCTGCTTTCCCAAATGCCTGCTACCGGTGTGCACAACCAGATACAATGCCCCATCACTGTCAATATTGACCTCAATAAAGTGATTGCCTCCTCCCAGAGTTCCAATGCTGAGCCTTGCCCTCTTAAGGTCAATGTGTTCCCTGCAGGCTAATTTATCAAAATCTATATATTGTGTATATCTATGTTCCGATTTTCTTATGTCAAATCCTGATGGAATGTATTCATAAATGATTTTATCCAGCTTTTTCAAGTCAACTGTCCTTTGCTTCAGCTTAACCGTTTCTATTCCACATCCTATATCCACACCAACCAGATTAGGCACCACCTTGTCTGATATTGTCATGGTGGTACCAATGGTACACCCTATACCAGTATGGACATCCGGCATAATCCTTATGATACTGTCCTTTACAAATTCCTGATTGCACAGTTCGGTAATCTGGTCAATTGCACCACTATCTATATTGTTAGTAAATACCTTAGCTGTATTATACTTTCCTTTTATTTCGATCATTGCCTTCACCCTTTTTACATTACATATTAAGTATTCTTACGATTATATTATTAATACCCGGCAATTATTAGTACAGTATCAAAAAGGTTTACGAATTCCTTTGATTAAAATTCGTAAACCTTTAAGATAACTACAGGTAGTTAACATTCAAATACAACGCCAATGCCTGCTGCCCCAGAAATGCCTTATCCTTTGACTTGCCTATAAAATCTTCTCCAAACATGGAGTAAAGCTCGCCTGAAAGCTTAAGCTCAGGAAGCCTTCCTATTAGCCTTTCTCCATCAGTCAGGAAAGCCAGCTGAACAGGGGTGCCAAATACTCCTTCTGCTGTAAAGTCCCCACCAGATGCAATTACAACAGCTACTGCCATTTTTCCATTTAAAAGCTCTTTCAGTGTTTTGTCGCTGGATTTAACCTTAAAATATCTGGGGGATAAGGATGGAACCTTGTCATATTCCCCTACAGCACTGCCTGTTAGAGGCAGATTGAACTTATGGGCAGTTTTCTTATCGGTATATGGGCTCATTATCCTTCCATTTTCAATTAGAGCATACTTAAATCCTTCATTTACCACACCTTCAGCGTCAAAGAACTCAATAAACCTTAAGTCCTCCTTTTCTGCACTTTGGTAGAATGTAAAGTTTTCATTAAACTTCTTTTCACCAATAAAATCCTTAAATAGGGATGCTCCCGTTCCTAACTTGTATCCATTAAGCTCATCTATTAGCTTTGAAACAGGAACCATATCAAAATCCATAAATACAACGGGTAGCTTTCCTTCTTCAGGAAGCTTAACCGGATTTCTATAGGCAGTTAATTCCTCCCTGATTATGTTCAATAGTTCTTCCCTATTGTATTGTCTAGTTGCGTAAATGGCAAAGGCATCAAAGACATTTGCAGACGCTTTCTCCTTTATTACAAATTCAACTGTTAATAGCCTATCCCTGTGTAGCAAATCAAGCCCCAGGTCATTTGTAAGTCCCGTTTCCATTTCAAAGAGGTACATCTTATTTGAAAATGTAAAATCTGAAAACTCATCTCTTAGAACCTTTAAAACCTCATCTGCTTCCCTGACAAATTCCTCATCAGAAAAAATATCCTCTCTGTAGTCCAGATGCATTTTCAAGTTTTCTGAAGGCTCGCATGGATAGGGTATCTTTAGGCTTAAATTATCAATGGCTCTCCTTTCAAGGTCCTCTTCGTCTGCTTTACCCATGGCTCCTGCAACTCCAATGTATCCCTTGTCATAGACCCTTAATCCGGTTTTTAATATATCCTTCTTTCTGACAGAATCTATATCGGTCTGAACTATATTTACGCTTATTTCCTTTACCCTGTTAGTGTATTTTTCCTTTATCACTATTACACCCCCTATTGTACATTTACATTGTTTACTCTAATGTAAGGTCCGCCTAATCCTACTGGAAGCGGGAACTGCTCCATTTTGCCGCATCCTCCCATGGTAAACGAGAGAAGTTCAAATTCCTTTGAAATTCCGTCTATTTCATGAAGGGTTTCCATAACATTTCCAGTTACAACAGATATGTTTACCGGCTCTGCAATCTTCCCATCCCTTATCATGTAGCTTATTTTAGGTGCAATAGTAAAAATGGACATGCCTGAACCATGGTTAATATCCTCTATTAATATGCCTTCCTTAACTTCTGATATAAGCTCTTCCTTGGTCTTATCCCCTGGTTCTATATAGGTATTTGTCATCCTGACAATTGGCTCAAATTCAAAGTTTAATGCCCTGGCATTACCTGTTGTATCTTCCTTAAGTGACTCGGCTGTAATAGTGCTGTGAAGCCTGCCTGATAGGATTCCGTTCTTAATCAGATAAGTTTTGTGAGCTTTGGTTCCTTCGTCATCAAAGGGCACAAATCCGCTGCCTAAAATTTCCCCACTGTCAACTATGCACAGATTATCTGCACCAACCTTTTTACCAATAGGCCATTCCTTCATCATGGTTTCGTCTCCTATCATGAAATCAGCCTCGCTCTTATGTCCAAAGCTTTCATGAGTAAATACTCCTGTTGCAACAGGTGCAAATATTACAGTGTACTTTCCGGGCTTTACAGGTTTTGCATCCTTTACAAATTTAATATCCCTATCCAAAGTCTTTCTTAAATTCCCATGCAGTCCCTTTAATTCATCAAAATTAACTACAGTCTTGTCATAGCTGCTGTCTAAAGTTTTTCCTTTTTACTTCTTCCCTTTCCTCTATAATAGGGAAGAAGGATTTCAGCAAATCAAGCTTTTCTTCCTGATTTATGTTCAAAATATCGTTTTCCCTGAAATGAATGAATTCCCCCCTGTTTACCTCAAATTTGCTTACAATGGGATTATCCATTATATTTTCATTTTTCCTGGCCATAATAGCCAGATTATCTATTTCCTTCTGAATATTGTCCACGTCTGTTGTGGAACTGTAGTACCACCTTCTGCCATCAAAAACTCTTATGAATGCACCTTTATAGCTTCTCTTCAGGTTCTGCAAAAGCTCCCCGTTTCTGTAGGTGATTTCACTATAGTTTACATCCTCTATTCTCACATCTGTATATAAATTCTTTGGAAACTTATACATTTATTCCCCTCCTTGTTTTAGATTATATTCATTATACCACATATATAGCCTAATTGCTTTTCATTTTCTCAATAACAAGCCCTTTTTTGATAACTTAATTGCACAGCTTGCCCTCCCTGCTATTCTGTGGTTCTATATGTGCAAATAGCTGTACATTTTTATTTAGCTTTATTCTCATCTTCTCCTCCATATTGTGAATAAGCTCATGGGATTCTTCTATGCTCAACGCAGGATCCATTATTATGTGCATATCCACGTGTATATCCTCCTCCACTCCTCTGCTTCTGATTCTGTATACATCCTTTATTTCATTAAAATCCAGACATATGCGCCTTATTTCCTCATCATCAACTGCTGCCCTATCCACCAGTATATCCCTGTTATACTTAAATACCTCATATGCAGCATGAAATATAAGAGCTGCCACAACAAAGGATGCAATTAAATCCAACATTGGAGGTAATCCCAGCTTTATGCTGATTATTGCAGCCAATACACCCAGGGACACAAATATATCGCCTCTCTTGTGAATGGAATCAGATATAAGAATTCCGCTTTTCAATTTTTTTCCCATACTGTATTCATAAGTACATATGCCAATGTTTATTAATACTGCTAAAACCTGAACTATTGTGCTTTCCAATGTTATATCCGGCATGGCAGGGTTTATTATCCTGTATACCCCTTCAGATACAATATTTATCCCTATTATGAATAGCATTACAGCAATAAGCAGTCCTGCCAGGGTTTCAAACTTCCTATGTCCATAGGGGTGACATTTGTCTACAGGCTTTGAGGCAAATTTTACTCCAATTAAACCTATTACATTGGATGAGCCATCTGTTAAAGAATGAAATCCATCTGCCAGAATGCTGGCGCTGCCAATAGCTTTTCCTATAAAAATCTTCATGGCTGCTGCAGTCAGGTTGGCAAACAATGCTAACCATAATACCCTGCTAATGCTTTTGAAATTGACATCCATTTATATCCCCTTCCTTATATTTAAAGAAATAAAACCTGTGAAACCCATTAGTCCCACAGGCTTAATACCCTGATGTCAAATAAGGTATGGCTACATACATTCCATAATGCACTGCCTGATCTGTTTGTTATAAGCACATTAACTTATGCTTAATAAGCCTTATTACCATAATATGAAGGTGTGTGAAAATTGCTAATATTTATTAGATAATTGACATATTCACCATATATTGTTAGAATATTATCAAACATATATCCAAAAAGATTGAGGTTCGCCTTGATTTTTTTGGTGTGAAAATATATCTAATACCTGCCAATATTAGAGTATTCTATATTGAAAGGGAATTAGTGCTTTAGTGTGCTTATCTTCCTTTCAAGGGAAGTTTTTTTATTTTCGGAAGGAGGAATCCATTTGAAAAAAAGGATTGCTGTTATAAGTGCCATACTTGAAACCCCTGAAAAAGTACAGCACGAGTTTAACAGAATTGTATCAAGCTATAAACATATAATTAAGGGAAGAATGGGAATACCATTTCAGGAAGAGGACATCTCTGTCATATCCATAACAGTCATAGGAACCCTAGATGAGATAAACAGCTTTACAGGAAAGCTGGGAAACTTAAATAACTGCATTGTCAAAACTTCCATATCCAAAAAGGAAATAGAAGCATGAGATATATTTTGGAAAAGCTCTACTTAAAGAACTCCATAACAAGGGAAGAACTCCTGTATCTGCTGGATAATCTAGAGGAAAAGTACAGGAATGAGCTCTATAGATTAGCTTACAATACTACTTTAAAAACCTACGGAAACAGAATATTTGTCAGGGGGCTGTTAGAGTTTACAAACTACTGCAGAAACAACTGTAAATACTGCGGATTAAGAAGAGGCAACACAAAAGTTGAAAGGTACAGGTTGTCCAGGGAAGAGATATTTGAATCCCTGGAGGAAGGAAACAAGCTGGGATACAAAACCTTTGTCCTCCAGGGTGGAGAAGACCCGTATTATACTGATGAAATATTAGCAGATATAATCAAGGACATAAAAACCAGATACAAAGATGTTGCAGTAACCCTGTCCATAGGAGAAAGAAGCAGGGAAAGCTACGAAAAGCTCTACAATGCAGGAGCAGATAGGTTCCTTTTAAGACATGAAACTGCAACCAAAGAGATGTATGATAGCCTCCATGAAGGCATGTCACTGGAGCACAGAATTGAATGCTTAAATAACCTGAAGGAAATAGGCTATCAGGTTGGAGCAGGATTTATAGTTGGGCTGCCCGGAGAAACCAACGAAGCACTTGCAGATAATCTGTTGTTTTTAAAAAGGCTTGAACCAGCCATGGTGGGAATAGGGCCCTTTATTTCTCACCCTGATACTCCATTGTGGGGATTTAAAAATGGCTCTGTGGAAACAACCCTAACAATGATTTCATTAACCAGATTATTGCTTCCCAATGCTCTAATACCGGCTACTACAGCATTAAATACCCTCTCAAGTGAAGGTTTGGAAAAAGGCATATTGGCAGGTGCAAATGTAGTAATGCTAAACCTTTCCCCCATTGAAGCAAGAAGAAAGTATGAACTATATAAAGGCAAAGAAATTACAGATATTCATCAACTGAAAAAGATTGAGGAAAGAGCAAGGAAAGTAAACTTTAAGGTGGATATGGGGAGAGGAGATCACATTAATTATAAGGAGAGGATTAAAAATGTATAGAGGAGATTTTATAAACGATGAGGAAATATTAAGCTTTCTGGAAGAAGGGAAAAATGCCGGAAAAGATGAAATAAGGAACATAATTTCAAAATCCTTATCCAAACAGCGCCTGGAACCAATAGAAACTGCCAAACTGCTTCAGGTGGAAGACAAGGACCTAATAGAAGAAATATTTGATGCAGCAAAAAAACTTAAGGAAGAGATATACGGAAACAGGATTGTGTTTTTTGCACCCCTTTATATAGGGAATAAATGCATAAACAACTGTGTATACTGCGGATTTAGAAGGGACAACCATTCAATAGTACGAAAAACACTGACCAGGGAAGAACTTGTAGAACAGGTAAAGATACTGGAAAGCAAGGGACATAAGAGGCTTATACTGGTATATGGCGAACATCCTGATTATGATGGAGATTTCATAGCTGAAACCATGAGAATTGTCTACAGCACCAAAAATGGAAAAGGAGAAATAAGAAGGGTTAATATAAATGCTGCACCCCTGGATGTGGAAGACTATAAAAAGCTCAAAGAAGCAGGAATAGGAACATTCCAGATATTCCAGGAAACATATCACCACGATACATACAAAAAAATGCATCCAAAGGGAGACAGAAAAAGCGACTTTGCCTGGAGGCTGTATGGACTTGACAGGGCTATGGAGGCTGGAATAGACGATGTGGGAATAGGAGCCTTATTTGGCCTGTTTGACTGGAAATATGAGGTATTGGGATTGTTAACCCATGCAATACATCTGGAAGAAACATTTGGAGTAGGGCCACATACCATTTCTGTTCCAAGAATTGAACCTGCATTGAATACAGAATACCCTGAAGGAGGAAAGTATCTGGTTTCAGATGAAGATTTCAAAAAGCTTGTAGCCATAATAAGGCTTTCGGTTCCATATACCGGATTGATACTTACTGCCAGAGAAAATGCAGATATTAGAAGAGAAGTATTACCACTAGGCGTATCTCAAATTGATGCAGGGTCAAGGATTGGCATTGGTGGATACGAAGAGGAGGATTATATCCCTGATAAGGAACAGTTCCAGCTTGGAGATATGCGTTCCCTCGATACCGTAATAAATGAATTGAGCAAGGAAGGATATATAACATCTTTCTGTACCGGATGCTACAGGTCTGGAAGAACTGGGGAAAACTTCATGAGCATGGCAAAGCCAGGACTAATCCAGGACTTTTGCATACCAAATGCAATTCTCACCTTTAAGGAATACCTTCTGGACTACGCCTCTGAAGATACTATTAAATCTGGCAATGCTGTCATTGAAAAAGAACTTGAGAAACTGGAAAAAATAAGCCCTAAATTAAGGTCAACTGTTGAAAAAAAATTAAAGCTAATTGAAAAAGGACAGAGGGACTTATACTTATAGAGGTGGAAACATGAACAATACTCCTAATTCAAATAGAATAACCATATCCATATTTGGAAAGAGAAATGCAGGCAAGTCTTCACTTTTAAATGCCATTGCTGGTGAAGAAGTATCCATAGTAAGCAGCATAGAAGGCACCACTACAGATCCGGTAAAAAAGGCTATGGAGCTTAATCCAGTCGGGCCTGTGCTGTTTATAGATACAGCAGGCATTGACGACGATGGGGCTCTGGGAGCTTTAAGGGTTAATAAAAGCCTGGAGGTAACCAGAAGAACTCACATTGCCATATATGTAATGGATATAGAGGATATGGATGAAGATACCCTTAAATATATGGAAAATACATTTATAAAATACAATATACCCTACATTCTTGTAATAAATAAAATAGATAAGCTAAGCAGGGATTATGTGGATAAACTTAAGCAGAAATACAGGGAAGCAGTTTTCGTATCCTCCCTTAAGAACATAAACATAGATATTCTTAAAGATAAGCTAATTAGGAAAATAGAAAATATACAGGAAGACCTTCCCCTTGTAGGAGATTTGGTACCTTATAATGGAAAAGTAATACTTGTAGTCCCCATTGATAAAGAAGCTCCAAAGGGAAGACTAATACTTCCCCAGGTACAGGTTTTAAGAGACCTGTTGGACCATGGAATAAAAAGCTATGTGGTAAGGGATAAGGAGCTGGAATCTGCCCTTAAGGATATTAATGACATAGATCTGGTGATTACCGACTCCCAGATATTCAAAATGGTAGATGAAATAGTTCCCAAAGAAATCAACCTCACATCCTTTTCAATACTATTTGCAAGGCAAAAGGGAGAATTGGATGAATTTGTAAAAGGTGTAAGGACCATACCATATATACCGGAAGGGTCCAACATATTGATAGCAGAAAACTGCACCCACAACACCAGCCATGTTGATATTGGAAGGGTCAAAATTCCCAGGTTAATTGAAAGCAAAACAGGAAAAAAGTTTAATTTCCATTTCCAGACCGGGTACAGCTTTACAGAAGATCTTAAGAAATATAGCCTTGTCATACACTGCGGAGGCTGTATGGTAAACAGAAGGGAAGTTCAAAACAGGATAAAAATATGCAGGGAGCAGAACATACCCATAACCAATTATGGAATATTATTGGCCTACTTAAATGGCATACTGGATAGGGCCATAAAAATATTTAACTAACAGGAGTAAACTCTCCTGTTAGTTTTTTATGGTATAATTCATATATAATAATTTAGTTTTATCAATAATCAATATAAATAGGATTATATGAACATAAATAGGGGGTTATAAAATGGAGTATATGGGAGATGAAAGATTTTGGGATGAAAAATTTGCTAATAAAAATGGTAATCTATTAAGTCCAGAAAAATCACTAGTTGACCATGTTGAATACTTTAAAGAAGGCACTGTTCTTGATATAGCCTGTGGAGATGGTAGAAATTCTCTATTTTTACTCGAGAAGGGTTTTCAGGTTACTGGAGTAGATTTTAGTAGCAAAGCACTTGAACGTTTGGAGATGTTTGCAAATCTGTACTTGATAAGGTTTCTTCATATTCAATATGACATGCCAAATATCATTCCCTTGAAAACCGCACTTTCGGTAAAGTTTCTCTGGATTGGTATCGTTGTTCACTTGTCCTGAAACAGTAACAAAATCTGCTTTACCAACAAAATTTAGAAGTAATCTATTGACTACTGCTTGACCGAGTCCACGTCTTCTATACTCCGGTATAACCTGAATCCATTCCAATGACCCTTCACGTACATTTTTGTCTAATTCAGCAATACCTAATGCTACTGGCTTAGGAAGGATGTAGAACAAACAAGATCCATTAATACTGCTACGATTATTTCGGTTTTTTTCTTATTTTGTAATCAGTCAGTAATTGTCCTTTTTGCTCTACCCTTTGCTTGTGAACAATCTCAATTAGGTTATATGAATAGCAAGTTCCAAAGCAAATGAAGATTCCTCCTGCACATACATAAGCTCACTTGAAAAATACTATATTCCATAGTGAATTAAGTATTTATTTTCATTAATTGCAGTAGATACCTTCTTAATAAGTAATTCAAGCTCCTGCGATTGAAAATAGCTATTTGCCTTGATAATAATCCCTCTAAATTGTTTAAGAGATTCCGGAGGGATAAGGGTTACACCACAATAATCTAATCCGGTACCTGGTTGGGTTGTAACCTGAAAATACGTCTTTATTGCCATTAATTCTTCATTATATTTTATAATTAATTTTTCAATTAAATCATCAATGACAGAAATACAATTATATTTTTCAGGTTTATATTCACTATACCACCTATTTTCTTCAAAAAAATCAATTATTCCAAACTCATGCCTTGTCAAAATTTAACCCCTCCCTGCAAATATGCATAACCTCTTAACATATATTAACCCCATAATTTTGGACAAAAACTCACTAATGCTTTTAATGTTCTAATATTGTTTTCAATTTCTTTGCTTTTCATTTTGCCCTCAAAAATTGTTCAAATTGGTTAGAGAGATAAATAGGATAATATTATTTATTCTGTTTATTCTTCTTATTACTCCAAATATCTAGTATTGAATATGCTATTAGAATAATATACATTATGGTAATAATGGCCATTCTACTGTATTAATTGCATTTATAAATGTTGGTATCCCAATAATAAACCATCCTCTATTCTTTCTTACCTCTAAAATCTAAAAACAGTTTTAACAACAATAATGCATTAGCTGAAATCAGAATAAACCAGTTATTTTTCCAAACTGTTAAATAAGTAAGTACTAAAATACACCATAGTACAAGAAAAATAAAAGTCAG
>DUMS01000047.1 GCA_012839745.1 Tissierellia bacterium
AAAACCCCCGTCCCCGTTGCAGGAAATTAAAACATGGTCAGCTGCTCTCTTTCCCCAAGCCGCATAAGTGCACGTGGGTCATTTTCCCTTAGATATGCATAGTTTATTGCCTTTTCCTTAGTCACCACTTGAGTTTCACTATCTTTTGACGGTCTAAGTCTACAGCTATATACTACCGGGAAAAAGTCCCTAATATACTTACCCTCGCTATGGGCTGTTAGAGCAATTATTTGAAATCCAAGCCTTTCAGCTATAAAAAATACTGGGCTTAATACATGGTCGCTGGATGCTTCTCCAAAGGGGTTATCCAATATTACTGTACGATTTCTTTTTTGACTAGGCTGGATGCTTTGGCTTTTTTCCGCCAGATAATTTAATATTCCTAAAAACAGAGTCATGTTTTTGCTCCATTTTTCACCACCGGACCAGTTGTTGGATTTACTCCAGCTTACTGGTATACTGCTTACCTTTCCATCATTTGTCACCTTTCTGCACTTAACCTTGATTCTTTCATTTCCCATTACAACCTTCAAAAGCTCCTTACACTGAAATCTATTATCTATAAACCTTCTAACAGATACTTTATCTTCGTTTCCATCTTCATCCTTAAATCTGTTATCCTCTATTTCTTTCAATAAATAATTTATATAGTCGATAAGCTTTTGCTTTCCTACTTCATCCTTCCATTCTGGAACATCTATTGTATATACTTCCTTCCATTTATCCTCTACTTTTATTCTGGTCTTTTTAGACATGTTTCTGATTTCTTCCGCCACAGTCTTCAAGTAGGAAAGAATATGGGTTATGAATTGTTTTATTTGTTTATCATGCTCCATAAGGTCTTCTTCTAATACTCTTATAGAGTTTTCAATACGCTTATCCATTATTCTCTTCCATTCATTTAATTCTTGAAAGCTATCCTTATGGTCAATACCTGATATTGCCATATACTTAAGTCTACTGTCCTTTATTCTGCTATTGCAGAACTGCTCAAACTCTGACTTTTTCTTTGATACTTCTTCAAATTTTTCCTTTACCCTCTTACTAATTTCCTCTAAATCCTTTGCAAGCAAATTAACATATTTAACTCTGTTGTAAGGTATTTCCTTTAATATGCCCTCGGGTAATAAGCTTTCCTCTACTTTTTCTGCTAAATACTCATATCTTTCATTTTTCATCCTCAACAGTTCTAAAGCTTCCTCTATAGACTTAAGCTCCTTCTTTAGATTTTCCTCCATGGATTTTAAGTATTTATTTCTTGTATCCAACTCCTTTCTTTTATTCATTATATTTTTCTTAACAATCTCTAAAGCTTCTGTAAATTTAACTATTGAGTCAAACTCTTTGTAGAAATCACTTTCTCTTTTATTATAATCGTCTTCAGCAATACGAAACCTAAATCTTGCCTCATCTACCTCTGCCTTTATACCATCAACTACAGAAGAAAGGATTTTAATTTCATCCAGTAAATCATCTATTTCCCTATCTCCATATGGAGGAAATTCTATTTCTTCAATAGGAAACTTTGCAGCTTTTACTTCATTTTTTAGATTCATTTCATATTCTTCTAATAGTTTCTCAGCTCTCATTTTATTTTCTTCTATATCTCTTCTGTTTTTCTGCCTTTTGCCCAATCTGTCCTTTATATTCCTTCTTTCCATTTTAAGCACTTCTATGATTTTATCAGGTTCTAAAGGAGGTGAATTCTTGACTTCCTTATAGAGTTCATCTTTTAGTAAGGCATTCTTTTCAAAGCGAATGCTCTCTAACATTTTATCTATATTTCTAATTCTGTCCCCTATGTCATCAATTATATCTGTAATCTCTGAAATCTCCTTTTCTCTTTTAAGGATTTGATGTTTAAGGTCCAATGTCTTTTTCTGAATCTCATATACTTCCTTATTTTCATTCATGTATTCCAGGGCCTTTTCTATTCTGTTGTTCAAACTATTGCTTTCCATAGTAAGCTCTTGGATTTCCTTGGTAATACTTAATAGTTCATCATCTATTTCTTTTATTCTTTCATCCTTCCTGTCTATTGCTTCCTTTATAAAATATATACTTTCTTCAACATCTTTTAATCCATCCTTTAAAGGTCTTAAGCATTCATTATATGGATACTTATTTAAAAATTCTTTTATTCTTGCAAGAAGATTATTGCAAATACCGTATTCTTTTTCTTTTTCTTTCCTGTTCTTACTAATTTTATTTGCCTTTTCCTCTAATTCACACTTTCTCTTATTAAAATTGCTTCTTAATATATTTGTTTCCCACATGGATGGATAGATGCATGGATTATCATTTTCATATACGCCCTTACCTCGTAAAATCTCCTGGGCTCTGCTTTGAGTTATTATCATAATTGGATATATTATTTTATCTATATTATCCTCCAGCTTGCTCTTTAATTTCTCCTCTTCATTATCTGCTACTACTGCTGCCATAACCCAATATGGATACTCCTTGTAATATTTCTGAATTTCCCTTTCTTCTTTAGCCACCCTTTCAATATACTTAGAACCTAATTCTAAAAAGCTAAACTGATCACTCCATTCGTTAACCCATTTAGACAGCAGAGGTTCTGCAGTAAAATACTGAGTATCCTTATAATCATCTATAAACCTGTGGGATATTCTTTCCTCTATGAGGAGATTTTCTTTTTCCTTTTTCAATATTTCACTTTTATTTTCCAGGGTACTTAATATCTGCTCCTTCTTTGTATATAAGCTGCTTATATAGTACAGGTTCGGAATACTTTCCTTTAAGCTAATCAATAATTCCCTTTCATGCTCTTCAATATTATTTATTTTTTCCTTTAGAGTATCCCTTTCAGAAGAAAATCGGAATAGCTCTTCTCTATGGTTTATAAGCTGTAAATTCAGTTTGCTCTTTTCTTCAGATAAGTATTTTATATTCTCTTGAAGCCCCATGATCTGCTTTTCATTATAAGCCACCTTACTTGTCCATTTAGGATATTCCTCCTCTATTTTTTCAGTTTCAGGATTTGAAAGTATTCTCTTTTTTATACCCTCCATATGCTTTTCTTTTATTTGCCTTTCCCTATTAAGCTCAATATAACTTTTTTTAATCTCATTATGCCTCTTCTCAAGCTCCTCCTTATTCTTTTTGTATTCCTTTAATTGCTCTTCATATCTCATCTTACTATCATCTAGAGCTTCAGCCTTCCTGTTTAGATTATCTATTTCCCTTTGGTAATATCCCTTTATTCGTGAAGAATTTATGGCCAGCTCTTTTTCTATATTGGCTATTTCTTCATCTTTCTCCAATCCTTCCAATTGTGCTTCAAATTGTTTAATCTCTTCCTTTTGCCTTCTGATGTTTCTTTTGATTTTAGATATATTTAAATTCTGTAATCGTGCTTCCTTGTCATCAAGTTGCTCCTTATGGATTTCATAATCCTTTAGTATTCTTTCGTATTTATCCTTTGATAACAACAGCTTTTCTTCCAGCAAAACCAGTTCATAGGATTTTTCCATCCTGTTTAATTCCCTTAACTCATATTCATATTCTTCCTGACTCCTTCTGTTTTCCTCAAGCTTAGCAATAATATCTTCCTTTTCATTATAAATATACTGGTATAGGCCCTTCCCAAAGGATTTCTTATTATAAAGCTTTTTTTCTTCTTCATGGTATTCGCCATAGATATTTACATACTCATTGACTCTTTTTTGAATTTCCTTGCTTTCATCTATGGTTTCCTTTAAATATTTGTGCTTTTTGAAATGCTCTCTTTGTTCTTCAAAATTATCTATAAAATCCTCTGTTCCTTTGCCTTCAATAGCCTCCTCTGCTACTGGAATCAATAGCCTGTCAACCAAATTTTCTGTTGTCTTGCAATCTTCAAAGAACTTATGCACTCCTCCTTCTTCCCCATTAATAACGGCTATTCTTCTCCATTCCTTTGGAATTATCTTAAAGTTCTCTTCAATGTACTGATGGTACTCCTTCACTGTAGAAAATGTTTTTGCATTTATATATTCACGGGCCATTGAATGATAATAATCTCCCATTTCTTCCCTACTCGAAGGCCGTCTGTTTCCATTAGCTGTATTTCTTGTAAATGGGATATTTTCTATTGAATGCTTATCATTATATCCATATTCATATACATATCTATATGAATCCAGTTTCCCATTGTTCAAAAAAAGGGTTACTGCAGTCAGTGCATATCTTCTTGGACTTTCATTAATAATCCATTCTATAGCAATATGGCAGGGATTTCCTTCCAACAGCAAAGTATCCCTTATTTTTCTAGCTCCCAGGTCTGCGTGAGGAAGTATAGCCTGAATTGCTATTTGAATAAATGTAGTCTTTCCACCGCCATTTTCCAGTAAAATTGCTCCATTATGGCCATCGAACTCAAACACTTCATCATTGTATCTTTTTTCACCATTATCGTATACAGCATTTGTAAACCTGATTTTAGATATGGCTGGCATCTTTATTCTCCCTCCCTTCTCTTTCAATGCTGTACATAAAATCCAGTATACCTCTGTTGAGTTCATAATCCATATAATATTTTTGTATAATAGTTTTTGATTTTTCAGTAAGCTCTATCTCATCATTTCCTATATCATTTATTAGGCCTTGATCCTCCAAAAAGCTCTTTACTGTTCTTAAAAAGCTAACTCTGCTATTGGTCCTTCCATCCTGGCTTCTTACGCCCTCCCTTATATCGTCCATAGCATTCCATTCTTCCAATATGCTTATCCAGTTATACCCCATTTCCTTTTCTATTTTTCTCAATTCCTCCTTGTCTACTTCTTCCAAAGCATCAATAAAGCTATTAACCTCCCTTAGCCAATTATCCAGGGAGAGAAAGTCTCTTGTTGGCTCCAGGCTTTGATAGCTATCATAAAACTCACCAAATAGAATTATTATTGTAACGTACATCAAATATATATACAGGTTTTTCTGCTGCTTATATGGAAGATATCTTCTTTTCAGCTCATCATTAGTTATGTGGAATGGAGAGGTAGTAACCTTAGGAACCATGTATATATATTCCCCTGCTGTAATAATGGTGCAATCCACTTCATGAGCAAATGCGTGTACCAGTTCTCTCACCTTATCATCTATCATATATTCTCTAATCTCCTCCCTGTACTCATATCCCTTTGCTGCTAACCTTGAATAGATATTAAAGGCTGCCATAATTTCCTTATAGTTGTATTCCATGATTATCCCTCTCTAACTTTAAAATCATATTATTTATTTTAAACCTGTCATTTATTTCTAATATCTCCTTTAATTCTTCTACTGTCAGAATTTTATATTTTCCCTTTAATATTTTAACCATCTCTTCAAAAAGTCCAGGATAATCCTCTTCTTTAGCGTTTATTTTTATTGGTGATACCTGATGCAGTATTATCCAAAAATCATAGAAAGACCTTTCATCTAGTATGTAAGCGTAATTCTCTTTCATATATTCTACAATTTGGCATAATTGTATTTCTTCACCTTTCATTATCTCAAGTATAATTTCCATTATTCTCCTGAAATTGTGCATGGTAATTGCTTTATACTCATCGTAAACTTCCTCATCTACAGGAGTGATAAATTCATCTATATTTTCATCACCTTTATCCTCTCTTACCCTCTGTTCTGCAAATACTGCAAGAGGAGACCAGGATTTATGTAATTCAAGGGATAAGAAGGGTTTTATCAGCTGCCTTGAAGAACAAAGGGGTAATGGAGTGGTTATAAGCCTTAAGGATATTTCCTGTTTAAAGTTAAAGCTTTCTATTCCCATAAAGTACAGAGATTCTCGGGCAGCATCCAAAGCAGTTGACTTAAGTACAATGCTCTCTGTAAGCAATTTTCTGTGTTCACTATGTACTAGGCTCAATTCCTTCTCAATTTTTATAATCAACTCATAGGCCTTTCTGTCCTTTTCATCCTTAACCTCATATTCCATTGCATTTTTTGTATCCCTTACAAAGGATTCCAGTTCCTCAAATTCTTCATTTTCCCTCACCAGCCTGATATTAATATCATCTATTAATTCTCTATATCTCTTATGGGTTTTTTCTGATACTATATTTCTGTTTACTTCATGCTTTATCTTAAATATTCTGTCCCTCAGGCTCTCAACCGCCAGTCTCATCTCATCTACTTGTCTTAAAGCTCCTACAAATTCCCCTTTTTCCAGCTGCTTTCTAAGGAGCAGCTGATTAATGGATAGCTGGAATTCGCTAAAATATTCTCTTGTAGAAAATACCAGTTCCAGTCCAGCCTCATCAAGTATATAGTACTGGATATTGGACTTCAAATCAGATTTGCTAGCCTTAAGTATTGAATAATATATAGTCTCATATTGTCCACTTTCCCAGTTGAAGAAGGTTTTCGACTTTCTCTCCCCGCTTGGAGGGCGAAAGACATCTATTATGCTTCTTGCCACCTTTCGAAAGCCTTCTAAATCCAGATCTATCCTACCCTTATTTATTTCATATAAGAATTCTGCTATTTCCCTTACCCCTACTTCCTTATTTCTGATTACCATATTTTCATAGAAAAACAAGAGGGTTAGAAAGCCTAAGCTGCTATAATCAATAATATTGCCACTATTGTCGGTTTCCCTTTTCCTTCCTAACTCTACAAGGGGTTCATATATAGCAAGCCTGTATATTCTATCTCTATAGCCTTTCAGCACCTCGTCTGGCTTAACACTCATACGATTTTCCTCCATATACATTGCAGTTCTTCCTTGCTCAATCCTTCTTGAGGATAATATCCACCTTTATTCAAAACATTCATTATTTTTTCCCTGCTCGAAACTTTAAAATTAAGTAAAAAATGATCTACAGCTTCCCTATTGAAATACTGTTTTTCCTTACCATATGAACAGGGCTTCTTAATAAGCTGTTCATAGAATTCTATTGCCAATATTGTACTTCTCTTCATGTTTAAACTATGCCAAATTGATATTCCTTCCAGGTCCAGATCTCCAAAATAATATATTATATTTTCTCTATATGTAAGACCCAGCTGCTTTTCAAATACAGATATTCCACCTAAAACCTTCCAGCCTGCTCCATATACTAAGGATGAAAAACCTGTATTCTCTATATCATCTATCAGTCCATAAAAGGTGGCTTTGTTTTCTACAATTAGATGATAATGCCTTTCTGAATTGCAGATTCTATTCCTATTAATAGCAAACATCAGGGGATCTGGTTCTGAAGTGATCTTTAAATCCTCTATCAATCCTATTCTTTCTAATACCTTTCTTCCGCCCTCTTCATCTATCCATTTCTCATCTCCTACTATTTCATAGGACCGCTGCTGAGAAATGGCTTCTTCCTTTGGCAGGCCATATTTTTTCAAATACTGGTCTATTTTCTCTATATAAGGAAGGTCCCTTTCCCAGGTTTTCTTATCCAAGGAATAATATGGTTTTATATCTATACTGGAATGGAATCTTGATTCATAAGGTATTATTTCATCCATAAGCTCTTTTTTAAAGTAGGATCTGTTTATTCTGTAGGTGTTAGCAAGTGGAATTCTTTTACTAATATATCCGTGGGATTTTACAGGCGAGATTACATTCATAGCTACAAGTTCATTAATAGCATTGGCAAAATCTACGTATTCAGTACTTCCCGGCAGTATCCTTTCTATTTCAATTAAAGGAACATGTTTTTTCCGGTAGTTCTTTAAGAACTCCAGTATCATATCCTTCATTGAACTTCACCTCAAGAGATAATTCATTTTTTAAACCTATTGCTTGTATTTACATAAATTACAGTAAAGATAGAATACCCAAATACAACAACTGCAAAAACCAGTGGCAGCCATTCAATTCCTATAAAAGCACTGTTGATAGTCAGCATTGGAATAAAACCACCTATAGGTAACATGGTTTTTCCCATGAAACAGCACAATGCCCTAGAATCATATTTTTCCTTTTCTTCTTTCGATAATGTATTGTATCCAGCAATGAGAAATGCTCCTCTTCCCGTAAGTAAGACTATGGCCATAGCAATGATTAATAATCCAATAAAAGATGAAATTATCAAACCTATTTTATCTGCATTAGTCATTTATATTTCCCCTTTGCCTAGAACCACAATCGTAATTTTCTATTTGCATTCAATTTTTAGTCTATTAATTATATTATACTCTAGAAAACACTAATCTTCAAAAACGTACAAAAAAGCAAAACAAAAAACCTAAAAAGCCTTGCTAAAAAATCAAGGCTTTTTAGGCTAGATCCTATTCCCATTCAATTGTTAAAGTTTTATTCGTCTTTATTCCTATTGTTTTCTGCTATTTCTATTATTCATATTATCAAAATTATTGGCATTTTTATAATTTTAAAAATTTCTTGCTGCCATTTTGCTACCACGATTTATGCCTGGTTACGGTTTAAACTATGAATTCCCTCCGGTACCATTGGTGGAGGTCCTCTGTGGTGTTTAGCTTGGCCGCCAGCGCCTGGCCGCCTTCGACCAGCTTATAATACTTGCGCTTGAACTCTTCGATTGTTAATACCTTGAACTGCCATTCCCCCGGCATGTA
>DUMS01000006.1 GCA_012839745.1 Tissierellia bacterium
ATGAAGCGCTTAAATACGGTGCTTCTGGATACCTTCTGAAGGACAGCTCCTATGACCTTATATATGAAGGGATTAAGGTTTCAACTAAGGGAAGTCTGGTAGTGCACCCAAAGGTGGCAGATACTATAATATCCAGCGTTTCAAGGGATGGAAGTTCTTTGAAGGAGATTGAAAAATATGGACTGACGGACAGGGAAGTAACAATTATAAAGGAAATAGCCAATGGGCTATCAAACAAGGAAATCGCCGAAAAGCTGTTTTTATCAGAGGGCATTGTAAATAATAACATAAGCACAATATTATCTAAGCTGGAGTTAAGGGACAGAACTCAAATTGCCATATTTGCCTTTAAGGTGGGTCTGGCTCAATGAAATGACTTAAGTCACTGTATTAAGTTACTGAAGATAGTATTTAATGCCTCCATAATCCTCTATTCTATTAATAGAAGGGTTAAGGAGGTTTTTATATGAGCTTAATTGAAGTGAAAAACATTACCAAACGCTTTGGCCACAAGGTTGTTCTTGACAATATTACGCTAACAATAGATGAGGGGGATGTATTTGGCCTGATAGGACCAAATGGAGCGGGAAAATCTACACTAATAAAGATAATGACAGGGCTATGGGATAGTGACGGTGGAGAGGTCATAATAGATGGATATGACTTAAAAAAGGAGCCCTTAAAGGTCAAGGAGCAAATTGGCCTGGTACCACAGGAGATAGCCCTGTTTGAAGGTATAACTGCCTATGACAATCTGGAGTTCTTTGGCTACTTGTATGGATTAAAGGGAAGGCAGTTAAAGGAGAGAATTGATGAGGCCTTGGAGGTGACAGGCCTTAAAGATAGGAGAAAGGAAAAGGTAAACAAGTTTTCTGGAGGAATGAAAAGGAGGTTAAATATTGCCTGTGCAATATTACACCATCCTAGGATACTCATTATGGATGAGCCAACTGTTGGCATAGACCCTCAATCGCGAAATCACATATTTGAGTTTACAAAGAGGATAAATAAAGAAAACAACACTACTGTAATATATACCTCCCACTATATGGAGGAAGTTGAAATGCTCTGTAACAAAGTATTCATAATAGACTTAGGACAGGAGGTTGCCTATGGCGATAAGAAGTCCATCAAATCTATGATTAGCAACAATGATAGAATTCTTATAGAAGCATTTGACTATAGAAGGGAAATGATACAGGCAATTAAACAATTACCAGGAGTTAATGAATGCATTGAAGAAAAAGGGCTCATAAAGCTTTTGGCAGATAAGAATAGTTTTAGATTGGAAGCAGTGCTAAAGGTAATAGAAAGCCATGGAGGAAGAATTAAGAGCATAAACTTTGAAGAGCCTTCATTGGAGGAAGTATTCTTGGCATTAACAGGCAGGAATCTAAGGGATTAGGAGGGATAAGATGAAATTATTGGCTTTCATTAAAACAGTTCTGAAGTCAACCTTGAAAAACCTGCTTAATCAATTGCTTATCTTTTCTGTTTTTCCCTTGTTATTAGGCCTGGTAATAGGATATTTTAGCAAAGATCAGTTTGTTCCATCATCAGAAATACCAGTTATGAAAATAATGATAAATGATGAGGATAATTCTATAGAATCCAATTATTTCATAGAATTTTTGAAAGGTCAGGAGATGGAGAGTTTAGTAGAAATAAGGGAAGAGGATGCCCAGTATATAGTTACAATTCCTGATGGCTATGGGGAAGGCCTTTTAAATAATGAGAATGTACCAGTGGAAATAGGAGTAACTGAGGAAGGCTCTCAAAGTCAAGGAAATATGCTGGCTGAAATAATAGATAAATACAATGAGGGAATGTATATAAATCATATAATACAAAAAAGTATAGAAGAAAAAACATTGCCTGAAGAAAGAGAGGCGCTTTTCCAAAGGGTTTATGGCAAGATAGCCGAAATCTATAACCGTGGATTGATAGAAAACAACATAATTACTACAAAGAAAAGCCTAACCAGCTATGAGCATTTTTCCATAACCTTCTTAAGCTACATGCTATTTATGATGATGACGTCTTTAATTAACGGAGAGTACATTGCAAGGGAAAGTGGAGTGTATTCAAGGATCATGGCTGCACCGATTACGAATATCCAGTATTTTAATTATAATCTAATATCCAGCTATATATTTGTAATTATGTTTAACTTGCTGTATGTATTAACATATAGGGTATTTGGCTTATCCTTTACAGGCTCCATGTTTATGCTGATAATAATAGTCCTTATTCAAAGCCTGCTAGGCACTAATATGGCTGCATTGCTTTCACTAATTCTTAAGAAGAAAGCATCAAATGCAATATTAAGTGCTTTAATGATTGTTCAAATAATTGGCGGAGTTACCTATGTACAGCTTGAAAAGATAGGAGATGGAGTATTGGCTAGAATGCTGGACAAATATGCACCAGACGCTTTAATTGTAAGTACCTACAGGAATTATTTAATATATGATGACTTCAATTCGATAAAGACAGGACTTATGCTTATGATAGTAGCATCACTAGTTCTATATATTATAAGCCTAATTAGAGTCAAGACTAAAAGAGGTGAAGCATGGTGAAGATTTTAAGGCTTTCTTTCATAAATTTCAAGATGTCAATAAAGGACTTCAGAACTATTATGTTTATGTTCATAACTCCCTTGACGGTAATACTGGGTATAAATCTGATGGTAAGTAAGGGAGATTATACAGTGGATTCAAATATAGCCTTTAATGTAAAGGATAAGGGAACATATGGGGAAGAGATTCTCAAAGAGATGAATATATCTGAAAACATATTCTACGATGAAGAAGATAAAGCCCTGGAGCTTTTAGAGAGAAACGAAGTAGTTGCAGTATATCAAATACCAGAAGATTTTACGGAAAAAATAAAAAATGGGGAAAAACCAGGCATTCAATCCTTCAAAAGAGAAGAAGGCAATACAACCTTAGCCTTTGAGCTAAATCTGGAAGATGAAATAAATGAAAGGATAAGAGATGAGATACTGCTAAAAAACGGAATAATTGGGGATAGAAGTGAATTGCTGAATTATAGAACCAGGACAAAGGTTATAAACTTAAATGAAAACAAGGTTGACAGTAAATTTGCATTGGCAATGATGATGATTATATATTTCATTTTGCTTTCCTCCAGCTCCATGGGGGAAAAAATGGTAGGCATGAAAAAGCAGAATATACTATCAAGGGCCATGTCCACTGCTAATGCCGGATATGAAATATTAGGAAGCTTATGTTTGTCCATATTTGTATTGCAGGTTGCTGTAAACCTGGCAATTCTATTTACAGCTAAGATTATAATAGGGTTCACAATTACCAGTTTCTATATAGCCCTGGCAAATATTATGCTGACCAGCTTGTTTTCCATCACTTTTACAATGTTTATGACCAGGGTATTTGAAGAACAGGGGGTAGTATCCTTTGCAGCCATAATATTCAGTATAGCCAGCATATTTTTAAGCTTAATTTCATTAAAGTCTGAGGTATTTCCTAAAGTGCCATTTGTAATCAAAAATATCGGCAAGATTACTCCTACTTATTGGCTATTGGATAGTGTGAAAACATTAAATCTATTTCCAAATGCAGTAATTGTACTGCTTATGATAGCAGCGCTGTTTAGCGCAGGAAGTTATAAGCTGAAAAGCTTCGTAAATAGGGTATAGAATTTAACATACAATAAAGGTCAGGAAAAACCTGACCTTTAAATGAATTTAGCTGAAAGACTCTTCGCTTGCTTCGTTTTCTAATGGTTTATTGGCTCTCATCTTACAAGTGCCATGGAAGAAGCCATTGTCGTTTATTACAATATTGAAAACTTCCACATCTCCTGTTAGTTTTCCAGTTTCCATTATGACTAATTTACCTGTGGCATTGACATTGCCCTCTACAACTCCGGATATTGTAATATTTGAACAGCTTATATTTCCCTTAACTCTTCCAGTTTCGCTAATAACAACATCTCCCTTGTAATCAATATCTCCCTCAATGTATCCATCTATCCTCAGATTTCCAGTCCCTTCCACTTTTCCAATTATTCTGATGTTTTCACCTGTAAGAGAATCAATATTGCGAGTAGTATATTCATTTTTATATCTTGCCACTCATATCACCCCTGAAATTATTTTAATATGTTAAGCGGATTAAGGAGTTTTCCATCTTTGTGTACTTCAAAATGGAGATGAGGCCCGGTGCTTCTTCCTGTACTACCCATTTTTCCAATGACTTGTCCCTTTTCAACTCTATCTCCAGCTGATACCAGCAGTTTGCTGAGATGGCCATATAGAGTTGTATAACCATTTCCATGGTTTATTATTATGGTTCTCCCATAACCGCTCTTGTAGCCTGCAAAAGTAACCTTACCCTTAGCTGCTGCTACTATATTTGTTCCTACGGAGTTTGCTATGTCTATTCCTTCATGATAAGAAGTTCCTCTAGTAAATGGATCTTGTCTCGTGCCAAACTTAGAAGTAAGCCTTCCGGTTGTTGGCCATAGGTCTGGCACAGTTTCCAAGTACTCAAGCCTTTCTTCCATTTCTGCTATGAAATTCTGCAATTCCTTTTCCTTATAGTCCAGCGTATCCATGAGAACCTGTAATCCATCCAAAGAATTAACGGGTTGCAGTTTAAGAGATTTAACTATTCCTTCACTTCTGGAAGAGTTTTGAATTCCAGCCATCTTTTCCAGTTGCCTCTGCAGTTTATCAATTTCTGCCAGCTTATTATCAATTTCTACTGATTTCTCATATAGCTTATCAGTTTGAGCCTTGAGTTCATTGATTTGAGTATTCTTATCTTCATTTTCCTTTTTCAGTTCATCTATTTCTGTGGTCTTTGCAGTGTACATTTCTCTTAATTCTGCATAGGATGAGTATATGCTATTGATTATTAATGCTACGATTAGAATTATTGAGGCTATAGCTATGACTATTGCTTTAGGCAACCATGTAGGAATAGTCAATCTCCTGACTTTAGCGGTCCGAGGGATAATCATAATGCATAGTTTGTCATTATCGTTCTTCCCCATGATTTTCAACCTCTTTCCAGATTAATGAAAAACTGCCTAATTGTACATTCTACATAAAATCAAAAAAACCTTCTTTTTTGTATTAAATAATCTATAAAAAACTAAAAGGACTCCTCTTTAAAAAGGGGTCCTCTTAGTTTAGATGAGATGGCTAAATATGTATATTTCCAAAACTCTGTGTATAATAAATGCAATGGGAATAGCAATAGTAAATATAAGCTTGTTTATCTTGTGCTTGCACATTACCATAGCCAAAAGGGCGCCGGAAGAGCCGCCTAATATTGACAATAATATCAGAGTACTCTCCCTTATCCTCCAGCTGTTGTTTTTGGCTTTAATCTTATCTATCAGAAATGCTGAGAAAGTAATTATATTTATTGCAATAAGGTAAATAAGGAATATCTTTTCATTACTGTTAAAATCAGACAGTATGTTCATATATTGTACCTACTTTCCAGTTGCGCCTTCAAGTGCAATAAATACTTCAATATCTTTCCTAATAAGTTCAAGGGAGCTTCTAAAGAAGTCTATGGAATGGACATTAATTCCCATTATTTTGGCTACGTCGTAAATGCTGTTCTTTCCTGTAGCACGAAGGAAACTGTCATATTCCTTCACAAAACCTTCCCCATCTTCCAGGTATTTTGCGTATAATCCCTTAGAGAACAGCAATCCGAAGGCATAAGGGAAGTTATAGAAATTCCTCTCTGCATAGTAATAATGTGTCTTATTTATCCACATATATGGATGGAGATACTCATGGTCCAGTCCATCTCCATAAGCCTTTTTCTGAGCATCTAGCATTATTTCCTTTAATTCTTTGACAGAAAGGGAATGGTCCTTTCTTCTCTCAAACAGCTCAGATTCAAACAGGAATCTGCTATATATGTCTACAATTACCTGACCCGCATCCTGTATGGATTTTTCAATTAAGTTCAGCTTTTCTTCATTCTTTGCTTCCTTCAAGGCTGCATTCATAACAATGGTTTCGCAGAATATGGAAGCAGTTTCAGCAATGGGCATTGGATATCTGCTGTTTAAAATGGATTCATTCTTTAGGCAGTTTCCATGATATCCATGTCCCAGTTCATGGGCCAGGGTAAGAACATTGTCGAAGCTTCCACTGAAATTGGCTAAAATTCTGCTTTGCTTGATTGGATGAATATTTGAACAGAAGGCTCCTCCTCTTTTTCCTTCCCTTGGTTCAGCATCTATCCATCTGCTATTAAAGGCATTTTCAGCAAAATCGGCTAATCTGTCGCTAAAGGTTCTAAAGTTTTTAACAATATAATCCCTTGCTTCCTCATATGTATAGGTCCTGTCCATATTGCCTATAGGAGCAAATATATCATAGAAAGGCAGCCCATTCTTGTGTCCCAGCATTTCTCCCTTTTTTCTGTAGTATTTATGAAAATAAGGCAAATACTCCCTGATTGCATTAAGCATGGCATCTAAAGTTTCCTCATCCATCCTGGAGTTGATTAATGTTTCCTCAAGGGGGGATTTATACCCTCTTAATTCACTTGTAGTCAACACTTCTCCTTTTATGCCGTTTAAGGCTGCTGCTGATGATTCCTCAATTTTACTGTATGAGTTCAGTTCAGCCTCATAGGCTTTTTTCCTTATTTCTGCATCCTTACTATAGGCCATGTTCCTTACTACCGGAAGGGGAAGCTTCTTTATTTCGCCATCTATTTCAATGTCCACTAATAGAGTGGAAGTTATTACGTTTTGCAGCTTTGACCAGGCTCTTGAGCCTGTATTCTTCATCTTTGATATAATTATCTCTTCATCTTCGCTTAACAGGTACCTGGTATTTAGCTCTATCTCCTTTAGATAAAAGCTGTGTTCCCTTAGGAATGGGGATTTTTCAATTATATCATCCAGGTCGTCCAAAGATTTGATGAAATTTTGAAACTTTATATTTGCCTTTGTAGTCAGTATATGTTTTGAGTGCAGTTTGTCCAGGTACTTCAGTGCCGTTTCGTTCTTTGCATCTACAGAAGTAGTTAAGCTGGGGTAGGAAGTAAGCTTTGAAAACAGTGTTGTATAATCTATTAGTTTTTTTAAATAGGTTTCTATTTTATATACTGGATCGTCCAAGGAGCTTAAATTTGCATCTGACCATTTCGTAAAGTCTTCTATTATATCATCAAGCTTTTTTATATCTGCCAAATACTCTTCAGAATCAAAGGAAGTATATAGATCATCTAAACTCCATCTCACTATGCTCATCTCCTCGATTTAATGCTTATTAATATAATACTCTCAAATGGAAAAGAATTCAATAAGAAATTTTAGAAACTCGAAATAATATTTATATAATATTTTTATTGCCAAAAAGCCATATTACATATATACTTGATAGGTCAGGTTATAGAAAATATTAGGAAAGGATGTAAATAATGGGTAAAATGAGGTTTGAAGAACTAAGCCTTTCAGAAGATATATACAAGGCAATTGAGGATATGGGATTTGAAGAGATGACGCCAATACAGTCAGAAGCCATACCTTTCATTATGGAGGGAAAGGACATAATTGGCCAGGCACAAACAGGCACCGGTAAAACTGCCACCTTTGGAATACCAATAGTGGAAAAAACTGATGGAACCAGCAAATCCCTTCAGTCATTGGTACTATGCCCCACAAGAGAGCTGTCAATTCAGGTGGCAGAAGAAATTAAAAGGCTTTCAAAGTATAAAAAGGACACTTATGTATTGCCTGTATATGGAGGACAGCCAATAGAAAGGCAGATAAAAGCCCTTAAAAAGGGAATTCAAATAGTAGTGGGAACGCCAGGTAGGGTAATAGACCACATAAAAAGGAAAACATTAAAATTGGATAATGTAAATATATTAGTATTGGATGAAGCCGATGAGATGTTTGATATGGGCTTTAGAGATGACATAGAGTTTATAATCAATAAGCTTCCCGATACAAGGCAGACGGTATTCTTTTCAGCTACAATGCCTGAGGAAATACTAAATTTTGCTAAAAGGTATCAAAGAGATCCGGAAATAATAAAGGTAGTGCCTAAGGAACTGACGGTACCTGAAATAGAGCAGTATTATCTGGAAGTAAAAGAACATATGAAGACGGAGATATTATCCCGCTTGTTAGATATTTTAAATCCTAAGCTATCCTTAGTATTCTGCAATACAAAGAAGAAAGTTGACGAGCTTACAATAGAACTGCAGGGGCGAGGCTATTTTGTGGATGGGCTTCATGGAGATTTGAAGCAGTCCCAAAGGGATAAGGTAATGAGCAAATTCAGAAGTGGAGGTATTGATATACTTGTAGCAACTGATGTGGCAGCAAGGGGTATAGATGTAGATGACGTGGATGTTGTGTTTAACTATGACCTGCCACAGGATGAAGAAAACTATGTTCATAGAATTGGAAGAACAGCCAGAGCAGGCAGGGAAGGAATGGCAATCAGCTTTGTTACAAACAGGGAATTCCATAGGATTAAAACTATTGAAAGGTATACGAAGGCAAAGATTAAAAGAAAGAATATACCAACGCTAAAGGACATGGAAGATAGACAGAGCAATATACTGTTAAATAGAATTCGAGAAGAAATACAAAGAGGACAACTGGATAAGTATGAAAAGATGTTAAACGTGCTGCTTGTGGAAGATTTTACTTCATTTGATATAGCAGCATGCCTGTTAAAATTCTGTTTAGAAAACAACAAGATAGGTAAACACAGTGAACTGGATTCAGTGGACTATGGTACAGAAGATATAAACAGGGTATACATTAATGTGGGAAAGAAAAAAGGCGTAAGCTCAAGGCACATACTAGAGGCAATAATAAATGAAGCAGGAATACCCAAAAAAAGCATAGGCGATATTGATATGTTTGATAAATTTACTTTTGTTTCCATAAAAGGGGATTATGCTGATAAATTAGTTAAAAAGCTTAACAACAAGAGAGTAAAAGGAATAAAGGTTAAGGTTGAATTAGCCAGCCCCAAAGGAAAATAGATAAATATATTCCAAAAATTTACGATATAATTATAAAATGGGTATATTCTTATAGAAATATTTTTTGTGTACAAGCTGTTAGCAAGATTTATAAATATTTAAAGGGTTGATATTGATGAAAAAGGGTATATTGTTCATCATAATGCTGGTTATTGCTGGAATAATTATTGTACACATAGCCAGCAATCCAGCAGATGAAGTTAGGGATAATTACAGTTTAAATAAGGTGAAAATAAAAGTAGCTGGGGATTACAATTTTGCACCCTATGAATTCATTGATAAAAATGGAAACTACACCGGGTTTAATGTGGATATTATGAAAGCAATAGAGGATACCATGGATATAGAAATTGAGATTATACCCATGAAATGGGAGGAAGCAATAAATGCCCTTATAAATAAAGAAATAGATGCAATTCAGGGCATGTCTAAAACAGAAGATAGAAGCAATAGGTTTGCTTTTACACAACCTACTGTTATCAACTATCATGCCATTATTACGCTGAAGGACAATGATTATATTAACACAATTGATGATCTGGAAGGCAAGAGAATTTCCTATCAAAAGGGGGACGTTCAGGAAGAAAGAATTAAAAAATTCCCAAATGTTTTTCTGGTTCCTAAGTCCGACCAGATAGAAGGTATAAAGGCATTGCTTGAAGGAGAGGCAGATGCATTTATCGGGAACAGAATAACAGCATTATATTTCCTCAATGACAGCAGAAACAGCGACAAGGTTAAGATTCTTGATGAGCCTCTTGGAGAAACTGCTTATGGGCCTGTAACTTTAAGCAAGGACAGCGTGGCATACTCATTATTAAATGAGGGAATAACCAGAATAAAGAAAAGCAGGGAATATGAGGACATATATAAGAGATGGTTTGGAGACAGACTATTATTTAGCAATCTGATATTGAAAAGGTTTACGGATTATGCCGTGGCTATTGCAGTGGTAATAGTATTATTGATGATAATCTTTTATATATGGAACACTAAATTAAAGGAAGAGGTATCAAATAGAACAAAAGAGCTTGAAATTGCATATGGCGAGTTGAAAAGCCAGCAGGACAGGATATACGCCTTAGCCTACTACGATTCATCTACAGGGCTTCCCAATAGGATAAACTTCTCTGAAACACTTAATAAATCTATTGAAAATTTAGGCGAAGGGGAGAAGCTGGCAGTATTGTACCTGGATTTTGACAAGTTTAAATACATAAAATGACTCCTTAGGACATGAGATTGGAGACAGTATAATGAAGGCATGTGGATTAATGCTTAAGAATTTAATGCCGGAAATAAAACTGGTGGCCAGGGCTGGTGGGGACGAATACCTGATACTCATAATTGATGCAGCAAAGGATGTTAAACTGGAGAGTAGGATAAATAAAATCATAGATAAGTTCAGTGAGCCTGTTTTGTATGGAGGTATAGAAATATATTTAACAGCCAGTATAGGAGTGGCCAATTATCCAGATGGAGGGGAAGACAGCATATCTCTCATCAAAAATGCGGAAATTGCAATGTATGAAGCAAAGAATATGGGAGGAAACAGCTATTTTGTATATCAGGATTATATTGGAAGGAAGGGGTATCATAATCTTATCTTATTAAACGAACTAAGACAAGCTGTTACCAATGAGGAATTCGTATTGTACTATCAGCCCAAGATAGATATAAATACAGGCAATATAGTGGATTTGGAAGCTTTAATAAGATGGAACAACCCTAGAAAGGGATTGATATATCCAGGCGATTTCATACCCCTGGCAGAAGAAATGGGCCTTATATATCCCATTGGGGAATGGGTTATAAGAGAGGCCTGCAGACAAAACAGAAAATGGATTGACATGGGTATTAGACCCATACCCATATCTGTGAACATATCAGCGAGGCAATTCCAGAGGCATGATTTTCTTGATACAATTTCCAAGATACTTGAAGAAACGCGCATGGAACCAAAATATCTGGCAATAGAAATAACTGAATCCGTTGCAATATCAGATACTAAATATACCCTTGAAGTTCTATGCAAGCTTAAAAAGCTTGGAATATCTGTAATAATGGATGACTTTGGTACAGGATATTCAAATCTTAGGTATATTGGAGAAATGAAAATAGACGAGCTGAAAATTGACAGAAGTTTTGTAAAAAACATTGAAAAAAGCGAAATGAACAGGGCAATAACCAGCACCATAATTGAGCTTACAAGGAAGTTCAACATATCCGTAACTGCAGAAGGAGTGGAAACAGAAGGGCAGCTGAACATATTAAGGAGTATGGGGTGCAACAAAGCCCAGGGCTATTACTTCAGTGAGCCTGTACCAGCAGCTAAACTGGAAGGTATGCTATAGGGTTTATCCATGGAAATGTATTCAGGATGGGCATTTCATCAATGCTTCCATCCTGAAATTTTTTGACTGAAATATAATTTTGATTTTGGTCAAAGCAACAATCGCTAATATTTCCTATAATAAAGACAAAGAATAGATAAAAAGACGCTAAAGGAGGAATTTAAATGATAACAAAAACATATAATCTGGAAACATTAACCTGCCCATCCTGTTCAATAAAGATTGAAGGGGCATTAAGAAAAACCAAAGGAGTAGAAGAAGTTGAGGTGCTATTTAACTCCAGCAAGGCAAAGGTTACGTTTGATGAGTCAATAATAAGCCAGGATGACATAAAGGACATTATAGAAGGATTGGGCTACAGAGTGCTGAAGGTAAAATAGAAAAGGTGATTAGAATGAAATTGGATAAATCCAAAAGAGTTGTAATATCCGGGGTTTTCATAATTATATCCCTGATACTTAAGCGGACAGACCTTAATATTATATTGTATGCAAATATATCCATGCTCATAGCAGCTTTTATAGCAGGGTATCCCATAGCCAGAAATGCCTTTTCTGCGCTGAAGTACAGGATACTTGGAATAGACGCCCTGGTTACCATAGCAGTAGTAGGGGCATTATTTCTTAAGGAATACTGGGAGGCTGCAGCAGTAACATTTCTGTTTATGCTGGGGGATTATCTGGAATCCAGAACATTGGAGAAAACCAGGTCCTCCATAAAGGCCCTTCTTGATTTGGCTCCGGATGAAGCAAGGGTCATAAGGGACGGTAGGGAAATTGTAATTTCTCCAGATGAGGTAGAAAAAGGAGATGTTGTTCTGGTAAAGCCGGGAGAAAAGATACCTGTTGATGGAACCATAATAGAGGGAAATGCCTATGTAAACCAGGCAACAATTACAGGAGAGTCTATTCCGGTAGACAAAACTATAGATGATACAGTGTTTTCAGGAACCATTATAGAATCAGGATATTTGAAGATAAGGGCAGACAGGGTAGGAGATGATACTACCTTTGCCAAGATTCTTGAAATGGTGGAGGAAGCTCAGGACAAGAAGGCCAGGACTCAAAAATTTCTTGAGAGGTTTTCAAAATACTATACTCCCGGAATAATAGCTCTTTCGTTGCTGCTGTTTATATTCACTGGAGATTTGGTATTATCCATTACCCTACTTGTAATAGCATGCCCTGGGGCATTGGTCATATCAACACCGGTATCCATAGTTGCAGGTATCGGAAATGGTGCAAAACATGGTGTGCTGATAAAGGGCGGAGAGATAATGGAGAGCCTGGGAAAGACAAAGGTATTGGCCTTCGACAAGACTGGAACCCTTACAGAGGGGAAGCCCAAAGTAACAAGGATTAAATCCTTTGATATGGATGAGCATAAGCTGTTAAAGGTTGCAGCAATTGGAGAAGGCTATTCAGAGCATCCACTGGCAAGAGCAATAATATCTCACTATGAAGAGAAGCAAGGCCCATTAGATGAAACAGCCGAGGAGGTAGTTTTTATTACAGGCCAGGGGCTTAAGGCCAAAGTACATGGAAATGAATACCTTATAGGCAACAGAAAGCTTTTAAGAGAGCAGGGTATAATACTTTCCGAGGATAAGGAAGATTATATAAGGGCTGAAGAGGAAAGAGGCCAGACAGTGGTAATTGTAGCCAATGAGGGAAATATATTGGGAGCCATATCCATAGCAGATACTGTCAGGGAGGATGCAAAGGAGCTTATAATGGATCTAAAAAGGAAAGGGATTAAGAAGGTAGTGATGCTGACAGGGGATAATGAAAGGGCAGCCAGGGCTATATCAAATGAACTGGGAATTGACGAATACTATGCAGAGCTGTTGCCTGAAGACAAGGTCAATGCTCTAAAAACCCTTAAGGAAAAATACGGAATAACTGCTATGGTTGGAGATGGAGTAAACGACGCACCAGCCTTAGCATCAGCAGACTTAGGCATAGCCTTAGGCATAAAAGGTGCAGATGTGGCCATGGAAACAGCAGATGTAGTCCTCATGTCTGATGAAATCAGAAAATTATCCTATGCCATAGGCTTAAGTAGAGCCACAGTAAGAAATATCAAGCAGAATATTTACTTTGCAATTCTAGTTGCAGTGCTGCTTCTGTTGGGAGTGCTTGGAAAAGTGGTGTTCATGGCATCAGGAATGCTAATCCATGAGCTAAGCGTATTTCTGGTAATAGTTAATGCAATAAGGTTGTTAGGATATGGCGAAAAAGGCAAAAGTAAAACTTAATATATGTTAGGAGGTATTCTGGTGAAATCTATACAGGACATGATATCTGAACATGAAAATGTAAAGCGTATGGTAAAGGTCATGAGAAAATACTCCTATGCTGTTCTGCAGGGAAGAGAGATAGACTACAAGGATTTCTATATGATAATTGATTTCATAAGAAACTACACAGATGGATACCACCATGCCAAAGAGGAGGATATACTGTTTAAAAGAATGGGAGAGGAGATGCCAAAGCTTACAAACAATGGACCTATAACAGGTATGCTGATAGAGCACGACATGGCAAGGCTTTATGTATCAAGCCTTGAAAAGGCACTTGAGGATTATAAAAATGGCAACGATGAAGCAAGGCTTGATATAATTGCAAATACTATATGCTATGGAGACTTGTTACTAAGGCATATTGACAAGGAGAATAATGTGATATACAGGTTTGCTGAAAACATGCTATCTGACAAGGTTAAGGAAGAAATAGACGAAAAGGCTGAAGAGGTAAACAAGGAAGCCTCCAAAAAGAAAGTTCAGGAAAAATACTTGAACATGCTTGATGAGCTGGAGAAGAAAATAATGTAATTAACATAATTTATTGTCAGCATTTTGGGTATTATATGGAATAAGAAAGATTTTAGAGGTGAGAAACATGAGCGAATTGATTAACAATAGAGAGCACAGGAAGAAAATTGTGAAGGATGTAATAAGAAAGCTCCACGAAGGGGCCACTGTAGACGAGGTAAAAGCTCAATTTGCAGAGGTATTGAAGGGCGTATCTGCTACAGAGATAACTGTCATAGAAGGGGAGCTTGTTAAGGAAGGCCTTCCAGTGGAAGAAATTCAAAGGCTCTGCAATGTACACGCAGAGGTATTCAAGGGGACCATAGACGAGATACACCATCCAGAGCAGGTACCGGGACATCCTGTATATACCATGAAGGAAGAAAACAGGGCCATAGAAAAGTACATTGAAGAAAGCGTAAACCCCAACCTTGAGAAGTTCAGGGAGGATGACTCAAAGGAAAACATCAACGCTTTAATTGGAGATGTGAACCTTCTATGGGACATTGACAAGCATTATAGCAGAAAGGAAAACCTGATATTCCCTTATCTGGAGAAGTACAACATAACAGCTCCTCCAAAGGTAATGTGGGGAGTAGATGATGAAATCAGAGCCATGATAAGGGAATTGAAAATAATGCTCAGCGATTACAAGGGGAATAAGGACGAAGTATATGACAAGTTCAAGAAAACAATTCACGAAATAAAGGAAATGATTTTCAAGGAAGAAAACATATTATTCCCTATGGCGTTGGATACCCTGTCTGAAGATGAGTGGATTAGCATTTACAATGACAGCGATGAAATAGGATATGCGCTTATTGAACCAAAGGTTGAATGGAAGGCAAGAAGAGCAGAAGCCTTTAAGAAGCTGAAAACTGAAGGGGAAGTAAGGGATGACCATATTAAGTTTGATACAGGATTTTTCACCCATGATGAGCTGGAAAGCATGCTCAATACCATACCAGGAGATATAACCTTTGTAGATAAGGACGATACTGTAAAATACTTCTCCCAGGGAGAAGAGAGGATATTTACCCGTACTAAGGCAGTAATAGGAAGAAAGGTTCAGAACTGCCACCCACCAGCAAGCGTTCATGTAGTAGAAAAGATAGTAAATGACTTTAAGTCAGGCAAAAAAGACCACGAGGATTTCTGGATTAAGATGGGAGATAAGATTGTACTAATAAGATACTTTGCTGTAAGGAACAAGAATGGAGAATACTTGGGAACACTGGAGTTTACTCAGGACATTGCACCTATGAAAGCCCTAGAGGGTGAAAAGAGACTCTTATCTGAATAGCATGTAAGGCTAGGCCATATCGCCTAGCCTTTTCTAAAGCTTATCAATAAATCTCCTTCCATATTCCTTGCATTTTTCAAGGGCATCACAGTCTGGCTGCCATAATAGTTTCAATCCTTCATCCATTACCTCAATCTTTGCCTCCTTTAGGCCTTCAATAATCATAGGCACCGATTCCCCTGACCAGCCATATGAACCAAAGGCAGCAGCTTTTTTCTTCTTAAATCCAATTCCTTTTATCATTCCTAGTACAGCAGCAGTACCAGACATTATGCTCTTGTTTACAGTAGAGCAGCCTATTAGCATAGCCTTGGACTTAAATAGCTCTGTTATAACATCGTTTTTATCCGATTTTCCTATGTTAAACAGCTTAACAGTCACATTTTTATCCTTTTCCATTATGCCATCGGCAATTGCCTCAGCCATCCTTCTTGTGGCATTCCACATTGTTTCATAGACTATAGTAATCTGGTTTTCCTGATAATCATCAGCCCATTCCAAGTACTTTTCAATTATCTGAGTTGGATTGTCTCTCCATATGACTCCGTGGCTTGTTGCTATCATATTGACCGGAAGGTTGAAACCCAGCACTTCCTTTATTTTGCTGGTTACAAGAGGGCTAAAGGGTGTTAAAATATTTGCATAGTATTTTAAGGCTTCCTGATACAATTCTGCCTGATCAACCAAATCATTGAACAGTTTGCTATTGGCATAGTGCTGACCAAAGGCATCATTGCTAAAGAGTATATTTTCTCCTGTCATATATGTAAACATGCTGTCAGGCCAGTGGAGCATTCTGGCTTCGATGAATATAAGCTTGTTATCCTTGCCGATTTCCAGTTCATCACCAGTCTTTACCTCTACAAAATTCCAGTCCTGATGATAATGGGCCTTTAGAATTTTCACTCCATTAGAAGTGCAGTATATAGGCACATCTGGTATTTCCTTCATAAGAAGCGGCAAAGCACCGCTGTGGTCTACTTCTCCATGATTTGCTACTATGTAGTCTATTTCACTTAAATCTATTTCCTTTTTTAGGGTTTCAACAAATTCCTCTGCAAAGGGTTCCCATACGGTATCAATAAGTACAGTTTTTTCATCTCTTATTAGATAAGAGTTATATGATGAGCCTCTATGTGTAGAGTATTCCTCACCATGAAAGGTTCTCAATTCCCAGTCAATCTTACCTACCCATGTAACCTTATCTGTTATTTTTACAGACATACTATACCTCCTTTTAATCTTATGTATATAGTTTTTCCATAAAAAGAAAAATAATAGATTATAGAAACACTATTACAGCAAGCTTTCGAGGTTTTCCCTATCCAGTATTTTTATCTTCTTATGCCCCTTAAGCTCTATCCAGCCTTCATCCTGAAAATAGGACAGTTTCCTGCTCAACGTTTCCTGGCTCATTCCCAGATGGGAAGCCAAATCTCCCTTCTTCATTGTAAGGATTATATTGCCTTCATCATCAGCCAGTTCCAACAGCTTTTCAGCAATTCTTGATTCCACATCCCTGATACCCAGGTTTTCAATCAGGTTTTCAGCTCTCTTTAGCCTTAAGCTTAATTCTTCCAGCACCTTAAAGGCTATTGAAGGATATTTTGCCATAAGGCTTTTCAGCTTGTCCCCGTCTATTATGCAGACTGTAGCATCTTCAATGACTTCTGCATTATTGGCGTTGGGCTCATCGTTAAAAAGGGACAATTCTCCCATAAACTCTCCAGGGCCTAGTATTCTTATGACCTGTTCTTTTCCAGAGCTGGATATTCTGGATATCTTTACTCTTCCCTTGTGAATTACGTAAAGCTTCTTTTCCCTATCTCCCTGGAAATATACCATTTCTCCCTTTTTATATGTCCTGCTTGTCGTAATTGAGGCTACCTCCATCATTTCATCAAAGGTTAATGTGCTGAATATAGGAACCAGCTCTATACATGTTTTAACTGCCATATTTTTCACTCCAGTTTACCAGTATTTATTCTATTTACTATTTTACCCACAAGTTCAATGTGGTAACATATTAATTAGCTTATATAAAAGGAGTCATATTTATGTGGGATGATAAGAGATATCATACTTTAAGCTATGAGCTTAAAAAGACCTTTGGGAAAAAGGTAATAAAGCTATCACTGGATGGAGGGTTTACCTGCCCCAACAGGGATGGGACTGTCGGATGCCGTGGATGCATATTTTGCGGAGAGGAAGGCTCAGGAGAGTTTACATCCTCCAGGGCATTAAGCATAGAGGAACAGATTGAGGAACAGAAAAAGCTTATGGGAAACAAGTGGAGTACTGATATGTACATTGCTTATTTCCAGAATTTCACCAACACCTATTCCACCTATGAGGATTTAAGGGAAAAATATTATAAGGCTCTGTTGCAGAAAGGAGTTGTAGGACTGGCAATAGCCACAAGGCCTGACTGCCTGCCTGATAGAGTGCTGGATTTACTGGAGGAGATAAACCAAAAAACCTACCTTTGGGTGGAGCTGGGATTGCAGACTATTCATGAAAAATCCTCCAGATTTATAAGGAGAGGTTATCCTTTAAGCATATATAATGAGGCAGTAGAAAAGCTTAGGAAAAGAAACATTAAGGTTGTCACACACCTGATATTTGGGCTGCCACATGAATCAAGGGAGGATATATTGGAATCTGTAAGGTATGTGGCTAACACCAATACCTGGGGTGTGAAATTCCACATGCTCTATATACAAAGGGGAACAGACCTGTATGAATACTATTTAAAGCATCCATTTCCTATACTATCAAGGGATGAATACATATCCCTGGTGGCAGATGCACTGGAGCTTTTGCCGGAGGATATGGTAGTCCATAGGGTAACTGGAGATGGTAAAAAGGAGCTTCTTTATGAACCCAGGTGGACTTTGGATAAGCTTAGGGTATTGTCAGGAATTGATAGGGAATTGAAAATGAGGAATTCCTGGCAGGGGAAGAAATGCAAGTAACCTATTAACACCTGTATTCCTTTCTGCATATTATATAATGCAATAAAAAATATGTAGAAAGGAGAATAATATGGACGGGTACAATGTACAACAACAATGCCCTCAAGGAAGCTTTTCCTATATAATCAGACCAGGAGACACGCTATTTTTGCTGGCGCAGAGATTTAATACCACTGTAGAAGCAATTCAAAGATTAAACCCAGGAATAGACCCTAACAGACTTCAGATTGGGCAAGTGATATGTATCCCTGGAATGGCCTCAACCCAGTGTCCAAATGGGTTTTTCTACACAATAAGAGCAGGGGATACATTGTTTATACTAAGCCAGAGATTTGGTGTCAGTGTGCAGTCAATAATAAATGCTAACCCTGGAATAAATCCAAATAATCTTCAAATAGGCCAGAGAATTTGTATTCCAGGAGCATTGCCACCACCATTGCCACCATGCACAAATGGATTTTACTATACAATAGTTGCAGGAGATACATTATTCCTGCTGGCACAGCGCTTTAATGTAACAGTTCAGGCTATTATTAATGCTAACCCAGGAATTGACCCAAACAACTTGAGAGTTGGCCAGATAATATGCATACCAAGACCGGTTACACCAGTACCACCATGCCCAAACGGATTCTACTATTCCATTAGACAGGGAGACACACTATTCCTGCTGGCACAGCGCTTTAATGTAACAGTTCAGGCTATAATAAATGCAAATCCAGGAATTGATCCAAACAACTTAAGAATAGGCCAGATGATATGCATACCAACATTTTAGCATAAAGAGAGCTTAGGCTCTCTTTTTTCATTAACACTAATTACAGCACATGCATAATATATATTGCTAGATTAATATGAAAGAGGTGACTAGTATGAGTGCAAATCATGATGATAGACAAGGAGGAAAGAGATGCCCTGCAGGCAGCTTTCCATATACTATTAAATCAGGAGATACCTTATACTTCCTGGCCATCAGATTTAATACCACAGTAGAAGCAATAATGAACTTAAATCCAGGAATTGACCCAAATAATCTGCAAATAGGTCAGGTTATATGCATACCAGAGCAGAAAGTCTCTCCACTGCCACCATGCCCTCATGGATTCTACTATACCATTAGGCAGGGAGATACCATATTCCTGTTAAGTCAGAGATTTGGTGTAAGCGTAGAGGCCATACTGATGGCAAATCCAGGAATAGATCCAAATAACCTTCAAATAGGGCAGGTAATATGCATACCAACAATGCCCAGCCCAGAGCCAGAACTGCCACCATGCCCTTATGGAGTATACTACAGGGTAAAACCTGGAGACACCTTCTTCCTGCTTGCTCAGAAATTCTGTGTAACAGTTCAGGCTCTTATGATGGCAAATCCTGGAGTTGATCCAAACAATTTAATGATTGGCCAGATACTGTGCATTCCAAAGAGATGCGTAATATTCTGCGACTAATAAAAAAAGCCCATGTTTATGGGCTTTTTTTATTGAGAATACCTGTAATATAATTGATACCAAGTTAATATATATTTGTTATAATATACATAGTAAAACTTGCATCAATAAACAAAGTATTAACAATAATTGCATGGAAAGGGAAGTTGTGCTATAATCCATCTAATAACTAATAGGATATTAAATTTTAGTTATTCATAACGTAAGGAGGTAACGCAGGGTACTGCAATAAAATGATAAACTTACATTTGGGATTAGATGTTGGCTCTACAACGGTTAAGCTGGTAGCATTAAATTCAAGTTATGACATAGTTTATAGCATTTATAAAAGGCATTACTCTGATATTAAAAACTGCGTTAAAGAAGTACTAATGGATGTCTACAAAAGATATAAAAATGAATCCATAACTATAATGGTTACAGGTTCAGGAGGGCTTTCAGTCCATAAATGGCTTAACATTCCCTTTATTCAGGAGGTAGTGGCATCTACAACAGCCATAAGGAGATTTATACCTGATACGGATGTAGCAATTGAATTAGGCGGAGAAGATGCCAAGATAACCTATTTAAAGGGAAATGTTGAGCAGAGGATGAATAGCATATGTGCTGGAGGGACTGGCGCATTTATTGACCAGATGGCTTCTCTATTGGAAACAGATGCAGAGGGGTTAAACAACTTGGCAGCCAGACACGAATCCATATATTCAATAGCCTCAAGATGCGGTGTTTTTGCAAAGACTGATGTTCAGTCGCTGATAAATCAGGGAGTTTCAAAGGAGGACATTGCTGCAAGCGTATTTCAGTCTGTAGTAAATCAGACTATATCAAACCTTGCATGTGGCAGGCCAATAGAGGGCAGGGTTGCCTTTTTAGGTGGTCCTTTGTATTTTTTATCAGCGCTTAGGGACAGATTCATAGATACATTGAAGCTTAAAGAGGATGAAATAATATTTCCAGAGAATTCACAGCTGTTTGTTGCTATTGGTGCAGCAATTGCATCTGAGGAAGAAAAGCCCATTAGGTTTGAAATGCTGAAGAATAGGATAAACGATTTAAACGAATCTATTGAATGTGAAATAAAGAATTTAAGACCTCTATTTATGAATGAAAAAGAGCTGGAAGAGTTTAGAAGGGAACATTCAACCAAAAGGATGTCGTATAAGGATATTAAAACCCATAGGGGAAAGTCCTTCCTGGGGATAGACGCTGGATCAACTACTACAAAAGCTATACTGATAGATGAAGACAACAACATCCTTTATAGCTACTATGGAAACAATAAAGGCAAACCGCTGGATTTGGCTATTAAGATTATAAAGGAAATATATGAAAAATTACCTGAAGGAGAAAAGATAACCTATTCTGCCATAACCGGATATGGAGAAGAGTTTATAAAAGCTGCCCTAAATATAGATGTTGGTGAGGTTGAAACCATAGCTCACTATAAAGCAGCATTGTTTTTCCAGCCAAAGGTAGACTTTATACTGGACATCGGTGGACAAGACATGAAATGCATGAAGATTAAAGATGGAGTAATTGACAGCATTCTTCTAAATGAAGCCTGCTCCTCAGGATGCGGCTCATTCCTGGAGACTTTTGCCCACTCACTGAATATGAGCGTTGAGGACTTCTTAAATGAAGGGCTGCTGGCTAAGAACCCTGTGGACTTAGGGTCCCGATGCACTGTGTTTATGAATTCCAAGGTTAAGCAGGCTCAAAAAGAAGGGGCAAGTATAGGGGATATTGCTGCTGGGCTTTCCTATTCTGTAATAAAAAATGCACTGCAGAAGGTTATTAAGATAAGGGATCCCAAAGAATTAGGAGAGAATATTGTAGTTCAAGGCGGTACCTTCTACGGAGATGCCATAGTAAGGAGCTTTGAGCTCCTATCAGGAAGACAGGTGGTAAGACCTGAAATTCCAGGGCTTATGGGAGCCTTGGGGGCAGCTATAATTGCCAAGGAGAGGTACGAAGAAGGGAAGGAGTCAAGCATACTTACAAAGGATAAACTGGATAAGTTCACATACAAAACCCAGAAGGCCCGCTGCGGCAGATGCGGGAACAACTGTCTTTTGACAATAAACATATTTGAAGACGGCAAACGATTTATTACAGGCAATAAATGCGAAAAAGGCGCAGGATTGGATAAAAGCAGGGAGAGCATTCCAAATCTGTTTGAATATAAATACAACAGAATTTTCAGCTATAATCCGTTAAGCATAGAAGAAGCCAAAAGAGGTATAGTGGGGATACCAAGAATTCTTAATATGTACGAGCACTATCCATTCTGGCATACATTCTTTACAGAGCTGGGATTTAGAGTGGAATTATCCTCTGAATCCACCAGGAAGACATATGAAAAGGGAATAAGCTCCATACCCAGTGAAACAGCCTGCTTCCCTGCAAAAATATCCCATGGGCATATAATGGAGCTGATTGAAAAAGGAGTTAAGTTCATATTCTATCCTTCTATATTCTTTGACAAGAAGGAAGATGAAAGGGCAGACAACAATGTAAACTGTCCCGTAGTAATAGGATATCCGGATGTGTTGAAACACAATATTGAGAAGCTAAAGGATAAGGATATCCTGTTTATGAATCCATTCCTCAGCTTTGATGACAAGGAAGGGCTCAAGAAGAGGCTTGCTGAGGAATTCAGGAGGTTCAACATTCCAAAGGATGAAATAACAAGAGCTGTTGATAAGGCCTGGGAGGAAAGGATCAAGGTAAAGGAGGATATAAGGAGAAAGGGAGAGGAAACCCTGGAGTATATAGAAAGAGAAGGAATAAGGGGCATAGTACTGGCAGGAAGGCCTTACCATCTGGATAAGGCCATAAACCACAACATACCTGGACTTATTACCTCCTTAGGCATGGCAGTTTTAACGGAGGATTCCGTAGCTCACCTTGGAAAAGTTGAAAGGCCTTTAAGGGTTTTGGACCAGTGGGTATACCATGCAAGGCTATATAGAGCAGCAAGCTTTGTAGCTCAGCGAAAGGATCTGGAACTGGTGCAGTTAAACTCCTTCGGGTGCGGACTGGATGCTGTAACAACAGACCAGGTGGACGAAATATTAAGCAGATTCGGTAAAATCTATACCCTTCTAAAAATAGATGAAGTAAGCAACTTGGGTGCTGCAAAGATAAGAATCAGGTCTTTGGATGCAGCTTTAAGGGAGAGAGATAAAAAGGGATATGAACTGGGGAAGAAATATGATATACCAAAGAGAGTATACTTTACAAAGGAAATGAAGGAAAGGCATACAATATTAATGCCTCAGATGGCACCAATTCATTTTGAAATACTACAGTCGGCATTTAACTCATGCGGCTATAATATGGAGGTATTGCCTTCAGCAGATACCAAATCTGTAGATGAAGGATTAAAGTATGTAAACAACGATGCATGCTACCCCTCCATCATAGTTGTGGGACAGTTTATAGATGCATTGAAATCAGGCAAATACGATTTAAACAATGTATCTGTAATCATAACTCAAACTGGAGGTGTGTGCAGGGCATCCAACTATGTAGGGTTTATGAGGAAAGCCTTTAAGGACGCTGGATTTGGCCATGTGCCAATTATTGCTGTATCAGCTCAGGGCATAGAGAAAAATCCAGGATTTACATTCTCATTGCCAATGATAAAGAAGGGAATAATGGCAATCCACTATGGGGACCTGATTATGAGAATGCTATACAGAGTAAGGCCTTATGAGAAGATAAAGGGTTCAGCAGACATGCTTGCAAGGCACTGGATTGACAAATGCTCTGAAGCAGTTAAAATAGGCAGGACAAGGGATTACATTCGAAATATAAATGATATGGTCAGGGATTTTGATGAGCTGGAAATAGACGAGAACCTTGTAAAGCCAAAGGTAGGAGTAGTAGGGGAAATACTGGTTAAGTACCATCCTGAAGCCAACAACCAGATAGTGGATTTGCTGGAGGAGGAAGGTGCTGAAGCAGTGGTTACGGACCTGACGGATTTCCTCTTGTATTCAGCTTATAATACAACATTTAAGCATGAATATCTGTCCAAGGGATTGATGCCCAAATTAGGTGGAGATGTGGTAGTTAAGTATATTGAGCACTATAGAAAATATGCAAGGGAAGCTTTAAGAAAGAGCAAAAGGTTTGACGAGCCTATGACTATTCATGAGCTTGCAAGGGAGGCTGAAGAGCTGATAACCTTAGGGCATCAGTATGGCGAAGGCTGGCTTTTAACGGCAGAGATGCTGGAGCTGATACACAGAGGCGTGGAAAACATAGTCTGCGTTCAGCCCTTTGGCTGCCTGCCAAATCATATAACTGGGAAGGGTATGATAAAGGCTATAAGGGATAGATATCCCAGGGCAAATATAGTTGCCATAGATTATGACTCAGGAGCCAGCGAAGTGAACCAGCTAAACAGAATTAAGCTAATGCTTTCCAATGCAAATAAAAATATTGAAGAAAAATCCAAAAACAAAGCCAAGGCTTATCAGTAATATATAACTATGAAACAAACTGACAGGTGTTAAACTTGTCAGTTTGTTTTGTAACTCCTTTGTAACGACTTTTAATTCAATTACTGATATAGTATACTAAAGAGGAGGTTTAATATTTTTAATATATTAAATATGAAAGAGGTATTTATATGAGGAAAAAAATATTGAAAGCTATTAGCTTAATGGGTATATTTCTGATTCTGTTTATCGTGGGGTGTGATAACTATTTACTGGAGAAAAATGATAAGGAAATATATGAAGCCTTGGAAAGCACCCTGACATCATCCAACACTGAAGAATCTGATGGATTGCTATATGAATTCAAAAGCATAGTGGATAGCAACAACGAACCCTATGTATTGGTGCAGTTTATAGATGAAAATATTAAAAATGCAACGGAGGAAGAAGCAGCTGTAATGATCCTGATATTGGAGGAAGTCCAAAAGGAATATATTCAAGAATATACAGATGAGATATTTATGGAAGACAATCAGATGGAGCTTCTAAGGCTTTCAGGAACTGAGCTCTTCTTTGATGAGGCAAATATAGGCCAGATAGAGAACGTAAAGCTAAAGGATATAGTAGAGAGGATATTTAAGGGGAAATACAAGCTCATAAACATGGAGGGAGGATTCTACCCTGGAATTGATTATGAAAAGCTGAAGGAATACAATCGCTATCTTTCAGATGAAATAAGGGGATATATTGAGATTAAGGCCTTAAATTCCAATAAACCAGCTGTATTGGATGCAGAAATAACTATTTCCTTTGATGAATTAGGCGAAAGATTAATTCAGACAGAGAAATATATTCAAAAATACCCACAGGGTGTCAAATTTGAAGAAGTATTGAGAATATACGGTGATTATTTAAGACTATACCTGGAAGGCTCTGATAACTCTCCGATATACGAATATGAAACCAGGGAAATAAAGAAAGACATATTGAAGAGCTATAAGAACATGAAAGGAAATAATAAGTTGATAACGGCAAAGATAATTTCCAAATATATTGACATAATTGAGTATAATAAAAACATAATAGACGAAAATGTATTATCCAGAGTGCCAAAGCTTTTAAGCGAAGCAGTTGCCACCCTGGAAAGCATTAAATAGCATAGCAGTTTGGCTATGCTTTTTGTTTGCTATTAAACCCTTCCTATTTGTGCATAATATATTTATGAAAACAGGGAGGGATAAACATGAAAAAGATGCTAATGCTACTGGCAGAAGGCTTTGAAGAAGTGGAGGCTGTTACTGTAATAGATTATTTAAGGCGAATGAATATTATAGTTGATACCTGTTCAATAAATGGAGAAAGGAAGGTCATAGGAGGCCACAGGATTACAATAGAAACTGACAAGGACATAGATAAGATAAACTCAATTAAAGGTTATGATGGGCTTATAATACCAGGAGGACGTGAGGCAGCAATTCATCTTAGGGATGACGGAAGAGTAATAGAGCTTATTAAGGCATTTCACGATGAAGGAAAAATACTTGCTGCCATATGTGCGGGGCCAATAGTGCTGAACAGAGCAGGAATACTGAATGGGAGGAAGGTCACATCCTATCCTGGGTTTGACAATGATTTAAAGAACAGCGAATACAAGGATGATATTATAGTTGAGGATGGAAACATCATAACTGCAAGAGGGCCTGCAGTGGCAGTATATTTTGCACTTAAGCTTATTGAAATTCTGGCAGGTGAAGAGAGGGTTGGAGAATTGAGAAATGACATATTGCTTGATAAGGTGGAAGAAGCAATTGGAAAGTAGTATAATAGAGGCGATAATTCGTCTCTTATCTTTTTTATGTCTATACAGGGAGTGGTAGTATGAAGCTTAAAAGAGAATTCTATGCAAGAGACACTATAACTGTAGCAAAGGAGCTGCTTGGAAAGGTACTTGTACATAATATAGAGGGGATGCTGCTAAAAGGGAAGATTGTAGAGACAGAAGCCTATCTGGGGGTTGAGGACAAGGCTGCCCATTCCTATGGAGGTAGGAGAACGAATAGGGTAGAAGTAATGTATGGCCCTGCAGGACACGCATATATATACTTCATATACGGCATGTATTTTTTGTTAAATGTGGTTACTGAAAGGGAGGGAATACCTCAAGCAGTACTAATTAGAGGAATTGAACCAGTAGAAGGCCTTAATAGTATGGCTATATACAGATTCAACAAACTTTACGGAGAATTAACCAGCTATCAAAAAAAGAACTTAACCAATGGTCCAGGGAAGCTAACTAAAGCATTTAATATAGATAGAAAATTAAATGGAATAGACCTTTGTGGCAACAGGCTTTATATTGAAGAGGGAGAAAATAAGGATTTCAATATAGTACAGACAACAAGAATAGGCATAGACTATGCTGAGGAAGCGAGGGATTTTCCCTATAGGTTTTACATAGAGAATAATCCATATGTCTCAGTAAAATAGTGTGGACCTGTTATATTGCAATAAATTTGTAACCTTATTTTAATTGAAAAAACATTGCAAATTTAGTATCATTAAAGCTATAGGTGGTATATTGGAGGTATGGAAATGAAAAAGAAATTCTGGATTAGCTTTTTTATATCCTTAGTAGTATTTTCCTTTCTTTTCAGTATAGCAGTACCATATTTACTGGAAAAAAACTCTGTTATTTCCATAGGGGAAGGGGACAGTGAAGAATTATATGATAATGAGAAAATGGAGGAAATAGAAGATAAGGGAGAAATACTGTTCTTGCTCATGGGAGTAGATGACATGGAAGGAAGAGGTGGCATAAAAGCCATAAAAAAAATGGAAAAAGACGAAAATGGATATAAGAAAACAGGTTTAAGGTCTGATACTATGATTCTTTGCAAATTCAGCTATGAAACTGGAGAAATAACCATGTTATCCATACCAAGGGATACTCGGGTGAATATAAGAGGAAGAAGCTCCAAAGAAAAGATAAATCATGCCCATTCCTATGGAGGACCTCTTTTATCAGTAAAAACTGTCAGGGACTTTTTAGGTGTAGATTTAGAGTACTACGTAACAGTTGACTATGAAGCAGTAAGAGAAATAGTAAATGCCATAGGTGGAGTATATTTAGATGTGCCACAAAGGATGAAGTATACGGATCCAGCAGCTAAGCCTCCCTTAGTTATAGACCTTTATCCAGGACCACAGACGCTTGATGG
>DUMS01000048.1 GCA_012839745.1 Tissierellia bacterium
ACATCTGAATTCTACTTGCTTTCGAGGGATTAAAACTGCGTCCGGATTTCATATTTTATACATTGTTATATGCTTTTTTACACAACAAAAAACCGCCAAAGGTATTTAAACCTATGACGGTTTTGTAAACTCGCAAACAAACTTTGTAAGTTTGAACAAACTCGAGTGTAAAGAAACAAAGCCAATTATCTCTTTGAGAATTGGGGAGCCCTTCTTGCTTTCTTCAAGCCGTATTTCTTTCTTTCCTTCATTCTTGGGTCTCTTGTCAGTAATCCTGCTTTCTTCAATACAGGCTTTAGTTCTTCATCAGCATTTATTAAAGCTCTAGCGATTCCATGCCTAATAGCTCCAGCTTGACCTGTAAATCCTCCACCTTCTACATTGGCTATGACATCGTATTTCCCAAGTGTATCTGTTAAAATTAGTGGCTCTTTTACATGAACTTTCAATGTATCATAATCAAAATAATCATCTATATCTCTCTTGTTTACTATTATCCTACCGGAACCTGGAATTAGCCTTACTCTTGCTACGGAAGTCTTTCTTCTTCCTGTTCCTATATACTGTACAGTTGCCAATGACAGTCCTCCTTTCCTAAGCCATGTTAAAATTCATATACTTCTGGTTTTTGAGCTTCGTGTTTATGTTCAGTTCCTCTGTATACCTTTAGCTTTCTAAACATCTGTCTTCCCAGTCTGTTCTTTGGAAGCATTCCCTTAACCGCTAATTCAATTGCCTTTTCTGGCTTCTTTGCTAACATTTCTCTATATGATATAGATTTCAATCCACCTGGATAACCTGTATGATATCTATAATACTTTTTATCTAATTTATTTCCAGTCAATTGAACCTTATCTGCATTAATTATTATTACATAATCCCCAGTATCCACGTGTGGTGTATATATAGGTTTATTCTTTCCTCTCAGTATTTTAGCAACTTCTGAAGCTAGCCTACCTAGCACTTTTCCTTCTGCATCAATTAGGTACCATTTTCTTTCAATCTCATTTGGTTTAGCTAGATAACTCTTCACTTTTTTCCCTCCTTATTTCAGCGTTGGTTATAAAAAGATTTCCGGGGCCTTTTTAAAACACTCTAGTATATTCTAATACAAGGAAATATCGATGTCAATACGTTTTTTCTGCTAATAATAGACTTTTTCCAGGCATAGCCCCTGAGGTGGAGCAGTATGTCCAGCACTAGTTCTATCCCCTGACTCTATAATATGGGGAATACTTTGCCATTTAATTCTCCCAAATCCTACTTCAATTAATGTGCCAGCAATTATCCTTACCATATTATACAGGAAACCATTTCCCTCTATGGTCAGGAATATTAAGTCTTCACTTTTATCCAGAGAAATGCTCGTAATAGTCCTTACAGTTGACTTGGCATTGCTTCCGGATGCCATAAAGGCCTTAAAATCATGGCTCCCCAAGAAGCATTCTGCGCCTTTTTCCATTGCGATTAAATCCAGTTTTCTGGGCACATGATATGCATATCTGTTGTAAATAGGGTTTCTAATGTCCCTGTTATATATAGTATACCTGTACATCTTTCCTTTGGCATCAAATCGTGAATGAAAGCTGTCAGGCACCAGCTCTGATGAAATTATGCTTATGTCCTGCGGAAGGAATGAATTCAAGGCGTATTTAAACCTGTCTGGAGGTGTTGTGGATTCTGTTTTAAAGTTAGCTACCTGACCTAATGCATGTACCCCTCCATCAGTTCTGCTTGAGCCTATCAGATCCACCCTTTCTCCTGTAACTCTGTAAATTGCCTTCTCTATTTCTTCCTGAATGCTCCTGCCATTTTTTTGCTTTTGCCATCCGCAGTAATCTGTACCATCATATTGAATGGTAAGCTTTACATTTATCATAGTATTCCCCTTATGCCTATATATCTTGTAAGAATTATCAATAAAAAGAATATGGTTGAAAAACTTATGGCTAATATGTCATTCCTGTTAAGCTTTAATTCGTTCATTCTGGTTCTGTTTTCGCCACCTCGGTAACACCTTGCCTCCATGGCAATAGCCAGCTCATCTGCTCTTCTGAAGGCATTAATAAACAGCGGAACCAGTAATGGTACCAGATTCCTGGCACGGTTGATTATATTGCCGCTTTCAAAGTCAGCTCCCCTTGCCATCTGGGCTTTCATAATCTTATCTGTTTCCTCCAGCAGTGTAGGAATGAATCTTAAGGCTATTGTCATCATCATAGCCAGCTCATGAGCTGGCACTCCAACCTTTCTAAGAGGTGACAGAAGCTTTTCTATTCCATCAGTTAATGATATAGGTGATGTTGTCAGTGTCAAAAGGGATGTACCTATTACCAGGAATATAAGCCTTAGTGCCATGAAAACTGCTTGCCTTATGCCTTCCTTTGTGATGTTTAAAGGACCAAGCTCCAGTATTACCTCTCCTTTGGTCATGAAAACATTTATTATAAAAGTTATGATAATTATAAACCAAAGAGGTTTTAATCCCTTCAATACATATCTGAAAGGTATTTTTGAAAGTTTAACAGTTAACACTATAAATGCCAGAATAAGCGCATAAGGATAAAAGGAGGCGATGAAAAACAGAGAAACAATAAACATAAATACTATTAATATTTTAATTCTGGGATCTAGCCTATGAATCACTGTATCTGCAGGAAAATACTGCCCTATAGTAATATTCCTAATCATTTCCTTTACTCCTTAAATACTTTATTAACTCATTTTTTGCTTCCTCTACTGTTATTACAGTATCATCTACCGGATTTCCTTTCATCCTGTATTCTCTCATAAATTGGGTAATCTGAGGAATACCAAGCCCTAATTCTTCAAGTTTTTTCTTCTCCTTAAAAACCTCTCTGGTTTTCCCGTCCATGGCTACCTTGCCTTTATGCATTACAATTATCCTGTTTACAAGCATGGCTATCTCCTCCATGCTGTGGGATACCAGTATAATAGTAATGTTTTCTTCCTCGTACAGCTTCTTAAGCTCTCCTAATATTTCATCTCTCCCTCTGGGGTCCAATCCAGCTGTTGGCTCATCTAATATAAGCACTTTTGGATTCATTGCCAGTACCCCTGCTATGGCAACCCTTCTTTTCTGGCCGCCGCTTAATTCAAAGGGAGATCTGTCCTTCAGTTTTTCATAACTCAATCCAACGGATTCCATGGCCTTTTTAACTCTCTGCTGTACTTCCTCTTCATTAAGCCCCAGATTTATAGGGCCAAAGGCTATGTCCTTATAAATAGTTTCCTCAAAAAGCTGATGTTCAGGATATTGAAACACGAGTCCTACCTTCTGCCTTATTTTTAGAAGGTTTTTTTTATCTCCGCTGGTATCCATTCCGTCTACTATTACTCTTCCTGATGTAGGCCTTATGAGACCATTTAAATGCTGTACCAAAGTAGACTTACCAGAACCTGTATGTCCTATAAGACCAATGAACTCCCCTTCGTTGATAACCAGATTTACATTGTCCAATGCTTTCATCTCAAAGGGAGTGTTTTGATTATATATATAGCTTAAGTCCTCAATTTTTATTATCATAGAACATTCACCAATTCCTCTACAGTTAATACATCACATGGCACGTCAAATCCCTCTTTGCGCAGTTCGTAGGCTAACTCTGTTACCTGCGGTACATCCAGCCCCAGTTTTTTTATTTTATCCACCTGACAGAATATCTCCTTAGGGGTTCCTTCCATTACAATTCTGCCCTTTTCCATAACTATTATCCTGTCTGCTTCTACTGCTTCATCCATGTGATGGGTTATGTGTATTATTGTTTTCTTTTCCTGGGAATTCAATTTGCGAAGAGTTGAAATTATCTCCCTTCTTCCAACAGGATCAAGCATAGCAGTGGGTTCATCAAGTATTATGCATTCCGGATTCATGGCCAGTATTCCTGCTATGGCAACCCTCTGTTTCTGACCGCCAGATAGAAGGTGTGGGGCATGCTTTTTATACTCAGACATTTCAACAATTTCTAATGCCTTATCAACCCTTCTTCTAATCTCATCCGGAGGTATACCAAGGTTTTCAGGCCCAAAGGCTACATCTTCTTCCACAATAGTTGCTACTATCTGATTGTCAGGATTTTGAAATACCATGCCGGCAGTTTTCCTGATATCCCATATTCTTTCCTTATCCTTCGTATTGATTCCGTTTACAAATACATCTCCCTTAGTTGGCACTAAAAGGCCATTCATCAGTTTGGCCAAAGTGGATTTTCCTGAGCCATTATGTCCGAGAATGACTAAGTATTCGCCCTTATTAACCTGCATGGTTACATTGCTGACTGCTACCAGGTAATTTGCCTCACCATAAGAACCATATTCATATGTTACATCTTCTATTCGAATCATCTCTTCTGACATTTTAACCGCCTACTTTTATATTTTCCAATTAACAGCAATCTATAAAAAAGGGACTAAGTAATTAGTCTAAGAGACTTAAGCCTCCCCTACTTAATCCCCCACCCTTTATACTAATTCCAGAATTGCTATTTCGGCACCGTCACCTCTACGTGGACCTACTCTTAACACTCTAGTATATCCACCATTGCGATCGGCATATTTGGGTGCTATTTCATCAAACAGTTTTTTTACAACGTCTTCATCGTATATATAAGCTAATGCTTGCCTTCTGGCATGCAAATCTCCTCTTTTTCCGAGGGTAATCATTTTATCAGCCATTCTCTTTGTTTCCTTGGCTCTAGTAACAGTAGTCTCTATTCTGCCGTTGCGTAGTAGACTTGTTACTTGATTTCTGAGCATTGCTTTTCTATGATCTGTAGGGCGACCAAGTTTTCTTAATGTAGCCATATTATCCCTCCTTCATGTCTGCTACTCATCTATTTTTTTTAGTGATAATCCTAATTCAGCAAGCTTCTTTTGCACTTCATCGAGAGATTTCTTACCAAGATTCCTAACCTTCATCAAATCCTCTTCTGTTTTCTGGATTAGCTCATCTACTGTATTGATTCCTGCTCTCTTCAGACAATTGTAGCTTCTGACTGAAAGGTCCAGTTCCTCTACTGTCATTTCCAGTACCTTTTCTTTCTTGTCTTCCTCTTTTTCAACCATTATCTCCACATCTTCAACATGGTCTGTTAATCCGATGAACAGATTCAAATGTTCGGTTAGTATCTTTGCTCCCAAGGAAGTTGCTTCTTGTGGAGTCATAGTTCCATTTGTCCATACTTCAAGGGTTAGCTTATCATAGTCTGTTATCTGCCCAACTCTTGTATTCTCAACTGTGAAATTAACTTTTGTTACAGGAGTAAATGAAGAATCTATTGGTATAACACCTATGGATTGACCTTCCCGCCTGTTCTTTTCGGCAACACTATAACCTCTGCCTTTTATCATTTCCATTTCCATATATAGCTTGCCATTTTCATTAAGTGTAGCTATATGATGGTCCTTGTTTACTATTTCTACTTCCGGTCCAGTTATAATGTCGCCTGCTTTTACTTCTTTTGGACCTTCAGCTTCAATCCTCAGTATTACAGGTTCATCAGTGTACATTTTAGCTGCTATACCTTTAATATTCAATATTATTTCAGGAACATCTTCCAATACACCTGGAACATAAGTAAATTCATGCAACACGCCTTGAATCTTTACAGAGGATATGCTAGCTCCAGGCAATGAGGATAACAATACCCTCCTTAGGCTGTTCCCCAAAGTGATACCATATCCTCTTTCAAGAGGTTCTACGACAAACTTCCCATAAGTGTTGTCTTCATTTACCTCCACAATCTCAATTCTTGGTTTTTCTATTTCTATCATTAATTATAAACCCTCCTTATTTTTATATTATCAAAGAACGAGGGTAACTGATTCTGTTATAGGCCTCATTATTTAGAATATAGCTCTACTATCAAGTGTTCTTCTACTGGAATGTCAATATCTTCTCTTGTTGGCTCAGCTACAATTCTACCCCTGTATTCCTCAGGGCTAACCTCTAGCCATTTTACAGTATTACCTTTATGGTTTTCAATTAATTCCTTAAATTTAACACTGCTTCTGCTCTTTTCCTTAACTTCTACTACATCTCCAACCTTCATCAATATGGATGGAATATTTGCTTTCTGCCCATTTACAGTAAAATGGCCATGTCTTACAAGCTGTCTTGCTTCCTTTCTTGATGAAGCAAATCCCATTCTGTATACTACATTATCCAATCTCAACTCTAATATCTTCAACAAGTTTTCACCTGTAATTCCTTGCATCTTATCTGCCAATGCAAAATAAGTTTTCATTTGATTTTCCTGAATGCCGTAGAATCTACGAACTTTTTGCTTCTCTCTTAGCTGTCTTCCGTATTCTGTATCCTTGCTTCTTGCCTGGCCATGTTGTCCAGGAGCATAGTTTCTCCTTGAAACTGGGCATTTATCTGTATAGCACTTGTCACCTTTTAAATATAATTTTTGTCCTTCTCTACGGCATAATCTGCATACCGGTCCTGTATATCTAGCCATCTTTTCTATCTACACCTCCTATATTACACTCTTCTGCGTTTTGGTGGTCTACAACCATTATGTGGAATTGGAGTAACATCCTTAATCAGGCTTACCTCTAAACCTGTTGCCTGAAGTGACCTTATTGCTGCTTCTCTTCCAGCCCCAGGTCCTTTTACATATACCTCAACGCTCTTCAATCCATGTTCCATAGCTTTCTTTGCAGCATCTTCTGCAGCCTGTTGTGCTGCAAAAGGAGTTGATTTACGAGAGCCTTTAAATCCTAATTGGCCAGCACTTGCCCAGGAGATTACATTACCTTGCATGTCAGTTAATGTAACCATTGTGTTATTGAAAGTTGACGAAATATGTGCCTGACCTCTCTCTATATTTTTACGTTCTCTTCTTCTAACACGTGTACTTTTGCCTTTTTTTGCTGCCACTTAATCTTCCCTCCTTTAATTTCTATTTTTTCTTACCGCTAGTCTTCCTAGGGCCTTTTCTTGTTCTTGCATTAGTCTTGGTTCTTTGTCCTCTAACTGGAAGGCCTCTTCTGTGTCTTATTCCTCTATAACAGTTGATTTCTCTTAATCTCTTTATATTTAAGGATACTTCTCTTCTTAAATCTCCTTCTACAGTATAGCCGTCTATAACGCTTCTTAGAGCATTAACTTCTGCTTCTGTCAGATCTTTTACTCTTGTATCAGGATTAACATTAGCTTTTTTCAATATTTCATTTGCTCTGGACCTGCCAATTCCATAGATATAAGTTAACCCGATTTCAATTCTCTTATCTCTTGGTAGGTCAACACCTGCAATTCTAGCCATTATTATCTACACCTCCTAGGTACTTATTATCCTTGTTTTTGCTTGTGCTTTGGGTTTTCACAGATTACCATTACTTTTCCTTTTCTTTTAATAATCTTGCATTTTTCACACATTTTTTTTACCGATGGTCTTACTTTCACCTATATCCCTCCTATGCTACTTTTTGCGCCAGGTTATTCGACCCCTAGTCAAATCATAAGGTGATAATTCAACTGTTACTTTATCTCCAGGAAGTATTCTGATATAATTCATCCTTAACTTTCCAGAAATATGGGCCAATACTTCGTGTCCATTTTCCAGTCTAACCTTAAAAATAGTATTTGGCAAGGCATCCACTACCGTACCTTCAACTTCAATTACATCCTTTTTAGACATGCAGTTATCGAACCTCCTAACATAAAATTAAAAGCTCTCTTTGAAAGGTTCTAACAGTTTTCTTACATAAGCATTGTTTATCTTTACATCTCCGTCTATTTTTTCTTTGAACTCAGATAGCACAGTATTGTAGACTATAAGATGTTTTATCTTTTTCTTTTTGGGCTTATCTAATCGCCTTGTGTCACCATCTACGATTAACACATGCTTGTCATCTATAATCTCCAATACTAGAAATATATTTCCTTTATCCCGACCAGCTCTTGACTTAACCACTTGGCCTACGGTTATGTCCTTAGTTGAATCCATGGACTTCACCTCTTCACATTATTTATGAGCTGCTCATCAACCAATAGAATATGAATCCAATCTGCTAAAAATCTCCTTCCAATGAAGCCACAATATCATAGAAAATCTCTTCTATTGATTTAGTCCCGTCTATATTTAACAATAAATCCTTCTCCTTATAATAATCAATTAAAGGTTTGGTCTGTTCCTGATAGACTTCAATTCTCTTCTCAACTGTTTCCGCTTTGTCATCATCTCTTTGGTATAGTTCCCCGCCGCATTTATCACATGTATTTTCCACTTTTGGAGGACTAAATTTTACATGATAAGTAGCTCCACAGTTTTTGCAGATTCTTCTTCCTATTGCTCTTTCTATTAGGATTTCCTTGCCAACTTCAATGTTTATTACCCTATCCAGTTTAAGGTTCATATCCTTCAACTCTTTATCAAGGGCTTCCGCTTGGTTAACAGTTCTTGGAAAACCATCCAGAAGGAAACCTTCCTTGCAGTCTTCCTTTGTTAACCTGTCCTTTACTATTGATACTACTAATTCATCAGGTACAAGCAGGCCTTTTTTCATATAGGCCTCCACTTGTTTCCCCAATTCCGTTCCATTTTTTATATTTGCTCTAAATATATCTCCTGTAGATATATGTGGTATGCTATATTTGCTAACTATAGCTGATGCTTGTGTACCCTTGCCTGCGCCAGGAGGTCCAAGTAACACTAGTCTCAATAAAATCATCTCCTATAGTTTATTTCAAAAATCCTTTGTAATTTCTCATTAACAGCTGTGACTCAATTTGTTTTACTGTTTCAAGTGCAACTCCTACTACAATTATAATAGCTGTTCCGCCAAAGTTTATATTTAATTTGAATATATAAGACAAAATAATTGGTAAAGATGCTAATAAAGCTAATGAAATACCACCAACAAAAGTTATTCTTGTTAACACTTTATTTAGATAATCTGATGTTGGCTTTCCAGGCCTTATTCCTGGTATAAATCCGCCATACTGCTGCAGATTCTTTGCATATTCTACAGTATTGAACTGAATAGCTGTATAGAAGTAAGTGAAGAACACTATTAGTATTACGTTCAGTATTGAATAAACCCAAACTCCAACACTACCCTGTACAGTTAAGTACTTTAATATCCATTCTGGAGTTTTTCCAGTAAAGAATAGGGCTATTGTTTGTGGGAAAGATAATAGTGATGAGGCAAATATTACAGGAATAACTCCTGCCATTGATACCTTCAAAGGTATATGAGTGCTTTGTCCTCCATACATCTTTCTACCCACAACACGCTTTGCATATTGAACTGGTATCTTTCTTTCTCCTTCCTGCAATGCCACAACTACCAGGACTATCAGTACAGCTACTATAGCCAGCAATACCAATTTAATCCAGCTTACTAATCCAAGCCTTGCCCATGCAATATAGTTGATTATTGTAGAAGGCAGTCCTGATACTATACCAATGAATATTATCAGGGAGATACCATTGCCTACTCCTCTTTCAGTAATTTTATCGCCAATCCACATCAGGAAGCTGGTACCAGCAATCAAGGATATTATTACTATGGCCTTTTGAATGAAACTATCTGCTACCAGCGCATTGCTGAATATTCCAAATGTAGTACCCCAGGCCTGAATTAAAGCCAATACAACTGTACCATATCTTGTATACCTGTTGATCTTCTTCCTTCCTTCCTCTCCTTCCTTTGCCAATTCCTCCAGCCTTGGAATTGCAATTGTAAGAAGCTGAATTATAATTGAAGAAGTTATATATGGATATATATTTAATGCAAATATGCTGAAGTCGCTTAAAGTACCGCCTGACATCAAGTCAAGAAATTGTAGTAACCCGCCTTCACCAGCTTCAAATATCTGTTTTATTATGTTCTTATCCATATATGGTACTGGTATATTTGCACCAAGTCTAATTACTAATAGCATTAATAGTGTAAAGATGATTTTTTTTCTTATATCTGGTATCCTCCAGGCGTTTCTTAAGGTTGAAATCATCTATATCACCTCTACCTTTCCCCCTGCAGCCTCAATTTTTTCAGCAGCTTGTTTGCTAAACTTATGGGCTTTAACAGTAAGTTTTTTATTTAATTCACCATTACCCAATACTTTTATCCCATCAATATCATTTCTGCTGTTTATAACTCCAGTTTCTATTAACAGTTCTGGAGTAACCACTGTATTGTCATCAAATCTATTTAAATCCTCAACATTCAGGATTGCATATTCCTTAGCAAAAATATTAGTGAAACCACGTTTTGGTGTTCTTCTGAATAGAGGCATTTGACCACCTTCAAATCCTGGTCTGACTCCACCTCCGGACCTTGCTTTCTGGCCTTTTTGTCCTCTACCGGAAGTCTTGCCTAAACCTGATCCAGTTCCTCTACCAACTCTTTTGCGGCTCTTAACTTTACTACCTTCTGATGGTCTTATTTCGTTAAGTTTCATAACTACACCTCCTCTAAAGAATTATTCTATTACTTCAACCATGTAGTCTACTTGAGCTATCATACCTCTGATTTGAGGAGTATCTTCTTTTTCTACTACCTGGCCAACTTTGTGTAATCCTAATGCTCTAACTGTCTTTCTGTGTTTTTCTGGTGTTCCTATGACGGATTTAACCAGCTTAATACTTATTTTAGCCATCATACTCCCCTCCTAACCTATTATTTCTTCTATAGTTTTTCCTCTTAATTTGGCAACATCTTCTGCCCTCTTAAGATTTGTCAGAGCTTCAATAGTTGCATTTACAACATTTCTAGGGTTATTTGAACCTAAAGATTTAGTCCTTATATCTCTTATTCCTGCAAGCTCACATACTGCACGTACTGCTCCGCCGGCAATAACTCCTGTACCTTCCTTGGATGGCTTCAATAATACTTTTCCTGCACCAAATTCTCCAACTACTTCATGTGGTATAGTTGTTCCTACTAATGGAACTTCAATTATGTGCTTCTTAGCGTCCTGTATAGCTTTTCTAATAGCTTCTGGTACTTCCAGGGCTTTAGCCATTCCAACTCCTACGTGGCCTTTTTCATCCCCTACTACTACAAGAGCACTGAATCTAAAATTTCTACCACCTTTAACAACTTTAGTTACACGGTTTATACTAACGACTCTCTCTTTCAAATCCAATTCATTAGCATTTATATATGAACGCTCCATTCATTTCCCTCCTTTTCCTAAAATTTAAGTCCAGCTTCACGGGCTCCTTCAGCAAGTTCCTTTACTTTTCCATGATAAATGTATCCTGCTCTATCAAATACTACCTGGTCTATTCCCTTTTCAATAGCTCTCTTACCAATTAGCTGTCCTACAAGCCTTGCTGCTTCCTTATTTCCTGTGGAGCTTAATTTTTCCTTAAGTTCCTTATCCAAAGTTGAAGCTGAAACTAAAGTATGACCATTTACATCATTAATTATTTGAGCGTATATATGGCTATTGCTTTTATAAACATTCAATCTTGGTCTTTCAGGAGTTCCTTTTACTTTTTGCCTTACTCTTCTATGTCTTACTTTTCTCATTTCGTTTCTACTTGCCTTTTTTAGCATTTCCATTCACTCCCTTCTACTTACCAGTCTTACCAACCTTGCGTCTAACGACTTCATCAGCATATCTAATACCTTTACCCTTATAAGGCTCTGGTTTTCTTAAGTCTCTAATTTTAGCAGCATAATTTCCAACAAGTTGTTTATTAATTCCTTTTACTATTACTTGTGTTTGAGCTGGCACTTCTACTTCGATTCCTTCTGGGTCTTCCATTTCAATTGGATGTGAATAACCTAGGTTTAGCACTAACTTCTTACCTTGCTTTTGTGCCCTATATCCAGTTCCAACTATTTCTAATTTCTTTGAATAACCATTAGTTACTCCTTCAATCATGTTTGCAATTAAAGTCCTTGTTAATCCATGAAGTGATTTGTATTTTTTCAATTCATTTGGACGACTAACAGTTATCACATTTCCCTCTATTTTAATATCCATCTTTGGATCAAATTGCTCCTTTAATGTTCCCTTTGGTCCCTTAACCTCTACTAAATTATTGTCACTTACCTTAACTTCAACTCCATTTGGGATTTCAATTGGTTTTAATCCTATTCTTGACATGAGTGCACCTCCTATTCCTTTAGATTAGCATCTATTATTACCATACATAGCAGAGAACTTCTCCACCTATTCCTTCTTTTCTTGCTTTCTTGTCGGTCATGATACCCTTTGATGTTGAAAGGATTGCTATTCCAAGTCCTCCTAATACTCTTGGAATTTCATCGCTTTTAACATAAACCCTTAATCCTGGTTTGGATATTCTTTTAATTCCGCTTATTACCTTTTCTCCATGGCTTCCATATTTTAATTCTATTCTAATAATCCCTTGTTTTCCATCCTCAATAACATCATATCCCTTTATAAAACCTTCATCCAAAAGAATTTGTGCTATTTCCTTCTTGATATTTGAGGCAGGAACATCAACAGATTCATGCTTTACGCTATTTCCATTTCTTATCCTTGTTAACATATCTGCAATTGGGTCAGTCATCATAATTGGCTACCTCCTTTCAAAACGTTAATTCTACCAGCTCGCTTTTTTTACTCCAGGGATTTGACCTTTATATGCTAATTCTCTAAAGCAAATACGGCATACTCCAAACTTTCTTAAATATCCGTGAGGTCTTCCACAGATTTTGCATCTATTGTACTGTCTAGTGCTGAATTTGGCCTTTCTCTTTTGCTTTGCAATCATTGATTTCTTAGCCAAAATGTTCTCCCTCCTTCATTATTTTTTAAAGGGCATACCCATAAACTCTAAAAATGCCTTTGCTTCTTCATCTGTTTTGGCTGTTGTAACTATTACTATATCCATACCTCTTACGCTTTCTACCTTATCATAGTCTATTTCTGGGAATATCAGCTGTTCCTTTATTCCTAAGGCATAATTTCCTCTACCATCAAAGCTTGATGAACTTACTCCTCTAAAGTCTCTTACCCTTGGTAATGAAATATTCATCAATTTATCAAGAAAATCATACATTTTTTCGCCTCTTAATGTTACCTTTGCGCCAACATTCATTCCCTGACGGATTTTGAAGTTAGCAACTGATTTCTTAGCCTTTGTAACTATTGGTTTTTGTCCTGTAATTAAACTTAATTCATTAACTGCGTTTTCCAATGCCTTTGGATTATCTCTGGCTTCTCCTATACCCATATTTATTACTATTTTTTCAAGCTTTGGCACTTCCATTACATTCTTATATTGAAATCTCTCCATTAAAGCTGGTATAACTTCATTTCTGTATTTTTCTTTCAGTCTGGAAGTCATTCCTGTTACCTCCTTTCAATTACATGTATTAATCCAATACTTCCCCACATTTTTTGCATACTCTAACCTTTGAGCCATTATCCAATATCTTGTGTCCTACTCTTACTCCTTTTTTATCCTTATCGCAGTAATACATTACCTTTGACGCATGTAATGGTGCTTCTCTAGTAATCCTTCCACCTTGTTGGTTTGCTCCTTGAGGTTTCATATGCTTTGTAACCATATTAACACCTTCAACAACTACTTTGTTTTCCTTAGGTAACACTCTCAATACTTTACCTTTTTTGCCTTTATCTTTACCTGAAATAACTATTACAGTATCTCCGCTCTTAACATGCATATTCTACACCTCCTCTTACAGTACTTCTGGTGCTAAGGATATTATTTTCATGAAGTTTCCTCTTCTTAACTCCCTAGTTACAGGTCCAAATATACGAGTTCCAACAGGATTCTTGTCATCCTTTATTATAACTGCTGCATTATCGTCAAATCTAATATAAGAACCGTCTGATCTTCTTACTCCATTTGTTGTTCTTACTATAACTGCTTTAACAACGTCTCCTTTTTTTACAACTCCTCCAGGTGTTGCACTTTTAACAGAACATACTACAATGTCTCCAACAGTAGCGTACTTCTTGTTAGTACCTCCTAATACCCTTATAACTAGTAATTCTTTTGCACCTGAATTATCAGCAACCTTCAATCTGCTTTCTGTTTGAATCATTTGATACCCTCCTTTCCAGGTATAAGGATTATTTTGCTTTTTCTATAATATTAACTAGTCTCCAACGTTTATCTTTACTTAATGGTCTGGTTTCCATTATACGAACTACATCGCCAACTTTACATTCATTATTTTCATCATGAACCTTAAACTTTGTTGTTCTTCTTATTTGCTTTTTATATAAAGGATGTGACACAAATGTTTCAACAGCAACCACTATTGTTTTATCCATTTTGTCACTTACAACTGTTCCAACTCTTACTTTTCGGTTCCCTCTTTCCATTTGGGATTAGCCCTCCTTTCTTATGCCTAATTCTCGTTCTCTAACGATTGTCTTTATACGAGCAATATCTTTTCTAACGGCCTTAATTCTCATAGGGTTATCTAATTGACCAGTAGCCAATTGAAAACGCAAGTTGAATAATTCATTTTTTAAATCCATTAACTTTGTGTTTAATTCTTGGTCAGACATCTGGCGAATTTCTTTAGCCTTCATTTGCTTCACCACCCTTTTCCTGCACATCTTCACGAGTCACAAACTTAGTCTTAATAGGTAACTTATGTGCTGCCAATCTCATTGCTTCCTTAGCAACTTCTTCTGGTACTCCTCCCATTTCAAACAGTATTCTTCCTGGCTTAACTACTGCTACCCAGTATTCAGGTGAACCTTTACCGGAACCCATTCTTGTTTCTGCAGGCTTTTCAGTAATTGGCTTGTCTGGGAATATCTTTATCCATACATTTCCGCCTCTTTTAACTGATCTTGTCATAGCACGCCTTGCTGCTTCTATTTGATTGGAAGTTATCCATGCTGGTTCAAGAGCTTGTAAACCATATTCACCATAGGCCAGTTTGTTCCCTCTGCTTGCTTTACCTTTCAATCTTCCTCTATGAACTCTACGATATTTTACTCTTTTAGGCATTAACATTTTACCTTCCTCCTTCCTGCAAGCTTTTATTAGCTACTTATTTGAATCCCCTATTTCTGCACTGTTTTCTTCTTCTACATTTTTAGTAGGAAGAACTTCTCCCTTATATATCCAAACCTTTACTCCCAGTTTTCCATAGGTTGTCATTGCTTCAGCAAATCCGTAATCAATGTCTGCTCTTAAAGTCTGAAGAGGTATTGTACCTTCGCTGTATCTTTCTGTTCTAGCCATATCTGCTCCGCCAAGTCTTCCGGATACGGCAGTCTTAATACCTTTGGCTCCTGCTCTCATAGTTCTTTGGATTGCCTGTTTCATAGCTCTTCTGAAAGAAATTCTTCTTTCAAGCTGTGCTGCAATGTTTTCTGCCACCAGCTGCGCATCCAGCTCTGGTACCTTTACTTCTTCTACATTTACCACTACGTTTTTCTTGGTAATCTTTTCCAGTTCTTTTCTTAATTCTTCAACGCCCGCTCCAGATTTTCCTATAACCATACCTGGTTTGGCTGTATATATTGATACCTTAACTCTGTTGGCTGCTCTTTCAATATCTATCTTTGAAATACCAGCAATATACAGTTTCTCTTTAATATATTTACGGATATTATAGTCTTCAATCAATAGCTCATTGAAATCTTTCTTCTTCGCATACCATCTTGAATCCCAATCCTTAATTATTCCGACTCTCAATCCATGTGGGTTAACCTTTTGACCCATTATATCCCTCCTTTTCTACTTTTTTTCTTCTACTACTACTCCTATGTGGCTAGTTCTTTTCAGTATTGGATAAGCCATTCCTCTTGCCTTTGGTCTCCATCTCTTAAATCTTGGACCATCATTAGCATAAGCTTCCTTAACATAAAGGTTATCTCTATCTAAATTAAAGTTGTTCTCTGCATTGGCAATAGCTGAATTTAAAACCTTCTCCAGAATCCTTGCACCTTTTTTTGGAGTAAATCTCAATATAGCTAATGCTTCGTCTACCTGCTTGCCTCTTATCTCTTTGCATATATAATTTACCTTTAGAGGTGAGATTCGTACATATTTGGCTATAGCTCTCGCTTCCATGCTAATTCCCTCCTTTATCAACCATTTTTATTTCGTTACTTCAACGCTGTTGACCTTTCTGTTTTATCGCCGTGTCCTCTAAATGTTCTAGTGGAAACAAATTCACCAAGCTTATGTCCTACCATGTCTTCTGTTATATATATAGGTACATGTTTTCTTCCATCATGAACTGCTATGGTATGACCAATCATTTGGGGAAATATGGTGGATCGGCGAGACCATGTCTTAATAACTTTTTTTTCGTTATTTTTATTTAATTCTTCTATTTTCTTCAGAAGATGCTCATCACAAAATGGACCTTTCTTTAAGGATCTACCCATTAATATTCCTCCTTTCGTCTAATGGAATAAGCTATTTCTTTCTCCTTCTAATTATATACTTATCGGTCTTCTTGTTCTTCTTCCTTGTCTTATATCCTAGTGCAGGTTTACCCCAAGGAGTTACTGGAGTTGGTCTACCTATTGGTGCTCTTCCTTCTCCACCACCGTGTGGATGGTCTACAGGGTTCATGGCGCTACCTCTTATTGAAGGTCTTCTTCCTAAGTGTCTTGATTTACCGGCTTTACCAAGTGTTACATTTTCATGGTCCAAGTTTCCTACCTGGCCTATAGTTGCACGGCAGTCCAAAAGTACAAGCCTAAATTCTCCTGATGGCAATCTTAATTGCGCATATTTGCCTTCCTTACCCATAAGCTGAGCTTCGGAACCTGCAGATCTAACCAATTGGCCTCCCTTTCCAGGAACAAGCTCAATATTGTGAACTGTAGTACCTACAGGAATATTTCTTAAAGGTAATGCATTTCCTACCTTAATATCAGCATTTTCTCCTGACTCTATTACATCTCCAACCTTTAATTTATTTGGAGCAATAATATATCTTTTTTCTCCATCTGCATAATGGATAAGAGCAATGTTTGCAGTTCTGTTTGGATCATATTCTATAGCTGCAACCTTTCCTGGTATTCCGTCCTTGTCTCTCTTGAAGTCTATAATTCTGTATTTCCTCTTGGCTCCACCGCCTCTAAAACGTGATGTTATTCTACCTTGTGAGTTTCTGCCGCCTGTTTTCTTTAAGCTTACAACCAATGATTTTTCAGGCTCTTTTTTTGTGATTTCTTCAAATGTTAACACAGACATTTGACGAATTCCTGGGGAAGTTGCCTTATATTTTTTAATACCCATTATTATTCCCTCCTTCTTCGTAAACTTTACTACATGCCTTCAAAGAATTCTATCTCTTTAGAGTCTTCAGTCAGAGTAACTATTGCTTTTTTCCAGTCTGGTCTCTTTCCAACGTTAACTCCCATTCTCTTTGTCTTGCCAGTCATATTCATAGTGTTAACTTTTTCTACCTTAACTCCAAAAATCTTCTCTACTGCCTTTTTTATTTCTGATTTATTGGCTCTTCTATCAACCTTAAATGTATATTTACGCTTTTCCATAGCGTTCATGCTTTCTTCAGTAATCAGTGGCTTAATTATGATATCATATGGAGTATTCATTATGCAAACACCTCCTCCACTTTCTTAACCGCATCTTTAGTTATGATAAAGGAGTCGTATTTCAAAATGTCATAAACATTTAATGTATTCACCAGTGTTGTTTCAACATCAGGTATATTTCTTGCTGACTTAATGATATTTACATCCTTTTCATCCATAACAATAAGAGCTTTTTTGCTTGCCTTAATATTTGTCAGTATATTTACCATTTCCTTAGTCTTTGGCTCTGCCAGTTTCAATTCATCCAATACTATTATCTCATTGCTCAATACTTTTGAAGTTAAAGCAGATTTCATAGCAAGCCTTTTTACTTTTTTAGGCACCTTTAAACTGTAATCCCTTGGCTTTGGTGCAAACACAATTCCACCGCCAGTCCATTGGGGTGCCCTGATGCTTCCTTGACGAGCTCTACCTGTTCCTTTTTGTCTCCAGGGTTTTCTTCCTCCACCACTTACTTCAGCTCTTGTTTTGGCTGACTGGGTTCCCTGTCTTCTATTGGCAAGATGACTTTTTACTACTAAATGAATAGCATCATGATTTACGTCAACGCCAAATACATTATCACTTAATTCCATTTCTCCAACCTGTTCACCTAACATATTGTAAACATTAACCTTAGGCATGCTACATCCTCCTTTCCTAGTACTTTACTATTTGTTGTAAATTGATTCCTTTATTATCAATAATCCACCCTTTGGTCCTGGTACTGCTCCCTTTATCAACAACAGGTTTCTATCTACATCTACTCTAACTACTTCAAGGTTTTGAACGGTAACTCTTTCATTACCCATTCTTCCCATTCCTTTTCTTCCTTTAAATACTCTTCCTGGATAAGTAGCAGCTGCTCTAGCACCACCAGCTCTGTGGTATTTTGAACCGTGGGATTCTGGTCCTCTTCCAAAATTATGTCTCTTAATTGGTCCTTGAGTTCCTTTACCCTTAGATGTACCAGTTACATCCACTTTGTCTCCATTTTCAAATACATCAACCTTTATTTCCTGACCTATTTCAAATTCATCTACATTATCAACCTTAAACTCTTTCAGATATTTTTTATACTCTACCTGAGCCTTGTCAAAATGACCCTTTAATGGCTTGTTGACCTTTTTCTCCTTAATGTCGCCAAATCCAACCTGAATTGCATTATAGCCGTCTTTTTCAGCAGTCTTCTTTTGAACTACTTTTACTGGTCCTGCTTCTACAACTGTAACAGGAATCACCGTTCCATCTTCAGCAAATATTTGAGTCATTCCCAGTTTTCTACCTAATATATTCTTCATCTCACTACACCTCCTATTTTTCTACAGCGGATTGCCCATAAGCAATCATACTAGAACTATAACTTAATCTCAATGTCAACGCCAGCTGGCAAGTTCAACTTCATAAGCGCATCTACTGTCTTTTGATTTGGATTAATGATGTCTATCAGCCTCTTATGTGTTCTTTGTTCAAACTGCTCTCTGGAATCCTTATACTTATGAACAGCTCTTAAAATTGTAATGGTTTCCTTTTCTGTTGGCAATGGTACTGGGCCAGATACTTCTGCCCCTGTTCTCTTGGCAGTTTCCACTATTTTTTGAGCTGAAGAATCCAATAACTCATGGTCATAAGCTCTTAATCTTATTCTGATTTTTTGTTTACCCTTGTTTGCCATTTAATTCCCTCCTTCTATCGCATGTTATTATAGTACATGCAACATGGAATTGCCGATACACACTCCCTGGCGTGTTGTAATCTTTTTTTATATAAATGGCCTAAGCCATATATGTCATAATGACAATTCCAGTCGCCCGATTTAAAACCGGACATTCTCAACAAAAATTACCCCCGCACTCAATCCAGTAAACAAATATTGATATTTGAGTGCTTCTCAATCCTTTGTTAATATCATTTATTTATTGGATTGAGTGCGGGGCAACCTTTTGTATCATCGCAATGCCTAAAAAATCACACTTATATAGTTTATATGAAATCAAGCAAAAACTCAAGTATTTTTTGTTTATTTCACCATTTTTATAACGACATTCATCACCTACTTATAAAAGCAGGTGATTTCTGTCGTAATTTCTTAATTATGCAAGAATCTTAGTAACAACTCCAGCACCAACAGTTCTTCCGCCTTCACGAATAGCAAATCTTAATCCTTCTTCCATTGCTATTGGTGTTATTAGCTCTATTGTAAATCTTGCATTGTCTCCTGGCATTACCATTTCTACTC
>DUMS01000007.1 GCA_012839745.1 Tissierellia bacterium
GCAATGTACCTTCAAGATGTAGACAATGTTTTCCAGATAAAATGGAATAAGGATATAACATATGGGGAAATATTCAAATATGCGGAATATGAACACTCAGTATATAGCTTTGAAAAGGCAAATATAGATACATTAAAGCATCTGTTTGATATATACGAAAGGGAAGCTAAGGTAAATATAGAAGAAGGGCTTGTGCTACCCAGCTATGACTATGTCTTAAAATGCTCTCACACTTTCAATGTCCTGGATGCAAGGGGGGCCATAAGTGTTACAGAGAGGACCCACTATATAGCAAGGGTTAGAAACTTAGCTAAACTTGTAGCTTCAAAATACATAGAGCAAAGGGAAAAGCTTGGTTATCCTCTATTAAAGGGAGGTAATTCTTATGAGTAACAAATACCTTTTAGAAATTGGAGTAGAAGAACTACCTGCAAATTTCATAGATGACGCTTTGAAACAATTGTACGATAACATGAAATCCATGTTTGAAGAGGAGAGAATTGATTACGGTGACATTAAAACCTATGCAACTCCTAGAAGACTGGTAGCAATAGTAGATGGATTAGCAGATAAACAGCGCAAATTGATTGAAACTGTAAAAGGCCCTGCCAAAAAAATAGCATACGGTGAAGACGGAAAGCCTACAAAAGCGCTGGAAGGCTTTATGAGAGGCCAGGGAATTGGATTAGATGATGTATTTGAAAAGGAACATAAAGGCGTTGAATACATTTTTGCCAATGTTGTGAGAGAAGGGAAGGATACAAGTACTGTTTTGACAGAGAGAATTCCAAGCGTTATTAAAGGAATAGTATTTCCTAAATCCATGAGATGGGGAGGTAAAAACATAAGGTTTGCAAGGCCCATTAGATGGATAGTATCTTTATTGAACAATAAGGTTATACCATTTGAGCTTGAAGGTACTTCTGTGGGGAATAAAACCAACGGACATAGATTTTTGGGCGATAGAAATGTTATAATTAATTCAGTAGAAGAGTATATGAAAGTATTGGAAGAGAATTTTGTCATAGTGGACCAAAACAAAAGAAGGGAAATAATCAAATACGGATCGGAAAGGCTAGCTAAGGAAAAAGGTGGTAGCATATTATATGATGAGAAACTGCTCAATGAAGTAACTAATATTGTAGAGTATCCAACTCCAATATTAGGAAAGATAAAGGAGGAATATTTAAGGCTTCCTAAGGATGTTGTTATAACACCTATGAAGGAGCAGTTGAGATTTTTCCCTGTGGTAAATGATAGCAATAGATTACTGCCATATTTCGTTACAGTTAGAAACGGCAATAAGGAGCACATAGATACAGTTATAAAAGGAAATGAAAAAGTGCTAGGAGCAAGGCTGGAGGATGCAAAGTTTTTCTATTATGAGGACATAAAGCTTCCTCTTGAAAGTTATGTGGAAAAATTAAAGGACATAACCTATCAGGAGAAGTTAGGTACTCTGTATGACAAGACCATTAGATTGCAGAGATTGGCACATAAAATAGGAGATTATTTGGAGGTAGGAGAGGGAACACAAAAGAATATTGACAGGGCAGCATACCTGTCTAAAGCAGATTTAGTTACAAAGATGGTTGTTGAGTTTACTGAACTACAAGGCAAAATAGGCATGGAATATGCTCAGCATTCCGGGGAAAATGAGATTGTGTCAGCTGCAATATATGAGCAGTATCTTCCTAAGTTTGCAGGAGACAGTCTGCCCACTACTACAGCTGGTTCAATAATAAGCATTGCTGATAAAATAGATTCCATAGCGGGTTCTTTTGCCATTGGTGTGCAGCCAACAGGCTCGCAAGACCCCTATGGATTGAGAAGACAGGCATTGGGAGTTATAAACATAATTTTGGAGAAAAGGCTGAACCTAGGCCTGGAAGATATAATTGATTATGCTTTATATATATACGTTGAGGAACAGGGCCTTGTATTTGACTACAAAACTGTAAAATCAGAGATAATGGATTTCTTTAATGCAAGGATTAAGAATATGTTCAGCGATATGGGAATAAGATACGATGTAATAGACAGCGTCATAAGTACTGGTATTGATGATGTATATGATTTGAAAATCAGAGCTGAAAAATTAAATGGCTATATAGCAGAAAAAGGGTTGACAGATGTACTGGTTACATTTAACAGATTAATCAATCTGGCAGACAAATCTGTTTCAGGAGATGTTAATAAGGAGCTTCTGATGGAAAAAGAGGAAATTGAACTGCACGAAGCATTTTTGGGAATTGAAGATAAAGTAGTGGATTTGATAAACAAAAAGGCATATGATAAGGCCTTAGAGCAGTTTATTACATTAAAGGAACCCGTTGATAATTTCTTTGACCATGTAATGGTCATGGTTGATGATGATGACTTAAGGGAAAACAGGTTGAATTTGTTAGGCAGGATCGCAAAAAATATGTTGATGATCTGCGATTTATCCAAAATAGTAAAATAAGCCCACTAAAGTGGGCTTATTTCCAATAGCAAAGGGGTGATTGATATCCAACTGACCGAACGACAGGAAAAGATAATTGATATTGTAAAAGCCAATCAACCTATTACCAGTGAAAACATAGCAAAGAAACTGCAGCTGACAAGAGCTACACTAAGGCCGGATCTAGCCATATTAACTATGTCTGGCATATTGGATGCAAGGCCAAAGGTAGGTTATATTTATACGGGAAAATCAACTTTTAACTTGATTTCCGAAAAGATAAGAAGCATCAAGGTGGCAGACAGAAAATCAGTTCCCATTATAGTGGATGAAGGAACCAGCATATATGACAGCATTGTCACTATGTTTCTGGAAGATACCAGCACCATATTTGTCACTTCAAAAGGCTATCTTTCAGGAGTTGTATCAAGAAAGGATTTCCTAAAAAATGCTATTGGAGGCTTGAATTTGAACAGGACTCCTATAGCAGTGATTATGACAAGAATGCCCAATATTATTGTTACTTATCCTGAAGAAAGCATACTGGATGCAGCAATTAAGCTTATAGAACATGAAATAGATAGCCTTCCTGTAGTAAAGGAAGAGATTTTAAGCAATGGTGAAAAAGCTTATAAATTAATAGGTAGAATTACTAAGACAACAATAACCAGATTATTTGTTGAATTAGGAAATAATGAGTAGAGGTGAAGCTATGGATAACAGCGTTACAATCTATATATTGTCAGATTCCATTGGAGAAACTGGGGAACAGGTTGCAAGAGCAGCAATTAGTCAATTTAACCCTGGAAAATATGATATAATTAGATATCCTTATGTTACGGAAGAAGAGCAGATTAAGGAAGTGTTTGAAGAAGCAGCTGAAGGGAAAAGCATTATAATATATACAATTGTAATTGATAAACTAAGGCAATATATAATGCAACTTGGTAACAAACACAATATACCTGTAATTGATTTAATGTCTCCAACTATTGATGCACTGGAAAAAGTTCTGGGAAGCAAGCCAAAACGGGAATCTGGATTAATAAGAAGACTGGATGAGAAGTATTTCAGGAAGGTAGATGCAGTAGAATTTGCAGTTAAATATGATGATGGAAAGGATGCAAGAGGAATCAAGAAAGCCGACATAGTGTTAATTGGTGTTTCGAGAACCTCCAAGACCCCTTTGAGCATGTATTTAGCACATAAGTATTTTAAAGTGGCTAATGTACCTTTAGTTCCGGAAGTACCAGTGCCTGAGGAATTATTTCAAAAGGATCCAAGAAGGATTTTTGGACTTATTGCCAATCCATTTAAATTAAATGAGATAAGACAGGAAAGATTAAAATCCTTGGGGTTGAGTAATAATGCTAACTATGCAAGTATTGAAAGGATTAACTTTGAGCTTGAATATTCCAAATCCATTATGGAAAGACTAAATTGTGTAGTAATAGATGTTTCAAACAAAGCTGTTGAAGAAACAGCTGGGATAATAATAAAACACATGAGAAGCAATTTTGGGGATGATGTAGTGTAGAAGTGTTGTAAATACGACACTTCTTTTTAATCGGGTTTTTGAGTCTTACAATAAATGCTAGAAAAACTTTTTAAAAATTGAAGGATTATGGAAAGATATGTTGTATATATATATAAAAATGATGTTTTTGAAGAGGTAATCCTGATGAATATAAGGGAGAGAACTGAAAATTTTGAAAAGTTATATCTATCAAAATATGCAACATTAAGCATGAATACCAGGGGGAGAATTGTAAAAGAGGAAAAATGCAATATCAGGACTGAATTTCAGAGGGATAGGGATAGAATAATCCATTCAAAGGCATTTAGAAGGTTGAAACACAAAACTCAGGTATTTATTGCCCCGGAAGGAGACCACTATAGAACAAGGCTTACTCATACACTGGAAGTAGCTCAAATTTCAAGAACTTTAGCAAGGGCTCTTCGACTTAATGAAGATCTGGTTGAAGCTATAAGCTTAGGCCATGATTTAGGTCATACTCCATTTGGACATACCGGGGAGGATATTTTGAACCAGTTGCACCCAAAGGGATTCAAGCATAATGAACAGAGCCTAAAAGTAGTAGACTATATAGAGCATTCAAATACCAGGAAAGGCCTAAACCTGACATATGAAGTAAGGGATGGTATACTAAACCATACAAGCAAGGGAAAGCCTAATACATTGGAGGGAAAGATAGTTTCAATAGCAGATAGAATTGCTTATATTAACCATGATATTGATGATGCCATAAGGGCTAATATAATCAGCGTAGATGAGTTGCCAAAGGATTGCGTAAACAAGCTTGGAAGAACTCACGGAGAGCGAATTAATACAATGATATGTGATGTAATAGAAAACAGTCTGGATAAGAATGAGGTTTCCATGAGCGAGGAAATTGGATACTATACTGATAAACTGAGAAATTTCATGTTTGAAAGAGTGTATTTAAACAAAAATGTAAAAGGGGAAGAGAATAAAGCCAAGAATATAATACAGGAGATATACTATTATTACATGGCTCATTTTGAAAAGCTTCCCTATGAGCATAGACAGATTTATTCTGAAGATGTGCCAAAAGAGGAAATAATATGTGATTATATTGCAGGGATGACAGATAGATTTGTTATTAATCTATTTAATGAATTATTTGTACCAAAAGCATGGAAAAAATATTAAATAATAAAGAAGGATTTTTTGATTATTTGTCGAACTATAGTAAGTATGTTTTTAGGTGATAATAATGGGATATAAAATAAATGATGAATTAATTGAAAGAATAAGAGATACAATAGACATAGTTGATGTAGTATCGAGATATGTAAATTTAAGAAAAACTGGAAGCAATTATGTAGGATTATGTCCCTTTCACAATGAGAAAACTCCTTCTTTTACTGTATCTGAAACAAAAAATCTTTTTCATTGTTTTGGATGTGGTGAGGGAGGAGATTTAATAACTTTTATCATGAAAAAGGAAAATCTATCCTTTGTTGAAAGCATAAAATTCCTTGCTGATATGTACAATATTCCTGTTGATATATCTGATAATAGCTCTTATTCTGAAGCAAAGAAAGAAAAGGAGAAGATATATAAAATAAACAGGGAAGCTGGATTGTTTTATTTTTATAATTTAAGAAAAAGTCCCAAACCCTTAAGGTATTTGAAAGATAGAAATATCAATGAAAATATTATGACCAAATTCGGGCTCGGATATGCATCAGATAGCTGGAACCAGATTTACAATTATCTAAGGAGTAAGGGATTTGAGGATAAAGATATAGAAAAATCAGGTTTAATTAGCAGAAAAAAAGACAATACTGGGTACTATGATAAGTTTGTAAACAGGGTAATATTTCCAATTATAGATATCAAAGATAGAATTATAGGATTCGGTGGAAGAGTACTTGATGACAGGAAGCCAAAATATCTGAATTCACCGGATACACCAGTATTTGAAAAAGGCAAGAATTTATTTGGACTTAACATTGTTCATAAAAACTCTAACAGGGAAAAGATAATACTGGTGGAAGGGTATATGGATGTCATATCTCTATATAACTATGGTATAGATTATGCTGTTGCAAGTTTAGGTACAGCTTTTACCCAGTACCAAGCCAGACTTTTAAAGAGATATGGGAAGAATATATATATATGTTATGATTCTGACGATGCAGGAATAAAAGCCACATTAAAAGCATTAAATATATTGGAGAAGGAAGAAGCAGAACCAAGAGTAATAATGCTTCCAGATAATCTTGACCCGGATGATTTTATCAAGAAATATGGATTAGAAGAATTTAAAAATCTGGAAAGTAATGCTTTGAGCAGTATAGATTACAGGATTTACATTCTAAGGCAGAAATATAGTTTAAACAGGGCAGAGGAAAAAATAAAGTTTATCAAGGAAGTAGCAGCAATAATAAAAGCATTGAAAAGCCCTGTTGAAAGAGAGATTTATATTAACAGAATAGCCAGTGAAACAAATATTTCAAAGGAAGCTATAGAAAGAGAAGTATTAGGAAATCTATACAAGCCTAGTATAACAATTTATAAGGACAAGTATATTAATGGCAAAATCAGGAATAATAAAAATGAAATAACTCCTGTGAAAACAGTGCTAGAATCTGCTCATTTAACTGCAGAAAAAAATTTAGTCGGTTTGATGATGAAAAGCAGGAGTTATTATGATATGGTAAAAAAACATATTAACAAAGAGGATTTTTTGAATTATGAGTGCAAAGCTATTGCAGATATTATATATAACGAATACGAAAATAACCCTCTTTTAGCAAAGTTGGATATTCAGACATTAATGAGCAGACTGGAAAAAGAGGATAATATAGACTTTGAAATTGTAAAAGAAGTTGCCGAATTGGATATTGTTGCTGAGGATATGGAAAAGCTGATTAGAGATTTAATAAAAACCATAAATTATTTTAAGCTGAAGATGGAAAGAAAATTGGTAGCCAATAGAATAAAACAGCTGGATTATAAAAAAGATAAGGAAAAAGGAGATGTAGAGGAGTTAAAAAGGCTATGCATAAGGTTAACAGAGTTAGACAAGGAGCTAAAATTACATATATAAATGCTACGGAAGGAGGGAACTACATTGGATCAAAATAAGCAAGATAAGAAGTCAGAAAAGGATAAGATATTGGCAGTAAAGAATTTAATCAGTAAAGGCAAGAAAAAGGGAATGTTAACTTACAAGGAAATAATGGATACATTGGAAGAGGTTGATCTTGATGTAGAGCAAATAGATAATATATATTTAAGGTTAGAGGACCTTGGGATAGATGTAGTAGGAGATAAGGAAGAAGTAGCTCTCCTTGATACAGATGATATAACCGATGAAGAAGAAGAAAGTAAAGATGATGTCTCACTTTTAAAGGGAATAAATGTAGATGATCCCGTTAGAATGTATCTAAAGGAAATTGGCAAGATTCCTTTATTAACAGCTGAAGAAGAGATTGAACTGGCTAAAAGAATGGAAAAAGGAGATGAAGAAGCCAAAAAAAGGCTTGCTGAAGCGAATCTGAGATTAGTCGTAAGCATTGCCAAGAGGTATGTAGGCAGGGGAATGCTGTTTCTGGACTTAATCCAGGAAGGAAATCTGGGATTGATGAAGGCTGTTGAAAAATTTGATTATGAAAAGGGATTTAAGTTCAGCACATATGCAACATGGTGGATACGACAGGCTATAACAAGGGCAATTGCTGACCAGGCTAGGACTATTAGAATACCGGTGCATATGGTTGAAACCATCAATAAATTAGTCAGAGTACAGAGACAGCTGGTTCAAGAGCTTGGAAGAGATCCTTCTCCAGAGGAAATAGCCAAGGAGATGAACATGGAGGTTGAAAAGGTAAGGGAGATTATGAAGATTGCTCAAGAACCTGTATCTTTGGAGACTCCTATTGGCGAAGAGGAAGACAGTCATCTGGGAGACTTTATAGAGGATGACACTGTATTGGCTCCACAGGATGCTGCTACTTTTACCATGCTGAGGGAACAGTTAATAGGAGTATTGGATAGCTTAACGCCTAGAGAGCAAAAAGTTTTAAGACTAAGGTTTGGATTAGACGATGGGAGAGCAAGAACATTGGAGGAAGTTGGAAAGGAGTTTGATGTTACAAGGGAAAGGATTAGGCAAATAGAGGCAAAGGCCTTGAGAAAGCTTAGACATCCAAGTAGAAGCAAGAAATTGAAGGATTTTCTTGAATAATATAAAGATTCGCTTGTTCTGCGGATCTTTATTCGTAAATACATCAGAAAGGAATACTTTTATGATATTGTCAGAAAGATTGAAAACAATAGCAGATTTTGTACCACAAAATAGCATTGTTGGAGATATTGGTACTGACCATGGATATCTTCCTGTATACCTTATAGAGAACAGAATATCCAAGAAGGTAATTGGAACAGATATAAGCTCCAACTCCTTAAAGAAGATAAAGCAATTTGTGGATTTAAAAGGGTTAAACAATTTTATTGATATTAGATTGGGAGATGGACTTAATGTAATAAAACCTTTCGAAATAGATACAGTTGTTATTGCAGGAATGGGAGGATTATTGATAAGGGATATATTAAGTTACAATAAGGATGTAACTGATTCCATTACCTATTTTATTCTGCAGCCTAATGTGGCAGCAAAGGAGTTAAGGGAATACCTTTACGACAATAACTTTACTATATTAGATGAAAAACTGGTTAAGGAATCAAATAAGTTTTATGAAGTTATATATGCAACAAGAGGAAAGTGTCTTTTGAAAGACAGCATATATTTAGAGGTTGGAGAAAAGCTTATATCTAATAAGGACCATCTCCTTAAGGATTTTATTAACTATAAAATAAATGTAGCAGAAGAGATAATTAGAGAATTGGAGAATAAGGATACTTCCAGGTCAAAGGAAAGGTACCTGGAATTAAATAAAAAAATTATGGATTTAAAGGCGGTGCTTAAGGAAATTGAGAGCTATTGATATAGTCAATATTATGAATAAATGGGCTCTGCCAAATTTAATTGATGAGTGGGACAATACAGGGTTTCAAATTGGGGACCCCAATAAGGAGGTTTCAAAAGTATTAGTATCTCTAGACCTGGATAGAGAAGTACTTGATAAAGCAATAGAAGAAGATGTTCAAATGATAATAACTCATCACCCACTTATATTTAAGCCTATAAAATCTATAGTTTATGATTCCTATAAGGAAAAACTAATCTATGATATTATAAAAAATGACATGGTGGTTTATAACGCTCATACAAACCTGGACTTGGCCAAAAATGGAGTTAACGATATACTGGCAGATATGTTTGGTTTAAGCAGTATTGAACCGCTAAAAGAGGTAAAAGAGGATGGGCTTTTTAAGCTGGTTGTTTTTGTTCCAAAAAGCCATGCAGATATTATAAGGAACGTATTAGGAGAAGAAGGAGCAGGATTTATAGGAAATTACAGCCATTGTACCTTTAATATAGAAGGAATAGGTACCTTTATGCCTCATGAAGGGACATCCCCCTTCATTGGCGAAGCAAATAAGCTGGAGAAAGTTGAAGAAATTAGAATAGAAACCATTGTAAAGAAGAAGGATTTAAATAGAATTGTAAAAAGAATGATTTCAGCCCACCCATACGAAGAAGTGGCTTATGATATTTATCCTCTGTTTAATAAGGGAGAAGTATATGGATATGGCAGAGTAGGGAACATAGAAAGAATAGCCTTGGGCAAATTCCTCAATATTGTAAAGGAAAAACTTGAAGTCAAAAACATAATTGTCTATGGAGAGATTAACAGGGATGTTACAAGAATAGCATTATGCGGTGGAAGTGGTGCATCATTTATTTATGATGCATATAATAAAGGAGCTCAGGTATATATTACAGGTGACATTAAGTATCACGATGCACAGTATGCTAATGAACTGGGATTAACTCTAATAGATGCTGGACATTACCATACTGAAAAGGTGATACTGCCAGCAATAGGAAAGTATTTGGAAAATGAAACTTATAATTCTGTTCATGTAAAGGTTTATTATAATATGAGCCTTAAATGTGTAATTTATTGATATCTTATATTCCTTATTCCTTTATGAAAAATATTCTACATTTGGTTAATTATTCGTTTGAAATAAAATGTAAACTGTGGTATATTTATATTGCTGAAACTGAATATGATGAGTAAATCGGATGATCGCATGCTTATTAAAGCATGAGGAAAGTCCGTGCTCCATAGGGCAGGATGCTGGATAACGTCCAGTGGGGGCGACCCTAAGGATAGTGCAACAGAAATATACCGCCTGGCACTAACTGGTTTAATGCCAGGTAAGGGTGGAAAGGCGAGGTAAGAGCTCACCAGCAGCTAGGCGACTAGCTGGCTCTGTAAACCCCATCTGGAGCAAGACCAAGCAGGGACTAAAAAAAGGTGGTGGCCCGCTACCGTCCCAAAGGTAGGTCGCTAGAACTTATTGGCAACAATAAGTCATAGATAGATGATCATCTGAGACAGAACACGGCTTACAGATTTACTCATCAAAGACGTGAAATTTGAAGGCTTACAGCCTTCAAATTTCTTTTTTGGGGCAAAAATATTGTCGAAAATTTTATAATATGATATAATGGTTTTGTTTGTTTTATTCTGCAATAATTAAAAACCTATATTCAATGGATTTTTATCAAAAATATGCACCTATTATTAGTAATAGTGTTTTGTCAACTGCATAAACTACTGCTAAAGCAATTTATATACCAAAAAATGCAGATATATAGGTACATATCTTATTATTGCTTATATATTTGCCAAAAATTCTTAAACCTTTCAAAAATAGCCAATATATTTTTGTATTATATATAGGTGAGCTAAGTATGTTTAGTATATCCTACTTACTTGTTATTTTTACACGTCATTTGTTTGCCAGTAGCAAAAGAGTATTTAGGATTATACATAGGTTTTTTATTGCAGAATAGGAGGCCATAAATGCACTAAAATAAACTTAAGGGGGCTATAAAATGATTGCATTTATCAAACTATCACCGATAATATTATTAGCAGGCCTTATGATGGGTAGTAATCTAGGTAATCTTGGATTGGACATACTAGTAATAGCTCCAATCGCAACTATTTATGCAGCAATAATAGCTATGGTAACAGAGAAATACAAATTAAATGAACTAGTAGATGCTGCAGTAGATAGGGTAAAGGAAATGCAATTGGTGTTTTTTATTCTTATGCTTGCCTATGCCATGGCGGAAGCGTTTATGTCAACAGGAGTAGGTGCAGCAATAATTAACTTGGCATTAGGTCTTGGTATTACTGCTAAAACAGTTGCAATAGTTGCATTTGTTATCTGCTGTATATTGTCAATAGCAACTGGAACATCCTGGGGAACTTTTGCAGCTTGTGCACCTATTTTTCTATGGTTAAATCACATAGTAGGTGGGAACGTTATCATAACTGTTTGTGCTATAGCAGGCGGCTCATGCTTTGGGGATAATATTGGATTAATTTCAGATACTACGGTAGTTAGCTCCGGTATTCAGGGAGTTGAAGTAATACATAGAGTTAGACATCAAGGAGTATGGTCTATACTATGTTTGATTTTAGCAGCAGTTATGTTTGTTGTAGTAAGCCTGAACCTGCCAAATGAGGTTGGCAGTGCAGCGGATGCAATTGAACAGATTCCGGAAGAAGTATGGACTACATTAAGTCAGGAAAGACCTTCGGCAGTAAGTTTGCTAAACCAGGTAAAAGAAGGCGTTCCATTTTACATGATTATACCATTGATTTTAGTATTGATATTAGCTGTAAAAGGAATTAGTACATTAGCTTGTCTGGGTGTTGGAATCGTTTCCAGCTATGTGCTTGGATTAATAGCAGGTACTGTTGAAAATACTCATGCTTTTCTGGATTTAATGTATACTGGTTTTTCAGATGCAGGTTCTTGGGTAATTGTTATGATGATGTGGGTAGGAGCATTTGGAGGAATAATGAGCAAGATGAATGCATTTGCTCCGCTTTCAAATCTGGTTGTAAAAGTGGTCAGAAGTGTTAGACAGTTAATGTTTGCCAATGGGCTGTTATCTATAATAGGAAATGCTGCATTAGCAGATGAAATGGCTCAAATAGTAACCATTGGACCAATTATTAAGGAAATAACTGATGAAAACGTTGTAGCAAGCGAAGAAGATCTCTATAAACTTCATTTGAGGAATGCAACATTTGGTGATGCATTGGGAGTTTTTGGTTCACAGCTTATTCCATGGCACGTATACCTTGGATTCTTTGCAGGAATAGCTTCAACAATATATCCATTAGTAGAATTTACTCCATTTGATTTTATTAAATATAACTTTATGGCAATAATAGCTGTTGGCTCTATACTCCTGTTGACTCTAACAGGCTGGGATAGATTTGTTCCATTATTCAAACTGCCATCTGAACCAGATGTTCAGCTGAAAAAGAATATTAAGAATCAGTAAAGAATATTAGGGATATACCCATTACAAGGTATATCCCTATTGTTGTTTTATATCCATGTAATATAAAAAAATTAGGTGTAATATGTTTACTAAATGGGTATACATATTTATAATATTTAATATAATAAATAAAATGGCAGAGTAGATAGCTTGCGTTAAGTGTTAGAGGATGGAACGTTGCCTCTAAACGAAAAGCTTAAAAGCTTGCGTTAAGCTATCGCGTTCGCTGTCACATCTAGTTAGGTCTCTTTCTTGATGTGGTAGTACTGCCATATCAAATTAAAAGGAGGCTTTTTTAATGAAAAGATTTTCAGCCAGAAATATAGTTATTTACAGCATGTTGATTGCATTGAATGTGGTGCTGACTCGAGTAGGCAGTATAAGAATTGGCGGGGGAGGTACTGAGATAATCAGAATAGGATTTGGAGGTTTTCCGGTTATATTTGCAGGAATAGCATTTGGCCCTATAGCTGGAGGAGTGGTGGGGGCCATTGGAGATATTATAGGAATGATTGTAAGCCCAATGGGCCCTTATATGCCTCATTTTACATTTTCTGCAGCATTAACTGGAGTTATACCCGGACTGATAATGTTAAACTGCAAGGATAAAGCATGTAAGACTTCATTTTTGAGGCTCTTATTTGCAATAGGAGTAGGGGAGATTACAACCTCAGTTATTTTAGTACCTTACTTTATGAACACTCTTTTTGGAGTTCCATATGAAGTTTCCCTTCCACCAAGGCTTATATCACAGGCAGTAACAATTCCATTATATGCTTATACTGCAAGGATTCTGTTAAACAGGATTTGTTCAGCTCTTAATATTTGCTAAATTAAGCTGCTATCTATTTAGGTAGCAGCTTGTTTTAATATATGCTATAATAAAAATATTAACAAGATGGTTTTTTATAGGTGCGATGGAAGGTTATACTATAATATGAATTATTTTGATAAAATAAGGAGGGTAAACAATGGCAGATATATTAAAGGGCAATGCTGTAGCAAAAGACATTAAGGAAAGGATAAGAAAAGATGTTGAAGAGTTATCAAAGGAAAATCGCATTCCTATGCTGGCTATTGTCAGGTTAGGGGATAATCCTGGTGATATTTCATACGAAAAAAGCATTATTAAAAACTGTGATAGCGTGGGGATAAAAGCAAAAGTATATGAACTGGATGTAAATACAACTACTGGAAAGCTGGTGGAATTAATAGAAGAATTAAATATTGATAATTCCATATCAGGCATACTGGTATTCAGACCATTGCCAAAGCATATTGATGAGGAGATAATAAGAAATTCAATTAGCACAAAAAAAGATGTAGACTGTATGCATCCATGGAATCTTGAAAAGATATTTGAAGGGGATATAAGCGGGTTTGCACCATGTACTCCAAAAGCTGCAATGGAAATAATTAAATACTATGATATACCTTTGGAAGGGAAAAATGTAGTAGTTGTCAACAGAAGCATGGTTGTAGGAAAGCCATTGGCTATGATGCTTCTAAAAGAAAATGCAACAGTAACTATCTGCCATTCCAAAACCAAAGGTTTACATACTTTAACCAATAATGCAGATATTGTTGTTGTAGCATTAGGAAAGGCAAAATTCTTTGATGAAAGATATTTTAATGAAAAGTCAGTTGTAATAGATGTAGGGGTAAGTGAAGACGAAAATGGAAGGATAAGCGGAGATGTAGATTATGAGAAAGTTGAACCAATAGTTGATAAAATTACTCCAGTTCCAGGAGGAGTAGGCAGCGTTACAACTTCCATACTGTTAAGCCAGGTAGTCCATGCCTGTAAAATCAATTAATAATTCAAAAGGAGTCTTTTAGACTCTTTTTGTATTTCTGCCTTTTTCAACAAAACTAGTCTTTTTTCTATGAAGGAGAATTCTATTTTACAATAGAATATTATTATGGATTAAATATGGGAGGGGATAAGTTTTGCAACTGACAATTGATATTGTTAATGATTATATGATAGTCAAGCTTAGAGGGGAATTAGACCATCATACTTCAGAGTATGCAAGAAAAAAAATAGATCAAAGGTACTATAGCAATAATTCTGCCAATATTGTTCTTGACTTAAGAGAGCTTAACTTTATGGACAGTGCTGGAATCGGGCTTATCATGGGAAGATATAAAAACTGTATTGATAGAAACGGCAAGGTTTCCATTGTAAGTACAAGCCCTTATATAAATAGAATGCTTAAAATGTCCGGAATACAAAAGCTTGTAGATATCTACCAGACTATTGAAGAAGCTATTAAGGGCTAAAGGGGGTATATTAATGGTGCGAAAAAACAATGATAAAAACTATATGAGAATAGAGTTTCTAAGCAAGTCCAGCAATGAATCCTTTGCTAGGGTAGTTGTAGCAGCATTTGCTTCACAGCTGGATCCAACAATTGAGGAATTATCAGATATAAAGACAGCCGTGTCAGAGGCAGTTACAAATGCTATCATACACGGGTATGAATATAAAGAAGGAATTGTTGTAGTTGAGGCAACTCTTGAAAACAACAGAATAGATATTGTTGTTGAAGACTTTGGAAAGGGAATTGAAGACATTAATAAGGCTATGGAACCATTTTATACATCAAAACCTGACCTTGAAAGGTCGGGCATGGGGTTTACAGTTATGGAAACTTTTATGGATGAATTGGAAGTGGAAAGTGAAGTAAATAAAGGTACAAGGGTAAGGATGAGCAAAACATTTAAGAGTCTATCCAATAAGGAGTAGATGATATGGTGAAAGGGAATAGAGATAATGAACTATTAAGCCATGAAGAAACTATGGAGCTAATAAAGAAAGCACAAAATGGAGATATGGAGGCAAAGGATAGGCTAGTAAAGAGCAATATTGGCCTTATAAAAAGCGTTTTAAGAGGGTTTACCAATAGGGGGCACGAAGTAGAAGACCTGTTTCAAATTGGCAGTATAGGGCTTTTAAAGGCAATTGAAAAATTTGACACATCCTTTGATGTTAAGTTTTCTACATATGCAGTTCCCATGATAGCAGGAGAGATTAAGAGGTTCTTAAGAGATGATGGTATAATTAAGGTAAGCAGGTCCCTTAAACAAACTGCCAATAGGGTTAAATACACCCAGGAGAAATTGGTAAAAAAACTGGGTAGAGAACCTACCATCCAGGAGATATCCGATGAGTTGAACATAGATAGAGAAGAGATTGTAATGGCATTAGAGTCGTCGTATCATCCAGATTATCTGTATGATGTAATCCACGAGAAGGAGGGAAATCCACTTTATCTTATTGACAAAGTGGGTCTGGAGGAGGATAGCGAAAAGGATATATTGGATAGAATTGTTTTACAGGAATTGTTAAGCGAGTTAAAGGAAAGGGATAGACAGGTTATTATTTTGAGATACTTTCAAGATAAAACTCAGATGGAAGCTGCAAATATATTGGGTATATCTCAGGTACAGGTTTCAAGAATCGAAAAGAGAATAATAAAGGAAATGAAAAGAAAGTTGGCAAAGGCATGATGATATGCCTTATTTTTTTGAATTAAATTCTAATATAGGAGAATAATAATTATAGATTGAGGTGATTAAATGAACTATATTTTGAGAATAAACAGAAGAATTTTAATGGTAATATTGGTTTTGCTGATTATTGTTATAGCCTTGTTTATTTGGTATAACGAGGAAGGAGCAAACAATGAAGCACCTAAGAAAGCAACTTTGGTAATGGAGACTATAAAGGGGAGTGGGTATTATAAATACAGAAAAAGTTTACATAAACCTTAATACTAAGTACTCTGTTGAGCCAAAAGCTGATGTATATGTCAAGGATATAGGTGAAGTATATTGTAATAACAGCACAATTAAAAAAAAGGTTGAGGAAGTAAAGATACTTAAGGTTCAAGAAGAGGAATCCTATGCCTATATATCAGGGAATCAGGTTATTGCAAAAATATTGGATAGTATTCAGAATATTGATATATCAATAATTGGCGGGCCTGATATATTGTTGGAAATTAAGGAACGGGAAAAGTCCAGGCCATTCATAAATTTTCTTAAGGTTTTAATGGTTTCACTGATTCTGTTTTTTGGTTCTGCTATGGCAATAATTAATTTCTTTGAGGATGTTGAAATGGAAAGCTCCTTAGAGAAAATTCATTATTTAATAACCGGATCAAGAGAGAAATCTCCTATGATAATAGGCATTCCTTTTTCCATAGGGATTGGATTAGGTATTTATGCATTTTTTAACAGAGTATTCAGTTTAAGCAATAGAAGGAGACAAGAGCCTGGTCCATTGGAATTGGAGCTTTATTTATATGATAAAAACCTGGAAGACAATATTATGCATGATCTAAAGAAAACCGATAATCTTAAATAGCGGTGGTGAATACAATGAAATCCATTTTGTTGGCTTTTATTGGGTTGTCAGCTGGGTTGACAATAGGCGGTGCACTGGCTGCTTTTGTAACGTTGCTGGATTTTATACCTAGATTAATACAGTTAACTAATACAAGAAAATATATAGTATTATATCAGAATTGCTTTTCATTAGGAGGGCTGTTATTCAGCTTTCTGCACTTTTTTGATTATACTATTAGAATTAATAAAATAATCAGTATGATGATTTCATTTATAATGGGTATATTTACAGGTTTGTTTTCATCAGCCCTTGCAGAAGTGTTAAATGTTTTACCTGTTCTTTCAAAGAAGTTTAAACTCAAACACAAGCTTAAATATATAATAGCTGCATTGCTTCTTGGAAAGACTTCAGGAGCATTATGGTATTGGTTAGTATTTGCTAAGCGTTAGGGAGTGATAATATGGATAATATGACTAATAAGGAATACCAGGAATATTTGAAAAGAAAGATACCAAAACCTGATTACCTGAATAACTCCATTAGGGCATTTATTGTAGGAGGAACCATTTGTTTAATTGGACAAATAGTAAGGAATATGCTATTTAGATTTGGTTTTAACGAGAAGGAAGTAGTTACAGGTACTGCCATTATTATGGTATTTTTAGGATCATTGCTAACAGGCCTTGGTATTTATGATAAAATTGGAAAGTTTGGAGGAGCAGGTGCAGCCATACCAATAACAGGATTTGCAAATTCAATTGTTGCACCTGCAATGGAATATAAGAGAGAAGGATATCTATTTGGAGTGGCTGCCAAAATGTTTACCATTGCTGGCCCTGTGTTGGTGTATGGAATTGGCAGCTCCATAATAGTAGGGTTATTGTATTTAATATTTACAGCAGGAAGGTGATTTTGTGGCAGTAAAGCGTATAGGCAAGCAGACTATCAAATTTCATAACCCTCCTTCCATAATAGGGACTTCCTCAATTGTAGGCCCAAAAGAAGGCGATGGTCCTTTGAGGGGCTATTTTGATATAGTTTTGGAAGACGATACGTGGGGACAGAAATCCTTTGAAAAGGCAGAAGCAAAGATGCAGGAGGAGGCCATTAAACTGGCTATTAAAAATGCCAATCTTTCAGTAGATAATATACAGTTTCTAATTTCAGGCGATTTATTAAACCAGATAATTTCTTCATCTTATACAGCAAGACAGATTGGTATACCTTATTTTGGATTATATGGGGCCTGTTCTACTATGACAGAGTCCCTTTGCATAGGTGCCATGATTATAGATGGAGGATTTGCTGATAATGTAGTATGCGCTACTTCAAGTCATTTCAGCTCTGCAGAAAGGCAGTTCAGATTTCCGCTGGAATATGGAGCGCAGAGGAAGTTTTCTTCCCAGTGGACTGTAACAGGTGCAGGAGCTACTGTATTATCAGCTAATGGAAATGGACCATATATAACATATATTACCCCGGGAAGGATAAAGGATTATGGGGTAACAGATGCGAGCAATATGGGTGGAGCTATGGCCCCTGCAGCCATAGATACATTGCTGCAGCATTTTGAGGATACCGGATTTACACCACAGGATTATGATTTGATAGTATCTGGGGATTTAGGCTTAATAGGCAGAAGAATAGTAATAGATATGATGAAAAAGAAAGGATATGACCTTTCTGAAAACTACACAGATTGTGGTATTAAGATATTCGATGTTGTTGAACAGGATACACATGCAGGGGGTAGCGGATGTGCTTGCTCCGCAGTTGTACTCAATGGCTATATATACAAGGAAATGAAAAAAGGCACTTTCAATAGAGTATTGGTTATGTCTACTGGAGCGCTTCATTCTCCCATATCCACATTACAGGGGGAATCTGTACCTGGAATTGCACATGCCATAACATTGGAAAATCTGCCAAGGTAGGAGGAATATCATGGAATATTTGACTGCTTTCATAGTTGGAGGATTGATTTGCGTTGTTGGGCAAATAATACTTGATTCTACAAGTTTAACACCTGCTCATATTATCGTTACTTTTCTCATTATTGGTGTGATTCTAGGAGCACTTGGAATATATGAACCTATAGCTAAATTTGCAGAGGCAGGTGCTACTATTCCAATACCTGGGTTTGGATATGCCTTAAGCAAGGCTGCTATAGAGGGAGCCAAATCCAAAGGGGTATTAGGTGCTTTTGCAGGAGGTCTGGAAGCTACTGCCGGAGCAATTGCTGCAGCAGTAATATTTGGATATGTAACAGCGCTGATATCCTATCCAAGATCAAAAAGCTAGGAGAAAACTCCTAGCTTTTTCTAATTGCCATTACCATTGTCTCTGTTATCGTTATTGTTTTCTTTGTTATCATTTTTCTTGCCATTATTGTTTCTGTTATCATTTCTTCTATTGCTGTCTTCATTTTCATTATCATCATTGTTCCAATCTTTATCACCATCATTTCCACCAGGGTTGTTAAACCAATCCTCAAGCCAGTCTATTATGCTCTTGCTTTCAGTATGCACATCGCAGACTTCTGTTGGGGCAGTGTACTGATAGTCGCTTGGCACAATGCCATTATTTGCTTCAGGATCGTATGGTGGATTTCTCTTAATGAATACTCTCTTTTCAACATTTTCCTTTGGACAGTATTCATTTGCAATTTTATTGGTTGTAGTGTCTATGTCAAGTTCAACATGAACATCACAGAAATCAGTTGGCTGTGTTCCTCTTACGAATATTTCACTTCTTATTGTACTTCCTCTGGGGTCTTTTTTACAAAGCTCTGTAGCCAGCTTTCCTGACTTGGTACATATGCTCAGTGTTATTAAGTTGTCCGGACGCTCAAAATCCTTTGGTTCTAATCCTTCATGTACCTGAGTCATCACTATTTTCCAAAGATCTGCAGCTACTGAACTTGATCTGCTTAACTTTATCTGAGGGGAATCGTTACCTATCCATATACCTGCTGCATAATAATGTGTATATCCAACAAACCATGCATCAGACTGATCCTGTGTAGTACCTGTTTTTCCTGCAGTAGGCATATTTGGAACTTGAGCTCTACCTGCAATGCCGTTTGAAACGGTGGTTCTCAGTATATCTGACATTATATAAGCTACTTCCGGTGAAACCACAGCATTTTTCTTTGGTGTGTTATCAATTAAAACATGACCGTCTTTATCCAATACCTTGGTAAAGGAAATGGGCTCTATATATGTGCCTAAGTTTGCTATGGTACCATAAGCAGCAGTCATTTCCAAAGGAGTAAGGCCTTTTGTCATACCGCCTAGCCCCAGAGCTGACAGGTTTTCATCGTTGCTTACCCTGTTTTCAGCACTGGTAATGAAGTTATCTTTTTCAGGGTTTTCAACATTGATAATACCCATTTTGCTCAAATATTCCATGCTTGTTTTAATGCCAATTGACTGTAGTGTTTTAACAGAGTTAACATTTACTGATTGCTCAACTGATTGCCTTAAGGTATGGATTCCTCTATACCCAGTATACCAGTTGCTTGGCCACAGCTTACCGTCTACATAGAATGGTATGTCATCAATTGTTGTTGCAGCAGTATAACCATTATCCAAGGCGGGCATGTAAACTGCTAAAGGTTTTATTGTGGAACCTGGCTGCCTAGGCGATGATGTTGCACGGTTTAATATTCGTGTACCTTCCACATCCCTGCCTCCTACCAGGGCTTTTATCTGTCCTGTTCTGTAATCCATTATAACTGCTGCAGACTGTGGCTGAACAATTCCGTCTTTTTGTCTGTAGAAATACTTGCTGTTTATTATTAGGTTTCCATCTGAATTGACTGAACAGAAATCCTTGTTATCTTCAAGATAGCTTTTATTTATGGTAATGGATTTGTCCTCGCCAATTGTATATGCATTTTCAGGCAATGACAGATTGCCCATTCTATATGTTACTAAGTTTTTGTTTTCGTCTATATTATAGTAGTCAGCAATGTCAATCACATTGTTATATGTGGAGAACTTATTGCTCTTTAGAACCAGATTTCCATCTACAAATTCAAATTTATTGGCTTCAACAATCAGATTAAATTCTTCATCTAACAGGTTTTGCTGGCTGTAGAATATTACATTATTGTTTTCATCCAATATATTTCCCGACTTATCCCTTTTCCAGCTTATAAGGGCTGGTGCATTTATCTTATTAACATCGCCCAATAGATATTCTGTAAAGTTATCATATATATCTTCCAGTTTCTTTTGCAGTTCCAGGTCCATAGTTGAATATATCTTTAATCCTCCGGTGTAAAGCTCCCTTTCAGCTTGCTCTCTGGTATATCCTAATTTTTCTATAAGTGCTTCTATTACTTGGGTTTTTACAAAATCATTAAAATATGATGAAATGCCTTGTACCTTTTTTTGTCCTGGCTTTATTTTAGACAGAATGTCTTCATTAATAGCTGTGTTGTATTCTTCTTCAGTTATCTTGCCTAGTTCCAACATTTTAGCCAATACCAGTTTTTGACGTTCTACAGCTCTTTCGTTGTAAACAGCGATGTACTTTTCCCCAAATATGTCAACTTCTCCAACTTCAATATGCTTTTGGCTGTCAAAGTCTTCAGGTCTTATTGTCTGATATAAGCCATATCTGCTTGGACTTTGAACTATTGCAGCTAACACAGCAGATTCTGCCAGCGTCAGGTCCTGAACATCCTTTGAAAAGTAAGTTTCTGCAGCACTTTGAACTCCGTAAGCGCCTTGACCTAAGTATATCCTGTTTAGATATGCTTCCAGAATCTGGTCTTTTGTAAGCTCCTGTTCAATCTGTATCGCCAAATAGGCTTCCTGAATCTTTCTAGTCCAGTTCTGATCAAGGGTAAGATATATGTTTCTGGCCAGCTGTTGAGTTATTGTACTACCTCCCCTTACTATTTCACCTGCTTTCAAATTGTCATAAGCTGATTTTATAATTCCAATTATATCAACACCTATATGTTTTTCAAACCTTTCATCCTCTATGGCTATAAATGCATCTTTAAGGTGTTTTGGCATCTTATCTATGCTAACTATTGTCCTGTATTCCTCTGTTTGAATCTTCTCAAGCACATTGCCTTTTTCATCTAATATGAAAGAAGTTTGAGTTAATAGTGAGCTTATATTTGATGGATTAATCTCTGGGGCTTCAGCTATAATAGCCAATGCAATTCCACTTACAGTACCTGCCAGTATGGCTCCTGCCATGAACAGTGTTATAAATAAAATCTTCAAACCTTTTTTCATATTTTGTTTTGTTTTCTTCTTATTGTGTTCTGACATTAATATACCTCCTTAATTTAGGAACAGGTAGTAATCAAACTAATTATAACATACAAATAATCTAATGTTAATAATTCAATGCAATATAATGCCCATAATTGGTTAAACAATATCCTTTTATAGATGTCTTATTCATATATTATATACTAGGAGGGTGAGAAATTTGAAGCATTATTCAGTTTTTCTGAGAAGAAGGAAATTTCTACTATGGATTATAGCCTTGTTAATGTTTATATTATACATATATAAATATATTGATAAAAACGTTAGGCCAAGTATAATAGCAATTTCAGAGGTAAGAGCAAAACAGGTTACAATACAAGCTATTAACGATACAATAAAGAACAAGATAAAGAATGACATTGAATATACAGATTTAATAAATGTTAAATATGACAATGAAGGAAAGGTAACATTGATGCAGGCAAATACAATATTGATGAATATCATAGCAGCAGACGTGGCTCTGGATATCCAGGAAGAACTGAAAGAGATTTCTGATTCAGTAATAAAGGTGCCTTTAAACAATGTATTTAATATTCAAATAGTAAAGCTACCAAGTATTCGAATAAGAATTATACCACAAGGTGCTGTAGCTGTTGATTTTGCAACTGAATTTGAATCAACGGGTATTAATCAAACAAGGCATAGGATATACATTATTGTAAATACTGATATTAAGATGATCTTTCCTTTAGTATCGGAGAATATAAGGGTTACAACAAATATTCCCATTGCTGAAACCATAATCGTAGGAGAAGTGCCAGACCAATTTGTTGAGGTTCCAGAAGAAGGCATATTAGATGTAACACAATAAGTATAAATTATTGTATAATGATATTACAATAACAAATATGGAAGGGGAACAAATTGAAAAGAGAAACATTTAATAAGGAAAAAACCATCATTGTTGGAGTTGAGCTTTATAACCAGCCAGATATTGAAGAGTCAATGGATGAACTGGAAGAATTGGTTAAGGCTGCAGGAGGAACAGTTTTGTTTAGAACCATACAGAGGAGAAATTCCATAGACCCTGCATATTTTATCGGAAAGGGAAAGGCCTTAGAGATTAAGGAATATTGCGAATTATATGATGTAGATGCTGTTGTGTTCAACGATGAGCTATCCGGTGCACAGTTGAGAAACCTTGAGGAAATTATTGACAGGAAGATAGTGGATAGAACAAACCTAATACTTGATATATTTGCAAGCAGGGCCCATTCAAAGGAAGGCAAGCTGCAGGTAAAGCTTGCTCAGTTAAAATACAGGCTTCCCAGATTGACAGGTTTTAGAAACTATTTATCCAGAACAGGAGGGGGAATAGGAACAAGAGGTCCAGGAGAGCAAAAGCTTGAGGTAGATAGACGCCATCTTCTAAGGGAGATAAACAATATTGAAAAGGCTTTGAAAGAAATAGAAAAGACCAGAAGTGTAAAAAGAAACAAAAGGTTAGGTTCATCAATACCCATAGTAGCCTTAGTGGGATATACCAATTCAGGAAAATCAACATTGTTGAATAGAATACTGGAGCTTTATTCAGACAGCGATGAGTCCAAAAAGGTATTTGCATATGATATGTTGTTTGCTACTCTTGAAACTTCATTACGTCAAGCAGCATTTCCCAATGGGCAGAAATTTTTAATTACAGATACTGTGGGATTTGTAAGCAAGCTTCCTACTCATTTAATTGAAGCCTTTAAGGGTACTTTAGAGGAGGTAAAATACGCAGATTTAATATTGCATGTTGTAGACGCATCAAGCGAAAATTTAAATATTCAGATAGAGACTACACTGAATATACTTAAAGACTTGGAAGTATTGGATAAACCCATGATAACAGTTTTTAACAAGATGGATAAGAGAAAAATGGATGAACTGATATACGATACAAGGAAAGTTGATAAGAAGATATTTATTTCTGGAAAATACGATGAAAACCTGGATGGATTAATGAATATGATTATGGAAAATTTAAATATAGAATATAGGGAGACCACCTTATTGATACCATACCAAAAACAGGATATAGTAAGCCTTATATTGGATAATTATGAGCCTAAAATGTTAGAATATGATGAAAAGGGAGTTTTACTGACAGCAAATCTAAGAATACAGGATTATGACAGGCTTAAAATATATGAAATGTAACAAACCTGCAAAAAGATTAAAAATAGATTGAATTATTATGGCATTTTGGGTATGATAATAGTAATACAACAAAGGAGGCTGAGTTCTATGATTGTAAGAAATTGTGCAGGTGGAGTAGTTTTCAACAATGACAAAGTCTTAATTATAAAAAATGATAAAGATGAGTGGGTATTACCTAAGGGGAAAATTCGTAACAATTCCTTGCCAGTAGAAACGGCTGTTAGTCGTGTTAAGCACGAAACAGGCGTAGATGCCAATGTTGTTTCTACTGCTGGCGAGACTAGTTACGAATTTTTTTCATTATCAAGAAAGCAATCAGTTTGCAATATTATTATATGGTATGTAATGGAAGCTAAAAGTGACCATTATGAAATAAACAAAGAGGAAGGATTTAAAGACGGAGGATTTTATCCTGTAGATAAAGCCCTGGAAATGATAACTTACAGTCAAGACAGGTCCTTGGTTAGTTTATCCTATAAAAAATATCTGGAGTATAAGGAGTTTGAAATTAAACAGATTTATGCATAGAGTCAGCACCACATAAGGGCAGGAAGCTTTCTGCCTTTATTTTTTTACAATATAACATGTATAATATAAATAGAATATTGCAGTTTCATCACAGTATTTAAATTGAAAGGAGAGAGATATGGACAGGTTTTATAGAACTATACATAAATATGGAAAAGACGAAATTATAATAAATAAGTCAAGATTTATAGGCCATGCCATGCCTGTTGAAAATGAAGAAGATGCACTAGAATTTATAGGAAAAATCAAAGAGGAGTACAAAGATGCAACGCATAATGTATATGCCTATGTATTAGGAGAGAATAATAATATACAGAGATTCAGCGATGACGGAGAACCATCAGGAACTGCAGGGATACCTGTATTAGAGGTAATAAAGAAGGAAGATCTTAGAAAGGTTGCGGTAGTAGTTACAAGATATTTCGGAGGCATTAAATTAGGTGCAGGAGGGCTTATTAGAGCCTACACTAAGGGGGCAAAGATAGGACTTGAAGCAGGAATTATTGTAGATAAAATACCACATAGGAAATTAAAAATAAGAATAAATTATACTTCTTATGGTTTGATAGAGAATTTTTTGAATCAGGAAGGGTATATAATAAATAAAATTGAATATGATGATGGAGTAAACATATATGTTTATATCAAACAGCAGGATTTAGAGGCATTTACCAAGAAGATACTCAATCTTACCAGTGGAAATGCTATAATTGAGCATTTGGAGGAAGAATATATTTCAATAAAGGATGGAAAGCCAGTATAGGAGGAGATATTTTGCTGAAGAATGAAATGCTTGAAAAAAGAGTTTGGGCTGTTGTTGGCGTAACCAATAACAAGGAAAGGTTTGGATACAAGATATTTAGGACCCTTATGGAACATGGATATGAAACTTATGGAGTAAACCCAAAATATGAAGAAATTGACGGGAAAAAAATATATCCTAATCTTAAAAGCATACCTAAAAATATTGAAGTAGTTGATGTGGTTATTCCACCAAAAGCAGCCATGGAGCTATTAGATGAAATAAAGGAACAGGGAATTGAATATGTCTGGTTCCAGCCTGGAACCTATGATGAGGAAGTAATGGAAAAGGCCAAAAGATTGGGTTTAAAAGCCCTTTTCCACGACTGCGTTTATGCCACTTTGGTTAGTGAATAAAGATAGGCTTATTGCCTATCTTTTTTTTTCAGCTCGTATAATCCTATAAATAAAAGGAAAAAAGCAAAAATCTTCCTTAGTGTATCAGGGTTTATTCTAATGGCGATTATTGATCCAACAATAGCTCCTGCAATGCCACCTGGCACAATCCATTTGGTATATTTGAATATGATATTTTTTTCTCTTATATGGACTATTAATGCAGCAATGGAAACAGGAATGAATACAATCAGATTAATGCTTTGAGCCTGCTGCTGTATTAAGTTTGCAAATAAAACAAGGGAAGGAATTAGGATTGAACCACCTCCAATACCCATTCCGCTTATTATTCCAGATATAAAACCAATTATGAATAGCTTCATTTCAAAATCATCCTTATAGCAGTGAATATTATTATTCCACCAAATATCTTTCTTAATATATTAGCTGGTATTTTATTTAGAAACTTTGCACCTATAAAGCTTCCTATAATACCTCCTAATGCAATATACATTACAATGTTAAACTGTATTATGTCTTCCTTCAGGTATAGAATAGTGCTGATTACAGATAATGGAAGTATTATGGATATGGCAGTTGCATGAGATTTATGTTCATCAACACCCATTAGAAAGGTCAAAGCAGGAACTATTATCATGCCACCTCCAGAACCAAATATTCCATTGATAAATCCGGTCACTAAACCAATTGCAATTAACTTTATTTGTTTAGAATGCATATTTTACTCCTTTGTGGTATAATTATAATGTTATTATAAAGTGTAAAAGCATATTTATTATTAATTTCACCATTATTGAATTGCTTATACTCAAAAGTGTTAAATCGGAGGGATACTTATGGAAAAATTAATAGATGAAATTGTGAAATGGATAAAGGATAGAGTATATGATGCTAAAGCCAACGGGGTTGTTTTTGGATTGAGCGGAGGTATTGATTCTGCTGTAGTAGCAGCACTTGCAAAAAAAGCCTTCCCTGAAAGCTCCTTAGGAATAATAATGCCCTGCCATAGCAATCCAATAGATGAGGAACATGCACTGTTGGTAGCTGATGCTATAGGATTGAAGGTGGAAAAGGTGGATTTAACCAGAACCTATGACGTTCTATTGGATTCCATTCCTTATAAATCAGGCAATAAGATGGCTCTGGCAAATATTAAGCCCAGACTTAGAATGACAACTCTGTATTATTATGCTCAAAGCCTAGGATATTTGGTGTTAGGTTCCGGCAATAAGAGCGAACTTACAGTAGGATACTTCACAAAGTATGGTGACAGCGGAGTAGATATTCTGCCTATTGCATCATTTACCAAGACTCAGGTAAGAAAGCTAGCAGAGTATCTTAATATACCAAGGATAATAATAGATAAACCGCCTACAGCAGGATTGTGGGAAAACCAGACTGACGAAAAGGAAATGGGATTTAGCTATGATGTGCTTGATAGGTATATTGAAACAAAAACCGGCCCAGAAGGCATTATTGAAAAAATTGAGCATATGAATAGAATAAGCGAGCATAAGAGAAATATGCCATCCATATTTAAGCCAATGTAATTTTTATTGAATGGCAGAAATTTTTTACTTAAAATAATTATTAGAGGGTTTCAGTTTAAAATCATATTCAACCTCACATAAAATTGTGTTAAAATGTATTGGATATATTTAAGGAGGTAGAATTATATGTCAGGACATTCAAAATGGAATAATATAAAGAATAAAAAAGGAAAGGAAGACGCAAGAAGAGCTAAAGAGTTTACTAAGCTGGGAAGGTATATAATGGTGGCAGCCAGGGAAGGAGGTCCGGATCCAGACTATAATCCAGCTTTAAAGGCAGCTATAGAAAAGGCAAAGGCTGCAAACATGCCTAATGAAAATATAGAAAGGGCCATTAAGAAGGGCGTTGGAGAATTGGATAGTGGCTCCTTTGAAGAGATAACATATGAAGGATATGGACCAGGTGGAATAGCAGTTTATGTATCCTGTCTGACTGACAATAGAAATAGAACTGCATCTGATATAAGACATGCTTTTGATAAGGTAGGCGGAAACCTTGGACAAACCGGATGTGTTTCATTCATGTTTGAGAGAAAAGGATTGCTGTTCATTGAAAACAAGGATGGAATTACTGAAGATGATTTGATGCTGGAAGCCATTGATTTGGGAGCTGAAGACTTTGAGGTAACAGAAGATGGATATGAAATTACAACAAGCCCTGAAAATTTTGATAAGGTAAGAGATGGACTGGCAAAAAGCGGATACGAGTTTACAGTTGCAGAGATTTCCTTCTTGCCAATAAATACAACTGTGCTTACAGATGAAAAGGATATTAGGAATATGATGAGGCTTATAGATATACTGGAAGATAATGATGATGTTCAAGCAGTGTACCATAACTGGGAAATGCCAGAGGATTTGGAAGCTTAATGCAGGCTTAAACCTTTTTATAATGAATAAAGCACTTCCTCTTTAAGCATACTACTATAGTAGAAAAAAATGCTTAAAGGAGGAAAGCCATGCCAACTGATACCAATTTCGAAGCAATAAAAGAGAGATTCAGAAATGCGGATGTAGACGGCAAAATTGACATTTATACAAGTGTTCAGGGCTTAACAGTGGAGCAGTACAAGGAGCTTTTGAGGATGTTTCCTATTAAGTATTTAGACAAATTGGAGAAGGCAATGAGCTAAATGGGAAAAAGTTGAAAGAAGCATCTTTCAACTTTTAACTTTTATAGAATAGACAAGCCCTGGCAATTATAGATAATTATATAAAGGCGGTGCACTATGGAAAGAATCGGTAAAATATGTATTGTAATTTTTCTTCCGCTTTTTATACTTCTGTTATCTGTCGAGTTAAACACATTTAATGAAGAATATTATAAGAAATCATTTGTGAAAAATAATGTTGAAACAGTTACAGGAAAATCCTTAAATGAATTAATGGATATAGCAGATGACCTGTTAGACTATCTAAAAGATGAATCAGGTGAAGAAATACTGAAGTCTAATTTCAATGGAAGAGAAATATTGCATATGATGGATGTTAAACTTCTTTTTAAATACGGATACATATTAAAGGATATAAGCCTTATAATTATTTTAGTTTCAACTTTTTATTTTGTGTTCAAGGGAAAGGTGGAAACCTTAGGAAAAACTCTATTCTATGGAATTTTCATCTGGTGGGGTGCTATTATACTTTTGTTCATACTGTCATTAAATGATTTTAACAAGTATTTTACATATTTTCATCTCATATTTTTTAACAACGACCTTTGGATATTGAATCCTAAAACTGATTTGCTGATTCAAATGCTTCCTGAGGACTTTTTCATGGGTATATTTAAAAATATTGTATTATTATTTTTTGCTATATTGTCAATAATACAAGTACTAGCATACATATTCATGAAAAAGGGGAAGAGTATAGATGGAAGGATTAATAAACATAAAAAAGTATTTTGATTATATTAAGAGAAAGTTTATACTTAACAACTACTATACCAGCACTTTGAAGAAGGGTAAGAATTTACAGGCTGCATTGCTGGATTTTGCATTTACAGTGGTAACTGTAATTGCCATATCGGGAATTATGATTTACTGGATAACAGAAGAAATATTTTTAGCATTAGCTACTGCAGTTGTACTGGGAATGGCTTATATATTCCTTATGGTGCTATGGAATCGAAGGATAAGGCGTAATAAGATATTAAGAATTAACGAGAATATTGCTGATAGTGAGATAATTAGAGAAATTACCAGGAAAGATAATAGGGAGTTCCAGCTTTACATAAAGGATATACTTGAGAAGTTCTATAAGACTACATTTTATGAATACAACAGGTATATTGATTTTGTAGGGGAAATTAACGGAGAAATGTATGGGTTAAAATGCCTGAAAAGCTCTATGGATGCAAAGGTATCCTATAAGGAGCTGGAATTCTTTATGAAAGAAATGAATGAGAAAAACATAAAAGAAGGAATAATAGTAACAAATTCATATTTTTCAGATGACCTGAAGGAGAAGACTGAATACCTGTTAATCGACTTCAATCAGATAAAAGCCATGTTAAAGGAAATAGGCTCATACCCTACGCAAAAGGATGTAGAGGATCTGATTATTGCAAAATATGACAATAGGAAGAGCATGTTAAAGGAGAAGTTCACATCTAAAGGTAGGGATAAGGTTTTAAAGTTTACAATGCTGGGAATTGTACTTATCATATATTCCAGATTTGTAAGCTATGAGATGTACTACAGGTTAATAGGCTTTGCCTCTGTTGGAATAGGATTGATTCTTGCAATTTACAACATTGCAAAATACATCGAAGGAAGAAGGAAGGAAGTATAAGACTTCTATCTTTAAGATAGAAGTCTTAATTATGGAGGTGGGATTTGTGATAAGATTTTTAACTGGAGGAGAATCTCACGGAGATTATCTTACAGGTATAATTGAAGGCTTTCCTGCAAAGGTTTTTCTTGATGTGGAATACATAAACCACCAATTAAGGAGAAGACAATTGGGGTATGGAAGAGGAGATAGGATGAAAATTGAAAAGGATGAGGTGGAAGTAATTTCAGGAGTAAGAAATGGATATACAACAGGAAATCCTATATCCTTAATGATAAAAAACAGAGGAAGCAACATAGAGCAGGTTGAAATAACAAGGCCAAGGCCTGGCCACGGGGACCTGGCAGGGACGTTGAAATACAATTATGAAGGAGGTAGAAATGTACTTGAAAGGGCAAGTGCCAGAGAAACTGCAATGAGGGTGGCTGTAGGCAGCATCTGCAAACTGTTTCTAAGAAGTTTTAGCATTAACATATACAGCCATGTAGTGCAGATAGGTAAGGTAAAGGCAAACAAGCTGTATGATAGATGGGATGAAGAAGAACTAGAAAGAGCAGATAAATCTCCTGTAAGATGTTTGGACAAGGAGTCTGAAAATCTTATGATAATGGAAATTGAAAAAGCAAAGGAAAATGGCGATACATTAGGTGGAGTAGTTGAAGTAATAGGCAAGAACATTCCTGTAGGATTAGGAAGCTTTGCTAACTGGGACAGAAGAATTGACTCCAGGATTGCTCAATGCATTATGAGCATACCTGGTATTAAGGGGATAGAGTTTGGGTTGGGGTTTGAAATGGCAAATAGATATGGCTCGCAGGTTCATGATGAAATATTTTATAAGGACGGATTTTACAGGGCAACAAACAATGCAGGAGGAATAGAAGCTGGAGTAACAAATGGAGAGGATATAGTGTTTAGAATGGTCATGAAACCAATTCCAACACTAAGAAAGCCCCTTAGGACTGTTGATATAAAATCAAAAGAAAGTACAGTTGCTCAATTTGAAAGGTCAGACATATCAGCAGTTCCAGCAGCAGGCATAGTTGCTGAAAGCATGCTGGCTTATGTATTAGCTAATGAAATAATGCTTAAATTTGGAGGAGATAGTCTAGATGAAATCCTTTCAAGCTATAATAGATATCTGGAAGTTATAAAAAACAGATAAGGTGGTATTATGGAAATAACGATTGGATACAACATATTGGATAAAATAAAAGGCTGTTTATCAAAACTGGGTGCAAACAGAGTCTATACAATAGTAGATGAAAATGTATATAAAATGCATGAAAAAAAAGTAAGAGAACTGGTAGAAGGATTGAATAATATATTCTATATTATGCCTTCAGGCGAGAATACTAAATCCATTGAGCATGTCCTAAGGGTTTATGATGACCTGATAGAAAAAAGGGTTGATAGGAATACTGTTATAATAAGCATAGGCGGCGGTGTAACAGGCGATATTTCGGGATTTATAGCCTCTACATTTAAAAGGGGGCTTAAATACATTCAAATTCCAACCACTTTATTGGCACAGGTGGACAGCAGCATTGGAGGAAAAGTAGGTATTAATTACAAAGGATATAAGAACATAATAGGTTCATTTTATTTTCCTGAAAACACTATTATTGATATCAGCTTTCTAGAAACATTGGATAGAAGGCAGGTTACATCTGGATTAGGGGAAATACTAAAATATGGCTTGATTTCCGATTATGAGTTTTTTAGATTTGTAAGCAAGAGTATTAATAGTATTTACAGCTGCAATAATGAAGTACTTTTGCCAATAATAAAAAGGGCTGTTTCCATAAAGGAGAGTATAGTAAATCAGGATATAACTGATAGAGGTCATAGAAAGATATTGAATTTCGGACATACAATAGGGCATTCTATAGAAAGCTTTTATGGGTTTAACAGATATAACCATGGAGAAGCAGTGATGCTGGGGATTATGTATGAATCAAATATAGCAAAGTACATGGGGTTGATAAGTGAAGAATACTTTATGGAGATATGTGAAATACTGCAAAAAATAGTTATGCCAGTCCAATTTAATGATGAAGAAATAGATGAGCTGTTGAATAAGATGGAAAATGACAAGAAAAACCAGAAGGATGGCATTGCTTTCATATTGCCGGTAGCAAAAGGAAAAGTTGATATATTTAATAGTATAGAAAAGGAATTAATCATAAAAAGCTTAAAGGGTGAGTGGATTGAGAATTATAGGAAACAATAAAGGACTGAAAGGAGAAATAACAGTTCCAGGAGACAAGTCAATATCCCACAGGAGTATTATTATAAGTTCCATATCTGATGGGAAATCAGCAATAAGGAACCTGTTGGAATCAGAGGATGTACAAAGGACCATTGAGGCTTTTAGAAACATGGGAGTAAGCATAACAAAAGCTGAAGACAGATATTTTGTAGAAGGCGTAGGATTATATGGATTAAAGAAGCCAGACAAAGTAATTGATTGTGGCAATTCCGGCACAACTGCAAGGCTTTTGTGTGGAGTTTTGGCAGGACAAAGCTTTAGCTCAGCATTGATAGGAGATCAATCCTTGTCCAAAAGGCCTATGGACAGGGTAATAATCCCCCTTAGGAATATGGGTGCTAAAATTGAGGGAAGAGAAAATAAATATCTGCCAATATATATAAGCCCAGCTGATAATAAGCTTAATTCCATTGATTATGAGCTTCCTGTAGCAAGTGCCCAGGTAAAGTCTGCTTTATTGTTGGCAACCCTATATGCTCAAGGCAGTACATCCATTATAGAAAATAAGGTTACAAGAGACCATACAGAAAGGATGCTAGAATATTTTGGATGCAAAATATATAAAGAAGGCAATGTAATATGTATGGATTCAAATTACCCTCCTTCAGGTAGGGATTTGTATGTGCCAGGGGATATTTCCTCTGCGTCATATTTTATCGTAGCAGCAACACTTATAGAAGGCTCTGTTTTAACAATTAAAAATGTAGGCATTAATCCTACAAGGACTGGAATAATATCAGTATTAAACAGCATGGGGGCAGATATAAGTATAACTAACTATAAGGAGTTAAACAATGAGCCTATAGGGGATATACATGTTAGGTATTCTACATTAAAGGGTATAACAATAGGAGGAAATACAATTGGAAGGCTAATTGATGAAATACCCGTATTAGCAGTTGCAGCTTCCCTCGCACAGGGTATAACTGTAATAAGGGATGCTGAAGAGCTTAGGTATAAGGAAAGTAACAGGATAAGTACCATATCATCTGAGCTTAGGAAAATGGGAGCCAATATCCGAGAGTTGGAAGACGGACTTGTAATTGAAGGTGTAAAGGAGTTAAAACCCTCAAAACTGGATTCCCATAGCGACCATAGGATTGCCATGGCACTATCCATTGCAGCTTTAAAAGCAAAAGGTGAATCATTTATTTCAGGTCATGAATGTGTAAGCATATCCTATCCGGATTTTTATAATACATTATACAATTTATCATATTAATTTGATTTTTTTATTGGAAATTAATATAATTTATACGAGAATACATTAAAAGGAGGAAATATTATGGGACTTAAATTACCTATAGCATTATCAAATAGGCACATTCACTTAAGTCAGGAGGATTTGAATACTCTTTTTGGTGAAGGATATGAATTAACTTTTAAAAAGGCATTATCACAGCCTGGTCAATATGCTTGTGAAGAAAAAGTTGATATAATAGGTCCAAAGGGAACATTAAAAGGAGTAAGAGTATTGGGACCGGTTAGAAAAAGTACACAAGTTGAAGTATCCATATCTGATGCCATTAAGCTAGGAGTTGAGCCAGTTGTTAGAAATTCTGGAGATATTGATGGAACACCAGGTGCAAAGATAGTAGGCCCAAAGGGCGAGATAGAAATAGACAAGGGAGTTATTGTAGCTGCAAGGCATATTCATATGCATACTGATGATGCAGAAAGATTTGGAGTTAAGGATGGAGATATAGTAAAGGTTAGAACTGAAGGCATTAGGGCATTGGTATTCGAAAATGTACTGATTAGGTCTGGCGCAACCCATGCACTGGAGATGCATGTTGACATAGAGGAAGGAAATGCAGCAGGAGTAAAAAACGGAGATATGGTTGAATTAATAAAAAAAGAGGTGTTAATATGAATATTGCTTCAAAAATTGACCATACACTTCTAAAACCTGAAGCTACTTCAGATATGATAGAAAATCTATGTAAGGAAGCTGTGGAATTTGGATTTGCAGCAGTATGTGTTAATCCATATTATGTGAAGATGGCTAAAAGCTTGCTTCAAGGCTCAAATGTAAAGGTGGCCACTGTAGTAGGATTCCCCTTGGGAGCAAATACTTCAGAAGTGAAAGCCTTTGAAGCCAGGAAGGCTGTAGAGGATGGCGCAGATGAAATTGATATGGTCATAAACATAGGTGCCCTGAAAAGTAAGGAATATGATTACGTACTAGATGATTTAAAAGCTGTTGTTGAGGCTGTAAAAGGCAAGGCAATAGTGAAGGTTATCATAGAAACCTGCCTGCTCAGCGAAGAGGAAAAAATAAAGGCTTGTGAACTTTCCAGAGAAGCAGGTGCAGATTATGTTAAAACTTCTACAGGGTTTAGCACTGGCGGAGCAACTGTAGAAGATGTCATGCTTATGAAAAAAACCATAGGAGATTCTATGAAGATTAAAGCCTCTGGAGGTATAAGGGATTATAAAACTGCAATGGTTATGATAGAGGCAGGGGCTTCCAGAATAGGTGCCAGCTCATCTGTGAAAATTGTAAAAGGGGAGTAAAATGTAAAGCTAATTAAGTATACTTAATTAGCTTTATATTTTATTGATTAATTTATGACATACAGGGTAAAATTGTTTATGATAGTATTAGAAACAAAAGGAGGAGATAAAATGAGCCAATATCATGAACCTGTGGAATACCTGGATGAAAAGGCAAAGGATATTGTAAGGGCTTTGAATAGTTTAAAGGAAGAAATAGAAGCAGTTGACTGGTACAATCAAAGGGTTGTGGCAACTAAGGACGAAGAGCTGAAGGCAATTATGGCACACAACAGGGATGAAGAAATAGAACATGCCTGCATGACATTAGAATGGCTGAGAAGAAACATGCCTGGCTGGGATGAACAGTTAAGAACCTATTTATTTACAGAAGGACCTGTAACAGAAGTAGAAGAAGCATCCACAGGAGTTTCAGAGAATTCTTCATCATTAAGCATAGGGGATTTAAAAGAAAGGAGTGGTAGGTAATGCTATACAGAGAGCTTGCCCCTGTAAGCAAGGAAGCATGGGCAGAGATAGAAGGACAATTGAAGGATGTATTTGTAAACTATCTTTCAGCCAGAAAGGTTGTTAAAGTAAATGGCCCAAAGGGTTGGAATTTTAATGCAATAACAGAAGGAAGACTGGGAGATATTCAGGAAGATGGAGATTTATGCTATGCCAATTATAATGTAATACCACTAACTGAAGTTAGAGTAGAATTTGAAATGGACAGATGGGAACTGGACAATATAAGAAGAGGAGCTAAGGATATTGACTTTTCACCTCTTGAAGAAGCAGCTAAAAAAATTGCATTGTTTGAAGAAAATGTAATATACAACGGTTCTGATAAATTACATATAAAAGGAATAGTAAAATCTTCTGAAAATGAAACCTTAGAATTTGGAGACAGCAAAGAGGATATTTTAGATGCAATTGCAAAAGGAGTTATTACCCTAAAGGAGAATTTTGAAGAAGGCCCATTTACACTGGTAGTAGGTGAAAAGGCATACAGAATAATTTTATCCAAGGGTGTTGAAAATTCCCTTAAGGATGAAATTGAAAAGATAATTGGAGGAAAAATTGTTTATAGCCATGTACTGGAAGGAGCAGTTCTTGTACCCTACAACCATGATGATTTAGAACTGACAATTGGTCAGGATTTATCCATTGGATATCAGAATCATGATAATAATAAGGTAAAATTTTTTATAACTGAATCCTTTACATTCAGAGTCTTAGACCCTGGCATAATAGTAAATTACAGGCTATAAAATAAACAATACTCCTATACTTCATAGTATAAGGAGTATTGTTTTATTTACACGTTAAATCTGAATAATACAACATCACCATCCTGCATTACATAGTCCTTTCCTTCCAGTCTTACAAGACCTTTTTCCCTTGCCTTATTAAAACCGCCGCAATCCAATAGGTCTTTATAGTTTATTACTTCAGCTCTTATAAATCCTCTTTCCATATCGGAATGTATTTTTCCTGCAGCCTGTGGTGCTTTTGTCCCCTTTTTAATAGTCCAGGCTCTTACTTCCTTGGGGCCTGCAGTTAAGAAACTCATAAGTCCCAACAAGTCATAACTGGATTTAATGAGTTTCTCCAGACCTGATTCTTCGAGTCCCAATTCAGCAAGGAATTCTTTCTTTTCTTCTTCCGATAGTTGGGATATTTCAGATTCAATTTTTGCAGATATGGCAATTACTTCTGACCCTTCCTTTTCAGCGTAATTAATGACCTGTTTTACATAGTCATTGTATTCTCCTGATATTAGGTCTTCTTCAGATATATTGCATACATACAGAACAGGTTTTAGGCTAAGCAGGCGAAAGCTTTTGATTAGACTTAATTCTTCATCTGTAAAGCTTAAGCTTCTTAAAGGCTTTTCTTCTTCTATAGCAGATTTCAAAGCCTCCAACAGCTCAAGCTCTTTTACATAGCTTTTATCGCTTTTAGCCATCTTTTCAACTTTTTTCAATCTGTTATCTATTATTTCTAAATCCGCAAGCATTAATTCCAGATTGATTATTTCTATATCAGACAATGGGTCAATTTTTCCTTCCACATGGGTTATGTTTTTATCCTCAAAGCATCTTACCACGTGGACTATGGAATCCACTTCCCTTATGTGAGAAAGAAATTTATTCCCCAATCCTTCACCTTTGCTTGCTCCTTTAACCAGTCCTGCAATATCTACAAACTCTACTGTTGCATAAGTTACTTTTTCAGGTTGTATTAAATCTGCTAACATATCTATTCTTTTATCTGGAACAGTAACTATACCGATATTTGGTTCTATTGTGCAAAATGGGTAGTTTTGAGCTTCTGCATGTGCTGAAGTCAATGCATTGAACAGGGTGCTTTTACCCACGTTTGGCAGTCCGACTATCCCTAACTTCATTTAAATCTTCCTTTCGAAATAAGTATTTTGCATAACAATAATTATATATTATTAATTTACTAACTTCAATATTTTACTGCATCTGAAACTAGGGAAAACCAATAAACAGCATATTTTTGTAATAAAATTATTAATTATTGCAAAACTATATTCTAAAGGAGGGTACAGTATGAAATTTAGAGTGATTTTATTACTATTACTTATAATATCCATTATATTTACCGGATGTAGCTTTAACAGGAATGAATTACAAAATGATAATGTAATAGATGAAGAAAACATACAGCAGGAAATGGAAGATGGAATAAGCTTAGATGTAGGCGGAAAAGATTACGATTTATTAATCCGTTCAGAGGGAATTTCGGATGCAGTTGTCAACCTCTTTGGAATAGATAATGCTACCAGCATTATATTTAACGATAAAGTAGCAGTTGCATTGGAGATGGCCGAAGGGCATGATTTTACTCAGGATGTGAAGCAAACTGTAATAAATACTGTAAAGGAAAAAGACAGCTCTATTTCAGAAGTATTGGTATCTGACGACAAGAGGATATTTAATGAAATAGAAAGCGTCATATTAGCTTTATTGAATGGCGAATCCTATGATGAACAGGTAAATAAAATAAGCAAAATAATGGAAAGTATGAGATGATAGGTTATAAATGAGGTTTATTAAAGGCTTCCTACTGATATGAAGTAGGAACCTTTTTTATTTATATAATATGGCAGGATTTTTCATGAAAGCATATGTAAAATATTCTAATTTATGCTATACTATTTTTACTACCAATAGGAAGGAGATTGACTATGGACCCTGTAGCATTTAAAATATTTGGAATCGAGGTAATGTGGTATGGAGTGTTAATTTCGACGGGTGTTTTAATAGGAACAATTTTAGCTTTACGGGAAACAAAAAGGGTTGGAGTGAAAGAGGATGATTTTATAGATCTGCTTCTGTTTGCAATACCCAGTGCAATAATAGGTGCGAGGATTTATTATGTAGTGTTTAACTGGGATTATTACGGGAGAAACTTAGGACAGATACTTAACTTTAGAGGTGGTGGATTAGCCATACATGGTGCAATTATTGCTGCTACAATAGTAGGGATAATATTTACAAAGAAGAGAGGATTGAACTTCTGGCAGATTGCTGATATTGCATCTCCCAGCTTAATATTAGGCCAAGCAATAGGCAGATGGGGTAATTTCATAAATCAGGAAGCTTATGGAACTCCTACGGACTTGCCATGGGGAATTATGGTAAATGGGGTAAAGGTTCATCCTACTTTCCTCTATGAGTCACTTGGTAATTTCATTATATTTATTATATTATTGTGGTACAGGAGGAAAAAACAAAGGGTTTCCGGGGAGGTATTCTTGCTGTATATAATGCTATATTCCTTAGTAAGGTTCTTTGTAGAAGGATTGAGGATTGACAGCTTAATGCTGGGACCTGTTAGAGTTGCCCAGCTGGTAAGCTTATGTGCAATTATAATTGGTATATACTTATTCAATAAGAGAAGAAGGAAGGAAGAATTCTAGGAGGGATTTGAAATGTCCATAGAAGCTGCTAGGAAGCACCTAATGAAATGGAATGCTCATAACAGAATAATGGAATTTGACACTTCAAGCGCAACAGTAGAACTGGCTGCTTTGGCTGTTAACTGTGAACCTGAAAGGATAGCAAAGACACTGGCTTTTAAAGTTGGAGAAAGACCTGTACTGATAGTAACAGCAGGGGATGCTAAAATATCAAATTCAAAATTTAAGGAAAAATTCAAGTCCAAACCTAAAATGCTTACACCTGATGAATTGCCGCAACTAATTGGTCATGAAATGGGTGGTGTATGCCCCTTTGGGGTAAAGGAAGATGTAGATATATTTTTGGATATATCCCTGAGAAGATTTAATACTGTTTTTCCCGCATGTGGAAGCAGCAACAGCGCCATTGAAGTAACCTTAGATGAACTGGAGGAATTTTCTCAATTCAAGGAATGGATAGATGTATGTAAAGACTGGATTTAGAAGGCTCTATAAAGAGTCTTTTTTTTTATGCACAATTGTTGTCAGAACAAATCGAAATCAGCATTTTAATGACGAAATTTAGGACTTTATACCTATAGGTGTACGTTAAAAAAAATTAAATTTATTGAAGGAATTATTAAAATGGTATAGAATAATAAAAGTGTGGGTGAAAGTGGTAGATAGTGGTACATAAATTCAAGTGATAAATTATAAGGGTGAGTGGTATGTTTATAGGAGAATACCAGCATACGCTGGATAGTAAAGGCAGACTGATTATACCATCAAAATTCAGGGATAATTTGGGACTGGAATTTATAATGACCAAGGGATTAGACAACTGCTTGTTTGTATATCCTAAGGAAGAATGGAAGGCATTAGAGGAGAAATTGAGAACATTACCACTTACCAATAGGGATGCAAGAGCATTTGTAAGATTCTTCTTTTCAGGTGCCACGGAATGCATATTGGATAAACAAGGAAGAATATTAATACCCAATAATTTAAGAGAGCATGCAAAGCTTGTGAAGGATGCGGTAATTATCGGTGTTTCATCTCGAATAGAAATATGGAGTAAAGAAGAATGGGATAGATATAATAATGATGATAGCTTAAGCTATGACAGTATAGCTGAGAAGATGGAACAACTTGGTATATAGATTAAGGAGTGAAAAAATTGAAATTCGAACATATACCTGTTCTGCTAAATGAAGTCATAGAAGGATTGGATTTAAAGGAAGATGGAATTTATGTAGATGGCACCTTAGGTGGTGCAGGGCATTCATATGAAATAGTTAAAAGGCTTAAAAATGGGATGCTTATTGGTATAGACCAGGATATAAATGCAATAAATAAGGCAAAGGAAGTATTAAAGGATTATTCTCATAAGGTAGTGTTTGTTCATGATAACTATGCAAATATAAAAGCTATATTGTCAAACTTAAATATTGATAAAGTTGATGGTATCCTTCTGGATATAGGAGTCTCTTCTCACCAGTTGGATGAGGAGGAAAGAGGTTTTTCATATAATAAGGATGCCCCATTGGATATGAGAATGAATAGGGATAACAGTTTTTCAGCTTGGGATGTAGTAAACAGGTATAGTGAAAAAGACCTTGAAAGGATAATCTGGGAATATGGGGAAGAAAGATGGGCTAAAAGAATTGCAGAGTTTATTGTAAGAGAGAGAGCTATAGAGTCAATAGATACAACATTACAGCTAGTAGAGGTGATTAAAAAGGCCATACCAAAAAAGGCTAGAATGGAAGGACACCATCCAGCAAAGAAAACTTTTCAGGCAATAAGAATAGAGGTAAACAATGAGCTTCATGTTTTAGAGGAAAGCATACCTAAAATGGTAAGGTTGTTAAAGAAAAATGGAAGACTTTGTATTATAACTTTTCATTCACTGGAAGACAGGATTGTCAAGAAAGCTTTTCAAGAATTATACAAGGATTGTGTATGCTCTCCAGAGTTTCCCGTGTGCAGGTGCAACAAAAAAAGAGAAATTGAGATTATAACTAGGAAACCTATTACGCCATCATTGGACGAAATAGATAAAAACCCTAGGTCACGAAGTTCAAAATTGAGGATTGCTAAACGACTTTAGGTTCTAAATTGAAAGGGGGTAGAATAAATTGTTAGTAGCAAAAAAAGAATTGGAGTATATATATAACGAGAAAGAAAAGCAGGAAAGAACAAGAGTTAATGATAGAAGGAAGAAAGATTCAAAAGTGGCTTATAAGCTTATGCTTATGGCTATATCAATTACTGGGTTAATGCTGTCATTATTTGTGCTTTACAGGTATACCTTGATAACCAAAATTAGATTGGATATAACTAATCTTGAGAAGCAAAAGGTTGAACTGGAGAAAGAAAAGGATGGCCTATTGGCTGAGTTAGAGTCCATAAAAAGCTCTGCAAAGATAGAGGAAGATGCATTTACAAAGCTTGGTATGGTCTATCCATCGGAGGATCAAATAGTCTATATGGAAGTAAAAGAACCGGTTTTAACTGATGAAACAGAAATGAATGAAATAAATCTGGCTGCCAGATTAAAGAATATAGTGAATTTAGTTATTAGCTTATTTAAGGGGGTCTAGATTTGACATCACCTAGCAATGCTTCAAAGAAAAGGCTATTATTCGTATTACTGATGACAGTATTGGCTATTTTTTTTCTAACCATCAGACTAGGGTTCATACAGATTGTCAAAGGAGAAGAATTAAAAAAGGGAGCATTAGAGCAATGGACAAAGGGTATATACATAAATGCCAAGAGAGGTACTATTTTTGATAGAAACGGAAAGAAACTTGCAATATCCATAAGCTCACATACTGTATGGGCAAGTCCTGCAGATATAAAGGATCCCGTTAATACTGCAAAGAAGGTGGCTGAAGTACTTAACCTGGACGAATCAGAAGTATATGAGAAGTTAATAAAAGATACAAATGTTATAAAGATTAAGCAATGGATTTCACTGAGTGAAACAAAGGAGCTGAGAAATCTTAATCTCCCTGGCATAGAGATTGTAGATGACAACAAGAGATTTTATCCTTATGGAGAGTTTGCGAGCCATATTTTAGGATTTACAGATATTGATAACAATGGCCTTTATGGTATTGAAAAGACATTTGACAAATACTTATCTGGTACTCAGGGCATGTGGGTAAAGACAGAAGATGCAAGAGGAGTAGAAATGCCTTATGGCGGGGAAAAAATTTATGACCCGGAAGACGGGTTAAATGTAGTTTTGACATTGGATGAAACAATTCAGCATTTTGCTGAAAAATACGCTAAAAAGGCACTTATTGATACAAAGGCTAAAAATGTTTCCATTATTGTAATGGAACCACATACTGGGGATGTATTAGCCATGACCAATATGCCCCAATATGACCCAAATAACCCAAGAGAACCTCTTGATGAAGAGACAAAAAAGGAATGGGAAAAATTACCGCAGGAGGAACTGCAGAAAAAATGGTATGATATGTGGAGGACATTTTCTATAAATGATTCCTATGAACCTGGCTCTACTTTTAAGGTAATAGTTGCAGCAGCTGCTCTAGAAGAAAATGCAGTACAGTTGGATACTCCATTTTATTGCGATGGATTTGTAACTGATATACCTGGTGCTGTGCTGAAATGTGCAAGATGGTATAATCCACATGGGCACCAGACTTTTGAAGAAGGTCTATATAATTCCTGCAATGTTGTGTTTGTTGATGTGGGAAGAAGGCTGGGAAAGGAAAATTTGTATAAGTACATAAAAGCCTTTGGTTTTGGAGAAAAAACAGGAATTGAGCTTACAGGAGAGCAGGCTGGAATTATACCTGTAAGCACAGATGTTATAAAGGAAGTAAATTTGGCTACCATGAGCTATGGCCATGGGATAGCTGTAACTCCAATACAGCTTATTACCGCTGTATCTGCAATTGCCAACGGAGGCAAGCTTATGATTCCAAGGCTTGTTTCCAAGCTGGTAGACAATGAAGGGAATGTTGTAAAAACATATGAGCCTGAAGTAAAACGCCAGGTTATATCAGAAAGCACTGCAAAAACAATTCTTAAGCTTATGGAAGGAGTAGTATCAGAGGGAACTGGCTCAAACGCCTATGTTCCAGGGTATAGGGTGGCTGGCAAGACAGGTACAGCCCAAAAAATAGTTGATGGCAGATATGCTCCTGGAAAATATATAGGCAGCTTTATTGCAATAGCACCAGCAGATGATCCTAAGATAGCAGTACTGGTTATTGTAGATGAACCGGTAGGTATTTATTATGGAGGAAGCGTAGCAGCTCCAGTTGCTGGAAAGCTAATAGAAGAAACTTTAAATTATATGGAAGTTGAAAAGAAATTTACTGAGGAGGAAAAGAAAAAATTTGAAAATACCGAAATAGTGCCTGATGTCCGAAACTTAACTATTGGCGAAGCAGGCAGAACTCTAACCCAACTGGGATTCAGGTATACCACTGAATCCAACAATATTGAAGAGAATTCAGTTGTAATTGAACAGTTTCCATTGGCAGGGTCTAAGGTGACAAAAGGTTCAATAATAGACTTATACCTGGACAGCGGTTATAAAAGTGAGAACATGGTAATAGTCCCTGATTTAAGTGGAAAAACAAAGGCTGATGTAGTTAATATATTGGATGGACTAGGGCTCACTTATGAATTTGAAGGAGAAGGTATAGCTGTAGATCAAACCCCTAAGCCTGGAGCCGAAATCAGCATAGATACCAAAGTAAAGGTTGTGTTTAAAAACACTAATGATAACTAAGAGGCGACTTAAGGGTTGCCTTTAATTAGTTATTATAGTGTAAAGGCAGGGGGACATATTGAAATTAGGAAAGTTAATAGAGAATATTCAGTATGATGTTTTAAAGGGAAATACTGATATAGATATATTGGGAATAGAGAATGATTCACGAAGAATAAAGAAAGGGCATATGTTTGTAGCAATTAAGGGTTTTTCTGTCGATGGCCATGAGTATATAAGTGAAGCAATAGATAAAGGTGCTGTATGTATTATGCTGGAAAAGGATATGGACATTGAAAGGGATGATGTTACTGTAATAAAGGTTAAGGATACATTGGATGCATTAGCTTATATAAGCTCAGTGTTCTATGGAATGCCTTCACAGAAGTTGAATTTAATTGGGGTTACTGGCACTAATGGCAAAACATCAGTTACATATATGGTGAAAAAAATTTTTGAGGAAAACAATAAGAAAACTGCAGTTATCGGTACTTTAGGTTCAATAATAAAAGATGAAATTATAGACAATAAGAATACTACACCGGAATCCCTGACATTACAAAGGCTTCTAAGTAAAATGGTTGATGAAAAAATAGAGTTCTGCGTAATGGAAGTATCTTCCCATGCGCTGGATTTAAAAAGGGTTGAATATATAGATTATCAAATAGGTATATTTACTAATTTAACAGAAGACCATTTGGATTATCATATTACTATGGAAAATTATTATAAGAGTAAACTAAAACTATTCAATATTACAAAGAAATATAATATTATTAATGTAGACGATACCTACGGAAAGAGGATGATAAATGAAATATCAAATAATGTACCTCTAATAACCTATGGATTTGATAAAAAAAGCGATGTAACTGCCAAAAATATACTTTATAGTAGCAGTGGAGTAGAATTTAATGTACTTACTCCTAAAGGATCTATACCTATACATATGAAATTGCTTGGAAAGTTTAATGTATACAATGCTTTAGCTGCTATTTCATGTGGAATTGCCTATGATGTAGAACTGCACGTAATAAAAAAGGCTATTGAATCCATGGATGGAATTAAAGGTAGATTTGAATTAATTCCATTAAAAAATAAGGATTTTAGTGTTATAATTGATTATGCCCATACCCCTGATGGATTGGAAAAGGTCCTGACAACGATTAAACAATTTGCTCCAGGGAGAGTTGTAGTTGTTTTCGGGGCTGGGGGCAATAGGGATAGAGAAAAACGGCCTATAATGGGAGAAATAGCGTCCAACCTGGCAGATATGTGTATTGTAACGTCAGATAATCCGAGGTTTGAAGACCCGGACAAGATAATTGAGGATATTTTGGTTGGAGTTAAAAAGGGAAAAGCAGAATACATAGCAATTACAGACAGAAAGGAAGCCATCAGATATGCATTGGAAAATGCAAAATCAAAGGATACCATATTGCTGGCAGGCAAAGGACATGAAACTTATACCATAATTAGAGATAAAGTAATTCCCTTTGACGAAAAACAGATAGTATTGGATATACTGCAAAAAAAAGGCTGATTTAGATTAAGCACAAGAGAGGAGTTTTAGAATGGTGGAATACATAGATATTATTAGAGTTGTAGTTATTGCATTCATTATTACTTTAGTATTGGGCCCAATTGTAATACCCATATTAAAAAAGCTTAATATTGGACAGAATGTTAGAGATGATGGACCTAAGTCCCATATATCAACAAAAAGTGGCACTCCTACTATGGGAGGTATTATAATTATATTTGCTCTTGTTATTACTACAATAACTTCAGGGCTATTAAACAGAGATATGTATGTATTAATATTATCCACTGTAGGATTTGGATTAATTGGATTTTTGGATGATTACTTAAAGATAAGGAACAAAAGGTCCTTAGGCTTAAAAGCCTATCAGAAGCTTATAGGTCAGGTTATTTTGGCAGTAATACTTGCAATATATCAATCAAATACATCAATGTTAGGAACAAAGGTCATAGTTCCCTTTTTTGAGAACAAATATCTGGATTTAGGCATGCTGTATGTTCCATTTATTGCTTTTGTAGTAGTTGGAACTGTAAACAGCGTAAATTTAACTGATGGGTTGGATGGGCTGGCTTCAGGCGTAACATTGATTGTATCATCCTTCTTTGGGCTGCAGGCTTTAAATTGGGGTATGGATAGCATATCAATATTTTCAGCAGCCCTTACTGGAGCTTGTTTAGGCTTTTTAATACACAATGCTTATCCAGCAAAAATATTCATGGGAGATACAGGGTCACTAGCCTTAGGAGGAGCCATATCTGCTGTAGCAATCTTGCTTAATCTTCCTTTGGTTATACCAATAGCAGGGGGTATATACTTTGCTGAAACTTTATCAGTAATCATTCAGGTTATATCATTCAAATTAACTGGCAAAAGGGTATTTTTAATGAGCCCCCTCCATCATCATTTTGAGCTAAAAGGGTGGAAGGAAACAAAAGTAGTAGTAGTATTCTGGTTTATTACGGTGATTTTAAGCCTAATAGGTGTAATCAGCTTAAGTTAACAGGAGATGGTGATAATATGAACATAAATGATAAAAGAGTATTAGTATTAGGATTGGGAATAAGCGGTGTTTCAGCTGCAAAAGCTTTGACTAAGCTAGGTGCAAAAGTTACAGTAAGCGATATAAACCCTGAAGAAAAATTAAAAGATTATATATATGAAATTAAGGATATGAATCTTAGAATGTATTTGGGTACAAATGATGTACCATTGGATGATATTGACCTGATAGTCAAGAGTCCTGGAATACCGTTGACTATAGATATCATTAAAGAAGCAAATAGGAGAAATATAGAAGTTATTACCGATTTGGAGCTAGCTTACAGAATTTGCCCAGACAAAAATTTCATAGCCATAACAGGAACAAACGGTAAAACCACAACTACAACTCTAACTGGCGAGTTGTTTAAAGGAGCAGGTATCAAAACCCATGTTTCAGGAAACATAGGAGTAGGAATCTTGTGGGATTTGGTAAACTCCAATGAAGATGATGTATTTGTAATTGAAGCCAGCAGCTTTCAATTGGAAAGCACAAAATACTTTAAACCAAAGGTAAGTGTAATTATCAATATAACACCAGACCACCTTAACTGGCATGGAACGTATGAAAACTATATAAATGCCAAAAAGAAGATTTTTATAAACCAGACGGAAAAGGAATATACAGTGTTGAATTATGATGATAAGATTTTAAGGCAAATAGGTGAAGAAGTAAATTCTAACCTTATTTGGTTCAGTGTTGATAATAAGCTATCAAAGGGAGCATATATAGATGATGGCTATGTAGTTATTAATGATGGTGAAAAAATACACAGAATTTTAAAAACTGATGAAATAAAGATTTTGGGGAAACACAATTTAGAAAATGTTTTAGCAAGTGTTTCAGTTGGATGGATAATGGGCCTTGATAATGGGATTATGGGAGATGTTATAAGGAATTTCAAAGGTGTTGAACACAGAATTGAGTTTGTAGATACCATTAATGGGGTAGAGTTCTATAACGATTCCAAAGGAACAAATCCAGATGCAAGTATTAAAGCAATATTGGCAGTTAATCCACCTATTATACTGATTGCCGGAGGAAAGGATAAAGGAAGTGAATTTGGTGAATTTGTTGAATCCTTTGGAGATAGAGTCAAATCATTGGTTCTACTGGGAGAAACTAAGGAAAAAATAAGAGATACTGCATTGAAATATGGATTTAAGAATATCCATATGGTAAACAATATGAAGGAGGCAGTTTACAAGTCTTTTGAAATATCACAGCCTGGAGACAGCGTATTGTTATCACCTGCTTGTGCATCCTGGGATATGTACAGCAATTTTGAGATGAGGGGACATGATTTCAAGAGAGCGGTTAAAAGCTTAAAGGAGGCTAAGAATGTCTAATAAGAAAAAAAAGAAGGCTGCTGATTTTACATTGTTATTATCAACATTGCTTCTTGTTTTCATAGGAATAATTATGGTATTTAGTTCTTCGTGGCCAGAAGCCATAAGAAGAAATGACGGATACTATTTCTTGAAAGGACAAATAAAATCATCAGTCTTGGGATTTGCGGCAATGCTGTTTTTTATGAATTTTGACTATAAATATTTAAAGAGATTTTCCAGATTAATATATATAGTATCTTTGCTTACAGGACTTTTAATATTTACACCTTTGGGGCTGGAATTAAAGGGTGCAAGGAGATGGGTAAATTTAGGATTTACTACATTTATGCCCTCTGACGTCATAAAGATAGGTTCTATAATATTTCTGGCAGATTTTCTATCTAAAAGAAAGGACGATATTAAGAGCCTAAGAAAGGGTACAATTCCAGCATTACTGATTATAGGCATCTCCTGTGGAATGATATATATTCAGAAGAGTTTAAGCGTAACAGTAACTTTGGCTATGACTCTAATGATAGTTTTCTTTGTTGCAGGAATGAAACTTAGTCATCTCTTTGTAATGGTAATTACCGGATGTGTAGGGTTGTTCTTTGCAATTACTGATAAGGACCATGCCTATAGAATGAGAAGATGGACAGCTTTTTTAGACCCCTTTGCTGATAAGACTGATTCTGGCTGGCAAGCTGTTCAATCGCTATATGCATTAGGATCAGGCGGGCTATTTGGATTAGGACTGGGAAAGAGCAGACAAAAATTTTTTTACATTCCTGAACCATATAATGATTTTATTTTTTCCATAATTGGTGAGGAATTGGGATTTTTAGGAGCTTTGACTGTTATATTGCTATTTGTGGTTCTTATCTGGCGGGGTATTAGAATAGCCCTTAACATAGATGATTTGTTCGGATGTCTTTTAGCAACAGGTATTGTTGGGCTTATTACTGTTCAAACTCTAATCCATTTAGCAGTAGTTACTTCCTCTATGCCTACAACTGGTATCCCGCTGCCTCTGGTAAGCTACGGAGGAACATCGTTGGTAGTATACATGTCCTCTATAGGAATTTTGTTGAATATATCAAAATATGTGAAAACTGATAGGAGTTGAAATTATGAAGTATTTAATTACTGGTGGAGGAACTGGTGGACATATTTATCCAGCATTAGCCATTGCATGGGAAATAAAAAGAAGATATAAGGATGCAGAAATATTATATGTAGGGACTGAAAGAGGACTGGAAAGTGAACTGGTTCCAAAGGAAGGCTTTGAATTCAGAACTATCAGAGTGCAGGGATTGCCAAGGAAATTTAATGCAAAGGCTTTAAAAGCCATAAAGGAAATGATGTTGGGAATAATGGATGCCAGAAGAATAATTAGTGAATTCAAACCAGATGTTGTAATTGGAACAGGAGGGTATGTCAGCGGGCCTGTAGTTTATGCTGCAAGTAAAAGAAATATACCATCCTTTATTCACGAGCAAAATGCCTTTCCCGGAATAACAAACAGGATATTGTCAAGATATGCAGAAAAAGTAATGATTACATTTGAGGAATCCAAGAAATACTTTAAGTACCAGGATAAGGTTGTTTTGACGGGGAATCCAATAAGGCGAAGCATACTTGAAGTAGATAAAAGAAAAGCATATTTTGATTTAAGAATTAACCCCAACAATCCTCTGGTATTGTCTTTTGGAGGCAGTGGAGGACAAAAAACGCTGAATGATACAATGCTATATGTTATTGAAAAGAACTTAGACAAGAATCTACAGATAATCCATGTTACAGGGAGCAGATTTTATGAGGACTTTATGAGCAAACTGAAGTCCATGGGTATAATGCCAAAAGAAAATATAAAAGTTGTACCTTATATGTATGAAATGCCTAAAGCATTAAGTATAGCAGATCTAGTAGTTACCAGTGCTGGGGCAATTACTCTTGCTGAAATTTCTGCATTGGGAATCCCAAGCATTTTAATACCCAAGAGCTATACTGCTGAGAATCACCAGGAGTTCAATGCCAGAGCTTTTGAAAAAAATGGTGCAAGCTATTTAATATTAGAAAAAGATTTAACTGGAGAGAAATTAAATAAAGCCATAAATGATATAATTTATGATAGGAATAAACTAAAACAGATGTCTAATAATAGCAGAAAACTTGGGAAAATAGATGCAGCAGAAAGGATTGTGGATATCATTCATAATGCTATTAAAAGATAAAAGTTGTCACACTTCCAATGCATATGCATAATATAGTCATATACGCTTGCATATGCATATTTGGAGGTGCGATAATGGAAAAAATAATTGTTGAGGGTGGAAGGAAATTAACAGGAGAAGTAATTGTTTCTGGTGCGAAAAATGCTGTGTTGCCAATTTTAGCAGCTACAGTTATTGGTGCAAACGAGAGTACCATATTCAATGTGCCAAAATTAAAAGATGTAGAGGTTATGGAGAAAATATTGTTATCTCTTGGTTTAAATATTAAAAGAATTGATAATATGATGTGGATTGATTCTAAGCCTTTAAATAATATTAAAATCCCTGAAGAGCTGGTAAGAGAGATGAGGTCCTCCATTATTCTAATGGGTGCAATGCTTGCAAGAACAGGAGAAGTTATAGCAAGTTATCCTGGAGGATGTGAGATTGGACCTAGACCAATTGATATGCACCTGAAGGGATTAAGGGAATTGGGTGCAGAAATAGAGGAGTCTCATGGTTTTATTTACGCAAAAGCCAAGGAATTGAAGGGATGCGAAATACAATTAGATTACCCAAGTGTAGGAGCTACAGAGAATATTATGCTGGCTGCTACCAGGGCAAAAGGTACAACAGTAATAAGAAATGCCGCCAGGGAGCCTGAAATTGTAGACCTGCAAAACTATTTAAATAAGGCAGGTGCAAAAATAAGCGGCGCTGGAACAAGTGTCATAATTATAGAAGGAGTAAATGAATTTAAGGATGTTTCTCACAATACAATACCGGATAGAATTGTTGCAGGAACATATATGGTGGCTTCAGCAATTACTGGTGGAGAAATAATTATAAAAAATGTAGTAATAGAGCATTTACAGGCAATTATAGCAAAGTTAAAGGAAGCAGGCTGTATAATATATAATGACAATAACTCTTTGAAGGTTATTGCACCTAAGAAGATAAACTCAATAGAGATGATTCAAACACTGCCATATCCAGGATTTCCAACAGATATGCAGGCTCAAATGATGGCGCTGTTAACCATTGCAAATGGTACCAGCATTATTTCCGAAACAGTATTTGAAAACAGATTTAAGCATGCTGAAGAACTGATAAGAATGGGCGCAAACATAAAAATTTTTGGAAGAGTAGCAGTCATTAAAGGAGTAAAAGAGCTAACAGGTGCTAAGGTTTCTGCTAAGGATTTAAGAGGAGGGGCTTCGTTGATATTGGCTGGATTGGCAGCAAGAGGGACTACTGTAGTAGACAATGTACATCACGTGGAAAGAGGATATGAGAATTTTCATTTAGTATTGGAGGGTTTAGGGGCAAATATCGAAAAGATAAATTAAGCAGCCTTTGCTGCTTTTAAGACAAAGGACAAGCAATAGGTGGGATTTATATGGAAAAGAGAAAACAATTAAAAAAAAAAAAGAGGTTAAGTAAGCTGCTATTATTTATAGTAATTATTATATTATCATATATTCTTGTATTCAAAACGGACATTTTTATTGTTGTAGGAATAATAGTAGAGGGAAATAATAAATTAAGCTATGAAGAAGTAGTAAAGGCATCAACATGTAATATTGGAGAAAACATATTTAAAATAGATATCAAAAAAGGTGAAGAAAGCCTGAATCAAATACCCTATGTGAAGAAAAGCAAGATTAAAAGGAAGCTTCCTGATAAGATTATTATTGAAATTGAAGAAAGAAAAGAAGTAGCAGCAATCCAATATCTAAACCTTGTTGCCTATATTGATATTGAAGGATATATATTGACTATAGAGGAAAATACAGGTAATATATTGCTACCTGAAATCAAAGGATTAGATTTGGAATCTGTTGAGGAAGGCAGCAGTATATACCAGGAAGTTTCCATGGAAGATATGGAAGAGTTCATATTATATAGTGAGAATTTAGATATTTTAGAGCTAATGAAAGAAGTAGATGTTTCCAACAAAGACAATATAATCATCTATCTTAAGGATGGCAAACTAGTTGCCTTTGGACCCTTAAATAATGTAAAATATAAATTAAGCTTCTTAAATGGAATATTAGATGATATTGAAAAGAAAGGACTGGAAGTAAAGAAGATTTTATTCGATAAAGGGGAGAATCCCGTAATTGTTACTGATAATAGGTAGGTGTAATAGATGATGAAAAAAATAAAAGGACAATTTGCAATTGCTATAGTTTCAATATTTTTGGGAATCATATTAGCCTTACAGTTTAAAACAGTTACAAAAACTGTAGGAGAAGGAATCCTCCCTACACAGAGAGCTCAGCAGCTTGCAATAGAGCTTAAAAAGGCACAGGAGGAAAGAGATGCTGCATTAAAGGCTCTAAATGAAGCTGAAAATAAAATTGCTCAATATGAGAGGGGAGAAGCAGATAACAACGTATATGTAGAAAATCTGTATAACGATTTGGAAAAATATAGGGCATTGGCAGGATATGTAGACCTGCAGGGCCCAGGAGTAATAATTGAAATTTATGACCCGCCAGTTGATGTGCAGTATGGAATAGAATACAGCATAGTAGATGATATAGATTTAATACTTCAAACCATTAGCGTATTAAATGCTGCCCAGGCAGAAGCCATATCAATAAATGACCAGAGATATACTGCCTATACTGAAATAGTAAGAGCGGGAGACCATATTGAAGTAAATGGAGTTTCAATTAATTCCCCTATAGTAATTAAAGCCATAGGTGACCCTGAAACACTAGAATCAGCCTTATCCATAAAGAGAGGTATAGTTTGGACATTAAGGTTTTACGACTATACAGTAAATCTTATTAAGGACGATAACATTGTAATACCAAAATATAGAAAGTTAATAGAGTTTGTATATTCCCAGCCAGTAAAAGAACAGGTAAATTAAGGTTCAGGTGATATAAATGAAGATTAATAGGACTGATCTAACAGTGTTTAGCGTATCCGTAATTCTAGGTATTATATTGGCAGTACAAGTAAAGCAAAAGGTACCTCAAATGATTCCGGTGACCTTAAAGTCCATTGAATCCACAAAAAATGAAATAAATGCATTAAATAAGGAAATTGAAGAGCTTAAAATAATGATAAAGGACAAGGAAGAAAAGATAAAAACCTATGAAAGCATAGTCAGTGGAGATGAGAACATAGTTGATTTATTGAAGGAAGAACTGTATAAAAATAAGGCTGTAGCAGGATTTGAAACTGTAAAAGGACCTGGTATTATAGTTAAAATGGAAGATAATATGGATGAAAATGCTTTTGGACAAAGCTTTGACCTGGATTTAATTCATGATGCAGATGTGTTGAGAATTATCAATGACCTGAGAGTGGCTGGAGCTGAAGCAATAAGTATAAATGGACAGAGAGTGCTTTCCATGTCTGAAATAAAATGCGGTGGACCAGTAATAAGGATAAACGGAAAGAGCGTAGGCGTTCCAATATACATTAAGGCAATTGGAGATCCTCAGTTGCTAAGCGCAGCAATTAATGCTCCAAATACTTATGGCTATGCTTTGAAGACTATTGACCAGATATCTATAGAAACTACCATGGAAGATGAAATAATTATTCCTGCATATAGCGGAGCTTTTGAATTTAAATATGCAAAACCAATAAGAGAAGGTGATTAATATGTTCTTTGCAGCAATAGGCATTTTAATTGGTATTATTATAGGACTTATCCTACCTTATACCTATAGCGTTAGCTATTCACTTTATATATCAGTAGCAATACTGGCATGCTTAGACACAGTGTTTGGAGGGGTTAGATCAAATCTGGAGGGAAAGTTTGATTTAAAAATATTCCTGTCCGGATTTTTTGGTAATGCTATACTTGCTGCTATATTGGCATATATAGGGGATAAATTAGGGGTTCCATTATATTATGCAGCCATATTTACATTTGGAGGAAGGCTGTTTGAAAACTTTGCCAGCATCAGGCGTATTATTATTAATGGGATGAAAAAAAACAAGGAGTAGTTTAATCTAATCATGAATAAAGGGTTATTGGAGAGTTAGAGCTAACTACATCTATTAATTAAAGGGAGGTCAGTATATGTTTGATTTTGATGTTGAAGTTGAAGAATTTGCAAAAATTAAAGTTGTTGGAGTTGGTGGTGGAGGAAATAATGCTATAAATAGAATGATTGAATGTGGACTCAAAGGTATTGAGTTCATTGCAGTAAATACTGACAGGCAAGCATTGTATTCTTCAAAAGCTGAGATAAAGCTGCAAATAGGTGAAAAATTAACAAGAGGATTAGGTGCAGGTGCGAATCCAGAAATAGGCATGAAGGCAGCTGAAGAAAGCAGAAATGAAATAGCCGAATCTCTGAAAGGTTGCGATATGGTATTCATAACAGCTGGAATGGGAGGAGGAACAGGAACTGGAGCAGCTCCTGTTATTGCAGAAATAGCAAAGGAAATGGGCATACTTACAGTTGGTGTTGTAACCAAACCTTTTACTTTTGAAGGTAGGGTAAGGCAGAAACATGCTGAAAAAGGCATTGAAGAATTAAAGGTAAAGGTAGATACCTTGGTTACCATTCCTAATGATAGGCTGTTGCAGGTAGCAGAAAATAAAACTACTATAGTACAAGCCTTTGCTATGGCAGATGAAGTGCTGAAACAAGGTATACAGGGTATTTCTGATTTGATTGCTGTACCAAATCTTATCAATCTGGACTTTGCAGATGTTAAAACCATAATGTATAATCGTGGTATAGCTCATATGGGAATTGGAAGGGCATCAGGTGAGAACAGAGCTGTAGAGGCTGCAAAACAGGCCATTAGGAGCCCATTGCTTGAAACATCCATTGATGGTGCTCAAGCTGTGCTATTAAATATTACCGGTGGGGATGACCTAGGGCTATTTGAAGTTAACGAAGCAGCAGACTTAATAAGACAAGCAGTAGATGAAGAAGCTAACATTATTTTTGGTGCAGGTATAGACGAGTCCATGAAGGATGAGATAAGAATAACAGTTATTGCGACAGGTTTTGATTCACAAAAACGAAGTAAGTTAGAAGTCCCATTAGATATAAAACTGGATGAATCTGCAGTAACTAGCCAATTCAACGTTGACGACCTGGATATACCTCCATTTTTAAGGAAGAGAAAGCGATAGAAATTCAAATTTAAATGTCAAAAAACGTTTCTCAAAAATTGAGATACGTTTTTTTTTGTTTACTCATACCGACAAAATTTTAGGAATATATATTATATAATAGACATAAACAATTTTATGAAAGAAAACCAGGGGGGTATTGAGTTGTATGTTTACGCTGAATACATTCTAATTGAAAATATTGTAATTAATTACATTATATTATATGCAACCAGAATAATAACAAAGACCAAAGGCAGCAGGTTGAGATTGCTTATTTCTTCCATTATCGGCTCATTATACATACTGGTAGCTTTCTTCCCTGAATATGAATTTTTGGGGAAGTTTATAATAAAATTTTCAGTATCAGTTTTAATGATTTTAATTGCATTTAACCCTGAGAAGTTTAATATTTTTTTGAAGCAAATTTCTGCTTTTTATTTGACTTCCTTTGTATTTGCTGGAACCATTATGGGCATTTATTATATATTAAACAATAGTTTTAACTTTGCAAATGTATCATTTAAAAATGCAAGGGAACTGGTTAGAGTATTAGTTATTGGCATAGGGCTAGCAATTATGTTGATACATTATATATTTAAATACCATAGAGCCAGGATGAATAAGGAAAGTTTTTTGACGAACATTACAATTAGCTTAAATAACAAAAAAGCAAACCTTGTAGCACTTATAGATACTGGCAATTCCTTAAAAGAACCTATAACGCAAAAGCCTGTTATAATTGCAGAATACAACTCTTTAAGCGAAATACTTCCTGAAAAATTAAAAAGGATTTACTTGGAGAAAAGAGAATTGGATTTGGAAACCATTGCTAAAGTGATGGAGGACATAGGAAGCGAGATAAAGCTTAGGTTAATACCATTTAAGTCATTAGGAAACGAGAATGGTATTTTAATTGGATTTAAACCGGATAGCGTCAGCATATACCTGGAAAATGAAACCAGGAGATTAAAGGAAGAGATAATAGTAGCCATTTATAACAATAAGCTGGCGCAGGATGAGCAATATAATGGACTATTGCATCCTGAAATTATAGGATAGGGGGAGAGACTTTGAGAGGTTTATTTTTGAATTTAAAACTGCAATTATATAAAATTTTATATAGGATTGGTCTTTTAGATAGCATTTATTATATAGGAAGTGGTGAGATTCTTCCTCCGCCACTGAAACCGGAGGAAGAAAGCTATTTTTTAAACAGATTGAAGTACGATAATAGCATTAAAAGCATTTTGATAGAAAGAAATTTAAGATTAGTAGTGTATATTGCAAAAAAGTTTGAGAATACAGGGATTAATATAGAAGATCTGGTTTCCATCGGGACAATAGGTTTAATAAAAGCTGTAAACACATTTAACCCTGAGAAAAACATTAAATTGGCAACATATGCATCAAAATGCATTGAAAATGAAATTCTGATGTATTTAAGAAGAAACAGCAAATTAAAATCTGAAGTGTCCTTGGATGAGCCTCTGAATGTAGATTGGGATGGAAATGAACTGCTATTGTCCGATATATTGGGAACTGATGGAGATATTATATTTAAGCTTTTGGAGGATGAAGTGGACAAAGAACTGCTAAATCAAGCCATAGGTAAGCTTTCGAGAAGAGAAAAGACAATTGTCGAGTTGAGATTTGGCTTAAAAAGCGGAAAGGAAAAAACCCAAAAGGAAGTGGCAGACATGTTAGGCATATCCCAGTCTTATATATCAAGGCTGGAAAAGAGGATTATAAAGCGATTAAGAAAGGAAATGGTAAAGCTTATGTGACAGCACTTTGCTGTCACATTTTTTATATCTAAAAGTATATGGTTATTATTGGCATTGAAAAATTGAATAAAAAATAATAGAGCGGCAATAATTTTAAACGTAAAGGGGCAATATAGGCGAAGGGAATGAAGAATGTGCATACAAATAAAGTTGAAATATGTGGAGTAAATACATCAGAACTACCAGTATTAACTAATGAAGAAATGCAGCAGCTATTTGTTAAAATAAAAGCTGGAGACAAGGAAGCAAGGGAAAAATTCATACAGGGGAATTTAAGGCTGGTATTAAGCATAATACAGAGGTTTAACAGAAGAGGTGAAAATGTAGACGATTTATTTCAAGTAGGATGTATTGGATTAATTAAAGCTATAGATAATTTCGACTTAAGTCAAAATGTGAGATTTTCAACATATGCCGTACCAATGATTATTGGAGAAATAAGAAGATATCTTCGTGATAATAATTCAATAAGAGTAAGCAGGTCTTTAAGAGATATAGCATATAAAGCACTGCAGGCAAGAGAGCATCTTGTAAACAAAAACTCAAAGGAACCTACAATAACTGATATAGCAAAGGAGTTAAATCTACCTAAGGAAGAAGTAGTATTTGCATTGGATGCAATTCAAGAGCCTATATCGCTATTTGAGCCAATATATCACGATAGCGGAGATGCCATATATGTAATGGATCAGGTAAGGGATGAGAAATCCGAGGATGAAGTATGGTTGCAGTCAATTGCAATAAAGGAAGCCATAAATAAGCTGAATAAGAGAGAAAGGCATATATTAAATCTGAGATTTTACGAAGGAAAAACTCAAATGGAGGTAGCAGAGGAAATAGGAATCTCGCAGGCTCAGGTTTCAAGGCTGGAAAAGAATGCCTTAAGGCAGATGAGAAAATTTATATAACAATAATCATTACCTCACCAAATTTTAGTAATATTTTAAATGCTTTTTTCAATATATATAGTAATGAATATATAGGAAGAGGTGAGGTAATGATTAACTTATCTGAAATGAGGGAAAAGGAAGTCATCAATATCAGAAATGGTGCAAAACTTGGGTATATCTATGACTTTGAAATTGATTTGGAGAATGGCAAGGTTATATCTATATTAATACCTTACTATGGAAAAGTTTTAGGCTTTTTTGGAAAGAACAGGGATTTAGTCATCCCTTGGCAAAACATATTTAAAATTGGACATGATATAATACTGGTGGATATTGATGTTGATAACACCAAAGAATTAGACAATTTCAAATAGATATATTATAATCAGATATAGAAGCGGAGGTGAATAGATGAACTGCCCATTTTGCAATTATCCGGAAACCAAGGTAGTTGATTCCAGGCCTACTGATGAAGGACAAGCCATAAGGCGAAGAAGGGAATGCTTGAGATGTTTTAAAAGATTTACTACCTATGAGAAGGTTGAAAAGGTTCCTCTAATTGTTGTGAAGAAGGGGGGCAACAGACAGCTGTACGATAGAAACAAGATATTGAATGGTATGTTAAAGGCTTGTGAAAAAAGGCCTGTAAGTTTAAATAAAATAGAGGAAATTGTGGATGAAATAGAAAAGGATTTATATAACCTGATGGAAAAGGAAGTTACAAGCGAAAAAATAGGACAGATGGTTATGGATAAGCTAAAGGAAATAGATGAAGTATCCTACGTAAGATTTGCATCAGTCTATAGACAGTTTAAGGATATTAACACTTTTATGGAAGAGTTGAATAAACTGCTAAACGAGAAATAAACTTGGTGGTGGCTACAGATGATTGAAATAATGGAACACGGATTATTGTACTTACAGTTTGAAGAATTAAATAGTTTAGGATTTATTAAACATTTGTTTACATCAAGAGTTGGCTGGGATAAACATAAAATAAAAGACCAGCTATCCTTAGTTCTAGGAGTTGATAGTAAAAGGATTATAAGTGTAAAACAAGTACACGGAACGAATATTTTAATTGTTAAGTCTATTCAGGAACTGCCATCAGAAAAGGGCACAATTGAAGGGGATGGAATTATAACGGATATTCCTGGTGTCTTATTAATAACATATCATGCAGATTGTGTTCCCATATATTTTGTTGATAGAAAAAAGAAGGTAGTGGGCATGGCTCATGCCGGATGGAGAGGTACTTTTGATAATATATCCGGAGAAATGGTAAATGCATTTAGAAATAACTACAACTCAGAAACAGAAGATATAGTTGCAGCAATTGGACCTTCAATAGGCCCCTGCTGTTATGAAGTAGGAAATGATGTTAAAAAACTATTCAATGATAGATATGGCAATTTCAGTGAAATAATAATAAATAAAGGTGAAAAGGCTTACCTGGATTTGAAGAAGGTTAACTATTTTCAATTGATAGAAAAGGGATTGCCAGAGGAAAACATAATTCTGTCAAATATATGTACCAGCTGCAACGTAGATAAGCTTTATTCCTACAGGAAGGAAAAGGGTACGGATAAGAGAATGGTGGCTGGTATATGTTTATTATAAATTAATTTGGGTTAGGATGATATTTATGAGGACAGATGTTTTTGATAAAGTACTGCTGCAAAATATTTTGCACAATATTGATATAGGCATTCATGTAATTGATGAGAACAGAAAAACAATAGTATATAATGAAGCCATGGCCAGAATTGAAGGGTTAGAAGTAGAATATGTAATGAATAAGGACCTTTTAGAGGTATTTCCAAGTTTAGATGAAAGGTCTTCCACTTTAATCAGTGCATTAACAGAAAAAAAACCTATAATGGATAAAGTTCAGATATATATTAATGCTAAAGGGCAAAAGATTTTTTCAATTAATACCACCATTCCCATATTCGTAAAAGGCAAAGTAGTAGCAGCAATGGAAATAGCCAAGGATATAACGTATGTAAAAGAGCTGTCGGAAAGGCTTATTGATTTACAGAATGAACTTAAACCAAATAACCAGATATCCAGATACAATAAAAGGGATAGAATAAAAAGATATCATTTTAGCGATATTATTGCAAAAGATGAGAATATGCTGAAAGCAATTGAAATAGCAAGAAGGGCAAGTAATTCTCCTTCTTCTGTTTTAATATATGGAGAAACAGGAACTGGCAAGGAACTGTTTGCTCAAAGCATTCATTATAGCGGCAATAGAAAGGACAAGCATTTTATTGCTCAGAACTGCGCGGCAATACCTGAAACATTATTGGAGGGAATTCTGTTTGGTACAGAAAAGGGAGGTTTTACAGGTGCTGTAGAAAGGGAAGGAATATTTGAACAGGCAAATGGAGGTACACTTTTATTGGATGAAATAAATTCAATGTCTCTTGGGTTGCAGGCAAAGCTGTTAAGGGTATTACAGGAAGGATATATCAGGCGTATTGGGGGAGTTGAGGATATACCCGTAGATGTGAAGATAATTGCCACTACCAATGAGGACCCGCTTGTAAGCATTGAAAATGGCAGAATAAGAAAGGATTTGTATTATCGCCTTAATGTAGTATACATAAGAATCCCTCCCTTAAGAGAACGAAAAGATGATATTGAACTTTTGACAAACCATTTTATAAACAAGTTTAACTATATATTAAACAGGAATATATTAGGAGTAAGCGACAAGGTACTGGAAGCTTTTTATAATTACTCTTGGCCAGGTAATGTAAGAGAGCTGGAAAACAGCATAGAATCAGCAATGAATTATGCACCTCCGGATAGAAGGTTCCTTACAAAAGATGATTTTATCACATGCTCAAATATTTTTACAAGAGATAATGCTTGTGATTATGAGAAGTTTTATGTAAACAAGTCCTTGCCATATTTTCTGGAAGATATTGAAAAGAAGATAATACTGAGGAATTTAAAGGAAAATAAATATAATATATCAAAAACAGCAAAGAAATTGGGAATTAAAAGACAAACCCTGCAACATAAATTAAAAAAATATTCAATAAAAGCAAAATAGTTTGCATGTATATGCAAATTATTTTGCTTTTATTTATGATTAATATTATGACATGCTAAAGGGAATATTAGAAATAGCAGATTTTTAGACAAAAAAATTATTTGAAAAAGTTGGCAAGGAAATTGCATGTACTAATAAATGTAAATAAAAATTATTTTGGAGGTGCAATTATGAGAAAGGAAAATGTAAAGGTTATAGTTTGGGGTTTAGGAGCAATGGGCAAAGGAATAGTGGAAATGTTACTGAACAAGAAAGGTGTAGAAGTTGTTGGAGCAGTTGTAAGAGGAAATAAAATAGGAAAATCCATGTATGAGCTATTGGGCATTGAAAGAGGAGACAGACCAGATGTAATAGCTGGTTCCTATGAAGATGTTATAAAAGAAGGGGCAGCTGACGTAGTAGTATTGGCAACTGACTCATTCACAAGAAACGCATTTGACAAGATTAAATACTGTCTGGAAAGAAAGATCAATGTAGTATCAACTGCTGAAGAAATGGCTTATCCACAGGCACAAGAGCCTGAATTGGCAAAGGAATTGGACAGAATTGCTAAGGAAAACGGAGTAACAGTATTGGGTACTGGTATAAATCCAGGATTAATGATGGACTTGCTTGTAATCGTTCTTACTGGTGCATGCGAATATGTAGACCATATAAAGGCTGAAAGAGTTAACAACTTATCACCATTTGGACCTGCTGTAATGCATGAACAAGGTGTTGGAATAAGCCTTGAAGAGTTCAACAGAAGAGTTAAAGAAGGCACTTTAGCAGGACACGTAGGTTTCCCAGAATCAATAAACATGATAGCTGATGCTTTAGGATGGAAATTGAGCAAAGAAGTTGAGCAGACTAAGGAAGCAATAGTATCAAATGTATATAGAAAAGCTCCATATGCAGAAGTTCAACCAGGTGATGTAGCTGGATGCAGAATGGTAGGATATGGATATGTTGATGGCGAATTAAAAATTGAAATGGTTCACCCACAACAAGTTGAGCCACAATTGGAAGGTGTAGAAACAGGTGATTATATTACAATTACAGGAAAGCCAAATATCAACATGCAAATTAAGCCAGAAGTACCTGGAGGAATTGGAACAATTGCTATGACAGTTAACATGATTCCTCATGTAATCAACGCAAAACCAGGATTAAAGACTATGATAGACCTTCCAGTACCAAGAGCAATTATGGGAGATATGAGAGAGCTTATTGAAGAATAATAAATTATTTTGCATAAGGGGAATACTATCATAATCGATCAATCGATTATGATAGTACCCTTAAATTACTTAGGAAAGGGAGATGGAAATGGACGCAAAGAAAGGTGATTGGGTAAGAATACACAATATAGTTTTAAAACCCGAAGAAAGGTCTCCACATCTTCCAGAGGATACTCAAAAAGTGCCTTTAGAAATGTGGGTTAAAGGATTTCTTTTAAATGAAGAAGCCAACATTGGCGATGAAGTTGAAGTTGAAACTTATATAGGAAGAAAGGCTAAAGGTACCTTAGTAGAAGTTAATCCATACTGGAAGCACAATTTCGGGAAAGCAGTTCCAGAGCTGCTATACATAGGCAGACAGTTAAGAGATATGTTAGCAGAGGATGGTGAATAGTATGACAAGAGATATGAGCTATGAAGCTGTAATGGCGAGAAAAGGCGAAATAATGAGGAAAGCTATAGGAATTGATTATGATAAATTTGAATCAGGTGGCATAGCTTTTGATTATGAAAGGATGATGAGGGAAACAGGGTATAGCCTGCAGGAAATACAGAAGATTCAAAGTGAAACTGGCGTAGGCAATACTCCGCTGTTGGAACTTAAGAATCTGACTAAACTTGCAAGGAAACTTGCACCAAAGGGAAAAGGGGCAAGAATATTTATAAAGGATGAAGCAGCCAATCCTTCAGGAAGCTTCAAGGCAAGAAGAGCAGCAACAGCATGCTATCATGCACAGAAATTGGGATATAAAGGTGTTATAGCTGCTACAAGCGGTAACTATGGCGCTGCAGTTGCAAGCCAGGCTGCCATGAGAGGATTGAAATGTATAGTTGTTCAGGAATGCTATGATTCAAGGGGTATAGGCCAACCTGAGATAATAGAAAAAGCCAGAAAATGTGAAGCTTTTGGGGCAGAGGTTTTGCAATTAACCGTTGGGCCAGAGCTATTCTATACTTTCCTAATACTGCTGGAGGAAACAGGATACTTTAACGCTTCACTTTATACTCCATTTGGAATTGCAGGTGTTGAAACGTTAGGCTATGAGCTGGCTATGCAGTTTAGAGAAAGAGAAGGAAGAGATCCGGATGCAGTAGTGGTAACAAATGCCGGTGGCGGAAACCTGACAGGTACTGCCAGAGGGCTTATGAAAGCAGGGGCACAAAGCCAAATTATAGGAGCAAGTGTTGATTTAAGCGGACTGCACATGGCTAGCGACATTCACTTTAATAGGAAATCATTTACAACAGGTCACACAGGATTTGGAATTCCATTTGCTACATGGCCAGACAGGTCTGATGTTCCAAGGTCAGCAGCCAGACCATTAAGGTATATGGATAGATATGTAACTGTTAACCAGGGTACAGTATTCTACATGACTGAAGCTTTAGCACAGCTGGAAGGAATAGAAAGAGGACCTGCTGGAAGCACATCCTTAGCAGCAGCTTTTGCAATTGCACAGGAAATGGATGAAGACCAGATAATAGTAGTACAGGAAACAGAATATACTGGAGCAGGAAAGCATATCCAGCCACAGCTGACCTTTGCCAGAGAAAACGGAATTGAAATATTACTGGGAGACCCAACTGAAGAAATTCCAGGTAAAAATATCATATTACCAAAGGACCCAAGTTATATTAAGAAGAATGAGCTGGATGTTAACAAATTGAGAAAGTCCTATATCAAGAATTGCATCCACAATAACAATGTTGAAAGAATAACAGATGAGGATATTAAATTCCTGGCAGAAGATACAAAATCAAGCATTGAGTTTGTAAAGGAAACCCTTAATGAGATTGGAGTTCAATACTAATGGAGAGGAGTGATATTAATGAAGAGAGCAGATGATTTTCAAGAGAGAAGAAAGCATCTTGCAAGCCTTACGGATGAAGAACTAGAGCAGAGATTCTGGCAATTGGCTGAGAAAATAGTTGACCCATTGATAGATTTGGCATATAAGAATACAACTCCATCAATAGAGAGATCAGTTCTGCTTAGAATGGGATTTTCAAGCATAGAGGCAAAGGCTATTGTAGATGGGGCAATGGATAGAGGATTATTGGGAAAAGGCGCAGGCCATTTAGTATACAGATTATCAAGGGATAAGGACTTGAGCATAAGAGAAGCAGGATTAAAGCTTGTAAACGGAGAAATGTGGGACTATCTTGTTGAAGTATTCAAAGGAGGTGAGAGATAATGGAATTAAAACCAAATGAAAAGCTGGATATTGAGTATATATTAAAGGATTTAGATAAATACAGACCAAGAAGACGTGGATGGACATGGAGAAAGGGAGCTGGAGAAAAGAGAAAAATCGGAAAGTTTGAATACTATGAGATGACTGAAAATTTAAAGAACAGCCAGCCACTTCCAGCAGCTAAGTATTTTGATAATATAGATCCACAGCCACAGCCAGTTATTACAACAGAAATTGCTTCAGGAAGATTTGAGGATGATATAAGAAGAATGAGAATGGCTGCATGGCATGGCGCAGACCATATTATGGTTATAAGAACAGCTGGCCAAAGCCATTTTGATGGGTTAATAGAAGGTACTCCTCAGGGAGTAGGTGGAATTCCTGTAACAAGAAAACAGGTACGTGCTCAAAGAAAAGCTTTAGATATGATTGAAGACGAAGTAGGAAGACCAATTAATTATCACTCCTATGTAAGTGGGGTAGCTGGCCCTGAAATAGCAGTAATGTTTGCTGAAGAAGGAGTTAATGGGGCTCACCAGGACCCACAGTACAATGTGCTGTACAGAAATATAAACATGGTAAGGTCATTTGTTGATGCTGCAAATGCAAAGAAGGTAATGGCATGGGCAGATATGGCACAAATAGATGGCGCCCACAATGCCAATGCAACTGCCAGGGAAGCATGGAAAGTAATGCCAGAATTAATGGTTCAGCATGCCATTAACTGCATGTTTTCAGTTAAAGTTGGGATGAAAAAGGAAAATATATGCCTTTCAACTGTACCACCTACAGCACCACCAGCTCCATGTATGAGACTGGACTTACCATATGCTGTAGCATTGAGGGAATTATTCAAGGGATTCAAAATGCGTGCACAGATGAATACAAAATACATGGAGTCTTCAACAAGGGAAGCTACTGTAACCCATGTATTGAACCTGTTGATATCAGAGCTGACCAGTGCAGATATTCAATCAACCATAACACCAGATGAAGGAAGAAACGTTCCATGGCATATCTATAACATTGAAGCAATAGATACTGCAAAACAAGCTTTAGCAGGTATGGACGGATTAAAGGAAATGGTACAGATAAAGAGAGATAAGGGTGAACTGGCAGATAGAGTAAGAGAGCTAAAAGAAAGAGCAGTTCTATTTATGGAAGAAATACTTGAAGTAGGTGGATACTTCAAAGCTGTTGAAGAAGGGTTTTTTGTTGATTCAGGATATTACCCAGAAAGAAATGGAGACGGTATAGTAAGAAAGATTGATGGAGGAGTAGGTGCTGGAACAGTTGTGGAAAGGGACAAAGATTATATGGCACCTGTAACTGCTGTATTTGGGTACAATAACGTTGCTCAATACGATGAAAGTGCAGTCGATAATCCATCCAAGCTAATAGGCGGATGTACTTTTGAAGATCCGGATAAGATTGTATTTATTGATGAATTAGATGAAAATGACAATGTAAATGTAAGATTGGCAGAAACAAAGGAATTAAGAGGCACTACCCTTCTAAAGCCTGAAATGGAATGGACGGGAGATGGAGTTGTATTCTTTACAATGTTCTTGCCTGCAGAAGAAAGGGTTGCTGAATTTGCAGCAATTGAAATAGGCAAGAAACTTGGCCTTACTGATGTGGAAGTAATCCATAAGGAAATAATGCAGCAAGCTGAAGGAACAAGGGTAGAGGTTAAAGGCAGAGTACCATTTACTATAGATACTTCTAAGCTTGTTATTCCACCAAAGCCAGTAACATTATCAGATGATGAAATTAGAGCTGAAATAGAAGCTCACCCAATGAAGATAGTAGCAGCTACAGTTGGAGAAGATGAGCACTCTGTAGGATTAAGGGAGATTATAGATATTAAGCACGGTGGAATAGAAAAATATGGTATTGAATGCCATTATCTTGGCACATCCGTTCCAGTTGAAAAACTAGTTGATGCAGCTATTGAGTTAAATGCAGATGCAATACTGGCTTCAACAATAATAAGCCATGACGATATTCACTATAAGAACATGAAGAAACTGCATGAGCTCTGTGTAGAAAAAGGTATAAGGGATAAAATAATTCTAGTTGCTGGCGGAACTCAGGTATCCAATGAGCTGGCTGTAGCCAGCGGAGTAGATGCTGGTTTTGGAAGAGGAACCAAAGGAGCCCATGTAGCAACATTCTTAGTAATGAAAAGAAGAGAGATGCGAAATGAAAATTGATATATTAGTTGCTGAAATAGGTAGCACTACAACTGTAGTAAATGCTTTTGATGGGGTAAATGACCCTAGACCTAGATTTCTAGGTCAGGGTCAGGCCCCTACCACTGTACTTGAAGGAGATGTAAATGTTGGGCTTAGAAATGCAATAAAGGATTTGACCAGAAATCTGAATGTAAACAATATCGAATACAACGACTTAATTGCCACCAGCAGTGCAGCAGGTGGGTTGAAGATGACAGTACATGGGCTGGTTTATGATATGACGGTTAAAGCAGCAAAGGAAGCTGCATTAGGTGCTGGAGCAAATATAAAGTATATAACTGCAGGAAAGCTGAGAAAATCTGACCTTAGAAAAATCCAGGAGATAAAGCCCAATATAATACTCATAGCAGGCGGTGTAGACTACGGGGAAAGGGATACAGCGCTGTACAACTCTGAACTGATTGCAGAACTTGATTTAGAAATTCCGGTGATATATGCCGGAAATGTGGAAAATCATGAAGAAGTAAAAGAGCTGTTTGAAGGAAAGAAAACTGAATTGTATATAGTAGAAAATGTCTATCCGAAAATCGACGAGCTTAACATAGAACCAACTAGAAAAGTAATACAGGATGTGTTTGAAAAGCACATAATACATGCACCAGGCATGCAAAAGGTTAGAGAAATGGTAAATGGTCCAATAATACCAACTCCCGGAGCTGTAATGGAGGCAGCTAAGCTTCTCTATGAAGAAATAGGGGATTTAGTTGTAATAGATGTTGGAGGAGCAACTACAGATGTTCATTCAGTAACCGAAGGTAGCGAGGAAATAACAAGAATACTGATAAATCCTGAACCTACAGCTAAAAGGACTGTTGAGGGAGATTTGGGCGTCTATGTAAACATGAAGAATATAGTTGAGTTAATAGGAAAGGAAAAATTAGCGGAAGAATTGGACGTATCAATGGAGGAACTGGAATCAATAATTATGAGCCATGCACCAATTCCAACAACTGATATGGATAAAAAGTTTACAGAAAGATTAACACTACATGCCCTATTAACAGCTGTTAAGAGGCATTCAGGACGCTTAAGACACCTCTATGGACCTGGAGGTAAAAAAACCCTGGCAGAAGGAAAGGATTTGACCAATATAAAATATATAATAGGAACTGGCGGAGCATTAACCAGATTACCCAACAGAGTAAATATGCTGAAGGAAATTGCATTGTCCAACAAAGGAAATGAGCTTTTGCCTAATAAAGAAGCGGAAATACTAATAGATAACTACTATATAATGGCTTCATTAGGAGTAATGTCAAAGAATTATCCAGAAGCTGCATTAAAACTATTGAAAGAAAGTTTAAGAATTAATGACTAATAAATAAGGCGTCCAAGGGACGCCTGAAATATTATTAACCTTAGAGGAGGCTAAAATATGTATTATCCCAGGATAGAAGTGGATTTGAGTAAGATTAAACATAATACCGAAGTTTTAGTAAGCCTATGCAAAAAATACGGCATTGATGTTGCCGGAGTAACGAAGTCATTTTGTGGGCATCCAGATATAGCCAGAGCAATTGTTGAAGGCGGAGTAAAATATCTGGCAGATTCAAGGATAGAGAACCTTATAAAATTAAAGGATATAGAAATACCAAAGATACTGCTGAGACTTCCAATGATTAGTGAAGCAGAAGAAGTTGTTGAATATGCTGATATATCCTTAAACTCTGAATTGGAGACTATTAAGGCGCTATCAAAGGCATCCGTTGCAAAAGGAATTATACATAATATAATTCTCATGTTTGATTTAGGCGACTTAAGAGAAGGATATTTTAAGGAAGAGGACTTATTCAATGACATTGAAAAAATCATTGAATTGGAAGGAATAAAAATAATCGGCATAGGAACCAATCTAACCTGTTATGGAGGAGTAATACCTAGAGAAGAAAATCTTGGAAGGCTTGTGGATTTGGCAAACAAAATCAGGGAAAAATACAATTTGGAATTGGAGATTGTATCCGGCGGAAATTCAAGCAGCTTACACCTTTTAATAGACAATAAAAAAGTAGATGGCATAAATCTTCTAAGGCTTGGCGAATCAATTATACTGGGTGGGGAAACTGCATTTGGAAACAGGATTGAAAACACCTACAACGATGCATTCCAGCTGGTTGTGGAGATAATTGAAATTAAAGAAAAGCCTTCAGTTCCAATTGGCGAGATAGGCAGGGACGCATTTGGAAAGGTTCCTACCTTTGTAGATAAAGGAATACGAAAACGAATTATCTGTGCCATAGGAAAGCAGGACATTGAATTTGACAGCATAATTCCTGTTGATGAAGGAATTAGCGTATTAGGAGGCAGTAGCGATCATCTGATATTGGATGGAACTGACAGTATAAATAATTATAGAGTTGGAGATAAGGTTAGATTTAAACTGACATATGGAGGAATACTGAGGGCTATGACAAGTGAATATGTAAAAAAGCAAATTATTTAACTGAAGATTGTTATTTGCATACAGTGTTTTCTATTATTGACTGCAAAAATATATTGTTATATTATATTATATAAACAACTTCAGAATATAGCAAAACTCTAATTATGGTTCTCTCAAAATAAACAATATATTCAAAAAACAGGTTTTATGAAATATAAATCTGATAAAATCAATAAGGGAAGTTCTCTTTAATATTTTTTAACATGAGAAATTTCCTGTTATTGGATTAAGTTCTTTATTATAACAGGTGAGAGTATGAATTTATTTACTTTAAATATGGAAAATCAATTGAATAGAGAAGCTCCATTAGCGGATAGGATGAGGCCTAATACTATAGATGAATTTGTTGGGCAATCCCATGTAATTGGAAAGGGAAAATTTTTGTGGAGGGCCATAAAAGCAGACAGGATTAACTCCATGATACTCTATGGTCCACCAGGCGTTGGAAAAACAACATTAGCAATGATAATAGCAAATTCCACCCATAAGAATTTTGAGAAGCTTTCAGCAGTAACATCTGGCGTAAAGGAGCTTAGAGAAGTTATAAACAGGGCTGAAGAGGATTTGAAACTATATGGCAAAAGGACCATACTATTCATAGACGAAATTCATAGATTTAATAAAGCTCAGCAGGATGCACTGCTGCCTTATGTGGAAAGAGGTATTATAATTCTTATAGGAGCTACTACAGAAAATCCATATTTTGAAGTAAATAAATCGCTGCTGTCAAGAATGATGGTTATACCCTTATATGCACTTACAAGGGGTGAAATAAGGAATTTAATAGAGAGGGCCCTTTGGGATGAAAGGAAGGGGCTGGGAAAGTATAGAGTGAATTTCGACGAAGATGCGATGGATTATCTTATCACCATTTCCGATGGCGATGGGAGAATTGCCCTTAACTCATTGGAAATTGCAGTGCTTTCAACTCCTGCAGATGAAAATGGAATAATTAATATAAATTTGGATACAATAAAGGAATCACTACTAGTAAAAATTGCCAAATACGATAAATCTTCAGACGAGCATTATGACACCATATCAGCATTTATAAAGAGTATGAGAGGTTCAGATCCTGATGCTGCTTTATATTGGCTGGCTAAGATGATTGAAGCTGGAGAGGATCCGAAATTTATAGCCAGAAGGATAATCATATGTGCATCTGAGGATGTGGGAAATGCTGATCCGCAGGCTTTGAACATTGCAGTATCAGCCTTTAATGCAGTTAATGCAATAGGAATGCCTGAAGGGAGAATAATACTTGCTCAAGCAGCATGTTATGTAGCATGTGCACCTAAAAGCAATGCATGTTATGTAGGAATAGAAAAGGCTTTAAATGACGTAAGAAACAAGCCAATAGGGAAAGTTCCCCTTCACCTAAGGGATGCATCTTACAAGGGAGCAGAGAATCTGGGATATGGAATTGGATATAAATATCCTCATGATTATGAAGGTTCTTACGTCAAACAGCAGTATCTGCCTGATGAGTTCAAGGATGTTAAGTACTATATACCAAGCGATAATGGATATGAAAGGAAAATAAAGGAGCATATGGCTAAATTATTTGACAAATAGAATGGATATAATTATAATAAAATAAAGCTTATTAAACTGTGACAGGAAGAGTAGATATAAGAAGTAGTTACAGTGAGCCAGGGATAGTGGGAACCTGGTACGATGCTTATATTGAAGAACATCCTTGAGTTTCTGGCTGAAATCTTAGTAGGCTTAGACGGTTAATACCGTTATATATTATTACACGTTGTGTAATAGAGTGGCTATTTAGCAATTAGGGTGGCACCGCGAACCTTCGTCCCTTCAGGATAGGAGGTTTTTTTTGTGGAATAATAGAAAGGAGTGTTTGGTTTGAAGACTATAGTAAGAGACATCTATAAAAATCCGGATGAATTCTTTGGCAAAGAGGTAGTTATAGAAGGATGGATTAGAACATTGAGAGCTTCTAACAAGATAGGATTTATAGAAGTAAATGACGGAACTTTCTTTTCAAATATACAGGTAGTATTCGATGAAAATCTGGAAAACTTCAAAGAGGTAAGCAAATATTCGATAAGCAGTGCCATTTATGTAAGGGGAACATTGGTTAAAACAGAAGGGGCTAAGCAGCCCTTTGAAATCCATGCAAAGGAAATAGCATTAGAGGCAGATTCTGAGAAGGATTATCCATTGCAGAAGAAAAGGCATACATTTGAATATTTAAGGACTATAGCACATCTAAGGCCAAGAAGCAATACCTTCAGTGCAGTGTTTAGAGTAAGGTCCTTAACAGCCTATGCCATACATAAGTTCTTTCAGGAGAGAAATTTCGTATATGTTCATACTCCAATAATTACAGGCAGCGATGCTGAAGGCGCTGGAGAGATGTTTAGGGTTACAACTTTGGATTTATTAAATGTACCTTTGACAGAAGATAATAAAGTTGACTATTCAAAGGACTTCTTTGGCAAGGAAACAAATCTGACAGTCAGTGGGCAACTGGAAGCCGAGGCTTATGCTCTGGCTTTTAGAAATGTATATACTTTTGGTCCAACATTTAGAGCAGAAAATTCCAACACAACCCGCCATGCTGCTGAGTTTTGGATGATTGAACCTGAAATGGCATTTGCTGACTTAAAGGACAACATGAATTTAGCTGAGGATATGATGAAATACATTATAAATTATGTAATGGAAAAGGCACCTGAAGAGATGAAGTTTTTCAATTCCTTCATAGATAAAGGCCTGATTGACAGGCTGGATAATATTGTAAATTCAAAGTTTGCATGCATTACTTATACAGAAGCCATAGACCTTTTGAAGAAGTCAAAGGAGCAATTCCAATATCCTGTAGAATGGGGTACAGATTTGCAGACAGAACATGAAAGGTATATATGCGAGAAGGTATTTAAGGGGCCTGTATTTGTTATAGACTATCCAAAGGATATTAAAGCCTTCTACATGAGGTTAAATGATGATGGGAAAACTGTAGCTGCCATGGATTTACTGGTTCCAGGTGTTGGTGAAATCATCGGCGGAAGCCAAAGAGAGGAAAGGCTTGATATTCTGGAAAACAGAATCTCAGAGCTGGGAATGAATAAAGAGGATTACTGGTGGTATTTAGAGCTGAGAAAATACGGCGGAGTAAAGCATGCAGGATATGGATTAGGCTTTGAAAGGGCTATTATGTATTTAACTGGAATGGGAAACATTAGAGATGTCATACCTTTCCCAAGAACAGTAAAATCAGCAGAATTTTAGCAACAAAATATTGAATTGTTCATATATATTTGCTATAATACATCATAAATTAGCATAAAACTGTGAAAGGAAGTAGTAAGCCTAATATTAGTTGTAGAGAGCTGTTGGATGGTGAAAAACAGTACTAATTAGGGCTGAACTCGTCCTTGAGTTGTTAAAGCGAATGAAGTAGCTTTAACCGGTTGAAGCCGTTATTTCTTGAGAGGATAGCATATGCTATCAATTAGAGTGGTACCGCGGAAAATGCCTTTCGTCTCTATTCAGACGGAAGGTTTTATTTTTCATAGCATTAAAAAAGCAAGGAGGAGAAGACATGAAAGAGTATAATCCAAATGAAATAGAAAGAAAATGGCAAAGAATCTGGGAAGAGAAAAGGATATTTGAAACCAGCGATGACAAATCAAAGAAGAAATTCTATGCATTAATTGAGTTTCCATATCCATCAGGTCAAGGATTGCATGTAGGGCACCCAAGACCATATACAGCATTGGATATAGTTGCTAGAAAGAGAAGGCTTGAAGGGTATAATGTACTCTTTCCAATAGGGTGGGATGCATTTGGATTGCCAACAGAGAACTATGCCATAAAGCACAAGGTTCATCCCAAAAAGGTAACGGAGCAAAATGTTGAAAGGTTTAAAAATCAGCTGAAGTCTATAGGGTTTTCATTTAACTGGTCAAGGGAAATAAATACAACAGACCCTGACTACTATAAATGGACCCAGTGGATATTTCTGAAATTATATGAAAAAGGGCTGGCATACAAGCACGAGATGCCAATAAACTGGTGTACATCCTGTAAGGTAGGATTGGCCAATGAAGAGGTAGTAGGAGGAAGATGTGAACGCTGTGGAGGAGAAGTTGTTAGAAAGGTAAAGAATCAATGGATGCTTAGAATTACTGCATATGCAGATAGATTAATTGATGATCTGGAAACTGTTGACTATGCTGAAAAGATTAAAGCTCAACAGATAAACTGGATAGGGCGTTCTGAAGGAGCAGAAGTTAAGTTTAAAATAGCAGGTAAGGAGGATAGCCTTACAGTATTTACAACAAGACCTGATACTCTTTATGGTGCTACATATATGGTAATAGCACCTGAACATCCACTTATTGATAAATATAAGGATGAAATATTGAATTTAGATGAATTAAACAAATACAGGGAATATGTAAGCAAAAAATCTGATTTTGAAAGAACAGAGCTTTCAAAGGAAAAGACTGGAGTTGAGATAAAGGGAATTAAGGCTGTAAATCCGGTAAACCAAAAAGAAATCCCAATCTGGATTTCAGACTATGTATTGATGAGCTATGGAACCGGAGCCATAATGGCTGTACCTGCACATGACACAAGGGACTGGGAATTTGCAAAGAAGTTCAATCTTCCAATTGTAGAGGTTGTTAAAGGAGGAAATGTTGAAGAGGCAGCATACACTGATACGGAAAATGGCATATTGGTAAACTCCGAGCTAATAAATGGATTAAAGGTAGAAGAAGCTAAGAAGAAAATAATCAATTGGCTGGAGGAAAGGGGCTTAGGAAGGAAAACTGTCAACTACAAGCTTCGCGACTGGGTATTCTCACGTCAGAGATATTGGGGAGAACCTATACCAATGATATATTGCGAAGAATGTGGATGGGTACCAGTTCCTGAAGATGAACTGCCTGTAAAGCTTCCGGAAGTTGAAAACTATGAACCTACAGATACAGGAGAATCTCCATTGGCCAATATAACTGATTGGGTGGAGGTACCCTGTCCAAAATGCGGAAAAAAAGCAAGGAGAGAAACTGATACAATGCCTCAATGGGCAGGTTCTTCCTGGTATTATTTAAGATATATTGACCCACATAATGACAAAGAAATTGCAAGCAAAGAAGAGCTTCAGTACTGGTCTCCTGTTGACTGGTACAATGGTGGAATGGAGCATACGACTCTGCACCTTCTGTATTCAAGATTCTGGCACAAGTTTTTATATGACCTTGGAATTGTACCAACCAGCGAGCCATACATGAAGAGAACATCCCATGGAATGATATTGGGAGAAAACAACGAGAAGATGTCTAAATCCAGAGGTAATGTGGTAAATCCTGATGATATAGTAAAGGAATACGGAGCAGATACTTTAAGAACCTATGAAATGTTCATAGGGGATTTTGAAAAGAGCGTACCATGGTCTGAAAACGGTGTAAAAGGCTGCAGAAGATTCCTGGAAAGAGTATGGAAGCTACAGGATATTGTAGTTGATGGCGATAATTACACCAAAGAACTAGAGACTAAAATTCATAAGACAATAAAGAAGGTTTCGGAAGACTACGAAACCCTTAAGTATAATACAGCTATTGCAGCGCTTATGACCTTATTAAATGATTTCAACGACCATGGAAAGATAACAAAGGCTGATTTTAAAACATTCCTGATATTGCTAAATCCTGTAGCACCCCATATAACAGAGGAGCTGTGGGAGATTGCAGGATTTAAAGGAATGTTAAACCAAAGTACATGGCCAGAGTATAATGAGGAAAAAATTAAAGAAGAGCTCATACAACTGCCAGTACAGGTAAATGGAAAGGTAAGAGGTACTATTTCCATAAGCCCTGAAGATGATCAGGATAAGGTTAGGGAAATGGTAAGGCAAAACGAAAATATAAAGAAATATATAGATGGAAAGACCATAATAAAAGAAATATTTGTAAAAGGAAAGATATATAATATAGTTGTAAAGTAGTTTAAAATATGAAATAATAGTTTTGCTATAGCTTGCTATGGCAAAACTATTATTATATTTTAAGGAGGTATATATGTCAAATATAAAGATAATTACAGATACAACCAGCTATATAACAAAAGAATTTGCTGAAAAACATAATCTATCGATTGTCAAATTAAACTATACTTTTGAGAGAGAAACCTATAAAGAAGGATTTCCAGGAGAATTTGATGAATTCTTTCATAAGCTGGCCAGTACTAAGCTGTTTCCAACTACTTCACAGCCTTCAACGGGGGAATTCATGGAAGAATTTACTAAAGCCCTGGAAGAAGGGTATGAGAGCATAATAGTAATTCTTTTATCTTCTAAATTGAGCGGGACTTATTCTAATGCGATGCTTGCTAAGAAGATGTTAGGAGATGAAAGGATTTCTATTATAGACTCTGAGCAGGTTGCCTCAAATCTAAGATTTTTGGTGGAAGATGCATTAAATATGGCTAAAATCGGGAAGACTAAGGAAGAAATTGTAGATCATATAGAAAGCAAAAAGAAGAAAATGTCCATATATCTTACTGTAGATACCCTGGAGTACCTTAAAAGGGGAGGAAGGCTTTCAGGCGTTCAGTCTGCAATTGGTGATGTATTAAACATTAAACCTATAATAATGTTGAAGGATGGGGAACTTAAGCTGCTGGAAAAAGTGAGAGGAAAGTCAAAGGCAATAAACAGCATTGTAGAAAGAATTCCTGAAAGCGTAGAGAAAATTAGCATTTGTCATGTATTAAATGAGGAAGAAGCTCAAAAACTAAAAGAGGCTATAGAATGCAGATTTAGTAATGCTGATATTTCCATTGACGAATTAGGTCCTGTTATTGGCTGCCATGTAGGACCTAAAGCAATTGGCATATGTTTCTATTAATTTATTGTTAAATTTATTACAAGTGTGTTATAATAGTAGTTGAATGAAAAGCTGTTTTAACTAAAAACTAGCTTATACTCCCACCTTATGAAAGGGAGTATAAGCTAGGATAAACTATCCCAAACACACTTTAATTTCAATAATTATGGAGGTGTGACCAATGAGGAAAATATTAGTTACAGGAGCTTTAGGACAAATAGGTTCTGAGCTTACAATGCTTTTAAGAAAGGAATATGGCAATGATAATGTTATTGCCAGCAGTAGAAGATATAAAGAGGGACATGACAAATTAATGGAATCAGGAGTTTTTGAAATTTTGGACGTAACAGATGGAAAACAGATATCTGAAATAGTTCGCAAACATAAAATCAATACCATAATTCACTTAGCTGCTGTTTTATCTGCTGTAGGAGAGGCAAATCCTCAACAGGCCTGGAATATTAATATGAATGGACTATATAATGTTCTTGAGGTAGCAAGGGAAGAAGGATGTTCAGTATTTACACCAAGCTCAATTGCAGCTTTTGGTGATTCCACACCAAAGGATAAAACTCCACAGGACACAATACAAAGGCCAAATACAATATATGGAGTAACCAAAGTAGCCGGTGAATTGCTATGCGATTATTATTTCCATAAATATGGAGTAGATACAAGAGGAGTACGTTTTCCTGGACTGATTTCATATGAAACTCTGCCAGGTGGAGGAACTACTGACTATGCAGTACATATCTATTATGAAGCCCTTAAGAGCAAAAGATATACCTGCTTTATAGCCAAGGGCACTAAGATGGATATGATGTATATGCCAGATGCACTTAAAGCAATAGTACAGCTTATGGAAGCTGACCCAGCTAAATTAAAACACAGGAATGCATTCAATGTAACTGCAATGAGCTTTGATCCGGAAGAAATAGCAGCATCCATAAGAAAATACATCCCTGAGTTTGAACTGGATTATGATGTAGACCCAGTAAGGCAGGCTATTGCAGAATCATGGCCAAATTCACTTGATGACTCTGCAGCCAGGGAAGAGTGGGGCTGGAGCCCAGATTATGACTTGGATTCCATGACAAAGGATATGCTTGAAAAGCTAAAGGTAAAGCTGGGACTATAAAAAAGCAAGAAAATGAACAGCACCATTAAATATCTGAAATGATGATAATTTTATTAAGCAGCCAAAGTTTAAATGAAGTATTGAGCTTTGACTGCTTATTTTTTGTTTCTCACATAATTATTAATTGATTATTACTTTCAGGTTTTATACATATTGTTTAATATAACGATAATTAAAAGGGGGTAGGGAGTTGAAAGGAGTGATATACTGCGGGGAAATGGACACTAGGCTTAATCCCATTTCCTATTTCATTCCAAAAGAGCTAATTCCAATAGGTAATAAACTAATTCTGGTTTATACCATAGAACTGTTATTGAAATCTGGAATGAATGATTTGGCCATTTTGGTTAATGAATACAACAAGCAAATATTTAAAAAGGTATTAAGGCGTCATTTTAAAGAGGATTTTTATTACATAGTTTTACCTGAGCCAAAAGGAATGGCCAATGATTTATTATTTGCTGAAGAATTTGTTAAAGAAGAAAGGTTTATTGTTATATTAGGAGATAGTTTTTTTGATTTTAATCTGGAAAGCTATATGAAAGGGTTTAAAGATGAAAAAACAAGCTGTAAAATTTTATTAAAGGAGGTTAAAGACCCTGAAAGATTTCAGGTAGCTTATGTTGGAGATAATAGGATAATAGATCTGGAGGACAGGCCAAAGATGGCTTTTAGCAACTGGGCGGTAACAGGTTTATATGCACTTAACAGGGACATATTTAAAGCCATAAAGAAAATTAACCCTTCAAGTCATGGTCAGCATAAAATTATCCATGCTGTAAAATGGCTTTTACAAAACGGGTATGATGTAGGGTATGAAATATTAAAAGGAAAATGGAGAGAATTAGGAAGCCCTTTAGATGTTATAGAACAAAATATTGATTTGCTTTGCTCCGTAGAGGAAAACATCATGGGAGAAGTAGTTGATTCACGCATTTCAGGTAAAGTAATTCTTGGAGAAGGCTCAGTAATATACAATAGTACAGTAAGGGGCCCAGCAGTTGTTGGTGAAAACACCACAATTAAAAATTCTTATATAGGTCCTTATTCTTCAATAGGAAATAGGGTTATTATTGATAGGTCAAATTTGGAGAATTCTATTATATTAGATGGGTGTAATATATTGGGAGTTGAATACCCAATTGATTCTTCAATTATTGGAGAAGGGTCTGTAATTATTGGTAAAAAGGAAATGAAAAAAACCCATAAGCTTGTAATTGGAAATAACAGTAAGGTGTATTTATCAATATGATAATTGTGAAAAGTCTATTGAGCTTTCATTATTAATTTTCTAATGCCATAACAAATACTCTTCTAACTTGAATAATTTAATAAATTTGGACTTAGAAAAGTAACCAAACTTATATCACTTCAATATAATGATAATGCAAAGATAATTATATTCAAAAAGGAAGGAGATGTTGTTATGGCAGTTTACTATCAACCATGCTATAAGCCAAGTAACTGTGAAAAACGTGAATGTGACCGTGGTTCATCAATAGATTGTAAACCCAAAAATATAGCATTTCACTGCAATAATTTAACTGGAGCAAGTGGTGTAGCGATTATTGCTGTAGGTGATACTGTAACACCAAGAAACTTAGGAAATCTATCGATATCTGGGTTAGATTGCTTTAAGAGACCAACTGTAAAGCTTGATCTTACTGCTATAATTACAGTAAATGCAGCTCTTGCTGTAGATACTACCATAACATTTAGAATATTTAAGAGATGTGGTAATGATCCTGAAACAGAAGTTCAATCCTTTGATGTAGCTCCAGGATTGGCACTTATAGCTGGAACATCACTACCTGTAGCATTCAGCATATGTGACCATAATGATTGCTTATCAAGATGCTGCGTGTACAGAGTTACAGTAGAAGCAACTGCTGCAGTTGCAGTGGCATCAGCAATAAATATTAACCAGGGAACAATATCAGCTATAGTATCAGACCTTTGCTAAGGACTGAATATTAAAAATAATACTTTAACTCATATATAGTTAAAAGCTTATGTACTAACATTTAACTTGTAATATGATTCTCCTTTCTAGGGAAATTCGGGAGAAATTTGAACTAGAAAGGAGAATTCATTATTCTACCATCTAAAGCTAAAGAAACCTCTTTTATTGTATTTTTCTTCAATATCCATTAGTTTGCTTTTTATTAATTCCATGTCTTCTTTAAGACCTTTTAGCTGGTTTTGCATTTCTAATACAGCAAAATTTAGCTTTTCTAATTCTTTAATATCAGTATCGGGGATGGATTCAGATTCATCCTGTAAAGAATTATTATCAATATATATTTTTTCAGATTCAGCATCTTCAGAGTTACTGGAAATTTCTTTTAGGTTTTCGTGGATATTGTGAAAGTAAAAGGAAATATTGCTGTTACTCATATTTCCATAGCAGTGGTTTATTTTGGTTTGGGGCTTGTTTGATGAAAAGCTGTAGTGTCTTATTAAATAAATTGGATAGCTTTCTACAGGAGTTTTATTATCCATGTGCCAGGTATTGCCGTAATCATTTGAAACAAGATTGGAGATTTCCTCCTGAGAAATATATATTATATTTAACATATTACTTTTTTCAAACATGATAGCTGGATAATTATCTCCTAAAATTTGCGGCAGGCTTATTTCCTTCCATTGAAATTTGGTATCTCCCACAGAAGAATAGCGTTTATAATTTAAAAGATAGTCTCCGTTGTTGGAACTATACCATAGTATATGTATATTTTTCTTTGAATCTATGAATAGGTAAGGAAGAATATTATTGACTGCAGATGATGAAATTTTAGTAGGATTGGAAGTCCACTTTTTTGTAAATGCATTAAAGAAAAGATAATAAATGTTATAGTTATTATATTCTTTTCCGCTATAAACTAAATACATGTTTCCAAACTCATCACTATCAATATAAAACGGGTCAACTGTTTTTTCCGAAAAAATATTAGCTACAATCATCTTTTGCCAATTATCATGGACTTTAATAATATGCTCAATGGTCCATAGATTTAAATTTATTAGATTAGCTGAGGCATAGATAATATTTATTGTATTTTTGTGTACGAAAAGGGTTAAATATTTGTATGTATTGGAATTGATATCAAATTTTCCTATCAGCTTTTTTTGCCAGGATTCTTCTGAATATATGCAGTAGATTAATTCACCTCTTTTTCGTAAATATATTAAGTGTAATCTGTTGTTTTCGTCTATAGTAGCAGAAAAGCTCAATACCTTTTTATCAATTATTGTTGAACTGCCCTCCGTATTAGCTTGACTGAATATTAGGTTATTATTGTCATCTTTGAAAAATATAAAAGACTGGTTTAAGGAGTTGTTAATAAAAATACCATCTGATATACAATAATTTTTTTTCATTAATATCCTCCTTATTTCTAAACAAAAATCACAATTCTTCGTATATTACATAATATGAAAGTAGAAATGATTTTATTAAATAAAAGGAGTGAAAAAAATGACACATAATTCAAATCTTTATGATTCAGACGAAAAACTGGTATTTGATTTAAATAAAATAAAAGAAGTGGATTGCGTTATAGTTGATAAGGTATATGCTCAGTACCAATGTAGAGAATGTTTCACATCCATAGAAGCAGAAATAGGCACAGGAACCTTCAGCTCTATCAGATTTGGGCCGGGATTTATTGTGCCAGACTCACTGAGAATAGATAATATACCTAATAAACCAAATTTTAAAAGAGCAAGATTTATAGTAAGAATACCATATCAGGTAATATTAGCAGATGGAACTATTATTGAAGATAACTTACCAGATATATTTAAGGACATCATATTGTTTATGCCCGAAGCAAGAGATGAGTTCCAGTTCAATATTGTTATAGAAACAAGTTCAAAGGTGTTAGGTCAGCCAGTAGTTATGGATGACAGAGTAGTTTTTGCAGTAGGAGTATTTATAATAGTAAAAGTAGTTGGCAGGGTGCAGCTTTTAATACCCACATTTGGTTTCTGTCCTGAACCACCACCATGCCAGGACTTTATACAGGACGATATTTGCAAGGACTTTGATAAACATCCTTTCCCAGTATTCTTCCCACTACAATATGGAGATTTGTTGGAGGACGATTAATATGAGGGGCTTAGGCTCCTTTTTATTTTGTTTAATTAATACCTTTAAAAACTTTGAATGTTGACAAAATTACTAGGGTATAATATACTTAAATGAGAATGCCTAGTAATTTAGTTGGGATTACGAAGAGGTGTTAGATATGAAGCTTTCAACAAGAGGAAGATATGGCCTGAAGGCTATGTTTCAGCTTGCTTTGCACTATGGAAAAGGTCCCATACCATTGAATGTGATTGCAAGTCAGCAGGACCTGTCTGAAAACTACTTAGAGCAGCTTTTTTCAGCGTTGAGAAAGGAAGGACTCATAAAAAGCGTTAGGGGAGCACAAGGCGGTTACATGTTGGCCAAACCCCCGGAAAAAATAACCGTCGGAAGTGTATTGCGGGTCCTTGAAGGTAATATGGCTCCCGTTGAATGTGTCATAGATGATACTGTAAGCTGTGATAAGGAAGAAAGCTGTGTTACTAAGCTGGTTTGGATGAAGATAAAGGATAGCATAAATAGCGTTATAGATTCCATAACGTTACAGGATATGTTAAATGAACAAAAGAATCTGGGAAAATAAATTAGTATATTGGGAGGTTTTTTGGATGAACAGATACATTTATATGGATAATTCTGCTACAACTCAGGTAAAGCAGGAAGTACTGGATGAAATGTTGCCCTATTTCAACATCAATTATGGAAATCCATCCAGTATATACACTTTAGGAAGTAAGTCAAAAAATGCTATTGAAATAGCAAGGGAAAGAGTAGCAAAAGCGATAGGTGCAAATACAAATGAGATTTTTTTTACTGCTGGAGGTTCTGAATCAGATAACTGGGCGTTGAAGGGAATTGCCTATGCAAACAGGAAAAAAGGCAACCATATAATTACAAGCAAGATAGAACACCATGCCATATTACATACTTGCCAGTACCTGGAAAAGGAAGGATTTAAAGTTACCTATCTTGACGTGGATAAATACGGTACTGTAGATTTGGAACAATTGAAGAATTCCATAACAGATGATACCATATTGATATCCATTATGTTTGCAAATAACGAAATAGGTACCATTCAGCCAATTAAGGAAATTGGAAGAATTGCTAAGGAAAAGGGTATATATTTCCATACGGATGCAGTTCAGGCTATAGGCCATGTTAAGATAGATGTAGATGATTTGAATATAGATTTATTATCCATGTCTGCTCATAAGTTCTATGGTCCAAAGGGAGTTGGAGCATTATATATCAGAAAAGGTGTCAAAATAGATTCTTTGATAGCCGGAGGAGCACAGGAAAGAAACAGAAGGGCAGGAACAGAAAATGTTCCGGGAATTGTAGGCATGGGGAAAGCCATAGAACTGGCATATGAGAATTTAGAGGAAAGCAATGCAAAACTTATTAAGTTAAGGGATAGAATGATAAGCAAAATATTTGACAGAATTGATTATGTAAGGCTTAATGGACATCCAACCAATAGGCTTCCAGGAAATGTAAATGTATGCTTTGAATTTATTGAAGGCGAGTCATTGTTATTAAGCCTTGATATGGAAGGAATTGCTGCTTCAAGCGGTTCAGCATGTACATCAGGTTCACTGGAGCCTTCTCATGTACTGTTGGCCATTGGACTTCCACATGAAATAGCCCATGGTTCATTAAGGTTATCCTTAGGGGATTTTAATACAGAAGAAGAAGTTGATTATGTAGTAGATAAGCTTGTAGAAATAGTATCCAGATTGAGAGCAATGTCACCTTTGTATGAAAAGATTAAGGAGGTAAAATAGATGTATTCAGAAAAGGTTATGGACCATTTTAGAAATCCAAGAAATGTTGGAGAAATAGAAAATGCTGATGGAATTGGAGAAGTTGGCAATCCACGTTGTGGAGATATAATGAAGATGTATTTAAAAATAGAGAATGGAGTAATAGTGGATGCCAAGTTTAAAACATTTGGATGCGGGTCAGCAATTGCATCCTCCAGCATGGCTACTGAGATGATTAAAGGGAAGACAATAGAAGAAGCAATGCAGGTTACAAATAAAGCTGTTGCTGAAGCATTGGATGGACTGCCACCTATAAAAATGCACTGTTCAGTACTGGCAGAACAGGCTATAAAAGCAGCATTGCTGGATTATTCAAAAAAGAACAACATTCAAATAAAGGGATTAGAGAATTTTAATCCGGATGAGGATGTACACGAACATTAGAATGCAAATACTTCTTTTATGTAATGCCAATTGGATAAATTTGAATTAATAAATGAATATTCAACATGAAAAAATAAACTTAAAGATTAAAGAAGAGGGGTATAAATGTGATAAGATATAATCGGTTGATCACTTTTAAGGTAATAGATAAATATTCAAATCAACCAATTGGCAGCATAAAAGATGTGCTGTATTCAGAAGATTATAGTAGAGTAGACTACCTTATAATAAAAAACAACAAGTTAATCAGAAATAAATTCATTGTTGAATACGATGGATTATGTTTTAATAAAGATAATAAAGTTTTCCTTGCAAATAGATTAGATACAGTGGATAATAAATTGGATAGATATATTGAAAAAACCATAGAAGGATATAAACTTATAAATAAAGAAATCAAAAATGAAGATGGAGAATGTATAGGATTTGTAAGGGATGTTGTCATAAATGGTAAAGATGGAAAGGTTGAAGGCTTTATAATCACAGAAGGCCTGTTTGAAGATTTATTTTATGGAAGAAATTACATTCCTCTCATAGATACTATTTATATAAATGAGCAATGTATATTTGTACCTAGTAATATTTTGTCTAGTTAACAATTATATCTAATGGTGTAAATAAATATCAGGAATTAATTATGTTCTAGGTGAAACAATATTTATATATAATAGTAAAGGAGAGGATATAATTGAATAACAATGGATTTAGAAATGGAGCATTTATAGGCAGCGTCCTTGGATTATCCCTTGGAATGGTAGTTGGGTCAAAGGTAGTGCACAATATTCCAAGGAAAAAGATTATGAGGACTGCAAGAAGAGCAAAATCAACTCTTATGAATGGCATGAATTCATTATGGAGATAAGCAGCTTGGCTGCTTATCAAATATAAAAATTGGAGACAAGTATTATGGGAATTCAATCATCATTTCTGATTAAAAATTTAATGGTTCTGGTATTTATACTGTTAATACTGATCATATATTATCTAATTCATATTGGCAACAGATTCGTTGATAGCAACAGACGAATAAGAATAACAAGAAAAAAGGGATTGCCTGTTATAGCTGCAATATTATTTATTTACATATTCTACCAACTGTTTAATCAGTTTTCCATATTACAGGATACGCTGTTTACAATAATAGCATCAGTTATATTGGCATATCTATTTAACCCAATAATTAACTACCTGGAAAGGTATAATATACAAAGAACCTTAAGCATACTTATTTTGTATGTTGTTATTTTGGGAGTAGTATTTGCCATTTCTCTTTCCATTATTCCAAGGCTGGGAAAAGAATTAGGAGGCCTTCTTGCAGTAATACCTACATACATTAAGGAATTAACAGAATTCCTGAATGACCTTTATGATAAATACTACTCAAGAGTAGACTATATACCTCCTATAATGAAAAGCATTGAAGATGTAGTATTTCAGAATATAGATAAGCTCCAGAACATAATAGTGAGCAATATAAGCAGATTTATAAATGGAGTAGTACATGCATTTGGCAAAATCATTAGCTTTATACTAATACCTATTCTGACATTTTACTTTTTAAGAGACAAGGATTATTTTAAGAATATATTGTTTTTGACAATACCAAAGACAAAAAGGCAAAGTGCCAGGGAGTTACTGACACAAATAGACAGAGTATTGAGCCAATTTATTAGAGGAAGGCTGATTTTGGCTGCTTATGTAGGAATAGTTACTACTATCATACTGCTCATATTAAATGTAAATTTTGCAATTGTAATAGGACTTATAACAGGTATAGCTGATATAATACCATACTTTGGACCTTTCCTGGGATTTGCTCCTGCTGTAATATTTGCTTTTTTGGATAACCCCGTGAAAGGCATCTGGGTTGGTGTGATATTTATAATAATCCAATGGGTTGAAAACAATGTATTGGCTCCCAAAATAATAGGCGATAGCATAGGTATTCATCCAATTACAGTACTACTGTCCTTAATAATTGCAGGAGGAATGTTTGGGGTTATGGGAATGATCTTTTCAGTTCCTGCAGTAGCAGTAATTAAAATCCTTATAGGATTTTTTATTGATAGAGCCAAAAAGAGGAATGTTGTAAAATAGTAGAAAAATATTACTATGTTGACAAATACATATCTTTAAATTATAATCCAGATATAGCAATATCGTGGATTATCGTCCCTTGAAGAAGGGACGAATTTTTTTAAAAATTAGCATAAGAGGTGTGTGATTATGAAAAAGATTGGGCTACACGAGATAAGAAAAGAATTTTTGGAATTTTTTAAAGGAAAAGACCATTTGGTTTTACCAAGCTTTTCACTGGTTCCTAAGAACGACAGGAGCCTCTTACTAATAAATGCAGGTATGGCACCATTAAAGCCTTATTTTACGGGAGAAAAAACTCCTCCAAAAGAAAGGGTAACAACCTGCCAAAAATGCTTAAGAACAGCAGATATAGACAATGTAGGCAAAACTGACAGGCATGCAACCTTTTTTGAAATGCTGGGCAATTTCTCCTTTGGTAATTACTTTAAAAAAGAAGCAATACAATGGGCATGGGAGTTTATGACTAAAAATCTGGAAATACCGGAAGAGGATTTGTGGGTTTCAGTTTATAAGGATGATGATGAGGCTTTCAATATCTGGAAAAACCAAATAGGAGTACCTGAAGAAAAAATAGTTAAATTAGGCAAAGAGGATAACTTCTGGGAGCTGGAAGTAGGCCCCTGCGGACCATGTTCTGAAATATACGTTGACAGGGGAGAAAAATATGGCTGCGGAAAACCAGACTGTATGCCAGGGTGCGATTGTGACAGGTTTATTGAGGTATGGAATCTTGTATTTACACAGTTTGATAAGGATGAAAATGGCAATTATCATCCATTGCAGCATCCAAATATAGATACGGGCATGGGTCTTGAGAGAATTGCAACAATAATGGAAGGTGCAAATAATATATTTGAAGTCAAAGAGATTAGGAAGATATTAAATGCTGTAGAAAAGGTGTCAGGAAAGGTTTACGGAGAAAATAACAAGTGGGATATTTCCATAAGGGTTATTACAGACCACAGCAGAGCCATGACTTTTCTGGTTTCCGATGGGGTTCTGCCAAGCAATGAAGGAAGAGGATATGTGCTGAGAAGGCTTATTAGAAGAGCTGCAAGGCATGGTAAGCTGTTAGGTATAGAAAAACCTTTCCTTGATATTATTGTGTCAACCGTAATAGATTCATGGAAAGTTGAATATCCGGAATTGAAGGAAAATGAAGAAAGAATTAAAAGGATTATAAGGGCTGAAGAGGAAAAATTCCAGGAGACAATTCATCAGGGAATGCAGATATTGGATGACTATATTGAAGAGATATTATCCAATAATGAAAAGTGCCTTGATGGAGAAAAAGCTTTTAAACTATATGATACCTATGGATTTCCACTGGATTTGACGAGGGAAATACTGGAAGAAAAGGGTCTAGGAGTAGATGAGGATGGATTTAATGCCTACATGGAAGAACAGAGGATTAGAGCCAGAAAGGCAAGGGAAAAGAATGCTGATGCTGGATGGAAAAACAGCGTAATAATTGAACTAAGGGATAATCTTAATACAGAATTTAAAGGCTATGATATGTTAGAAACCACCTCAAAGGTTCTTGAAATAATAGTAGACGGAGATTCCGTCAGCGCAATAGAAGAAGGAGAGGAAGGCATAATTATACTTGATAAAACACCTTTCTATGCTGAAAGGGGAGGTCAGGTAGGAGATAAGGGTATTATTGAAAACGAAAGCTTTGTGGGAGCAGTATCGGATACCCAGTATTCAAAGGGCGATATCATAATCCACCACATAAAAGCTCTAAATGGATCATTAAGTATAGGAGATGAGGTAACTGCAAAGGTAGATGTTAAAAACAGAACTGATATTATGAGAAACCACACTGCAACCCACTTGCTTCATAGAGCTTTAAAGGATGTATTAGGCGAACATGTAAATCAGGCAGGCTCACTGGTTATGCCAGACAGGCTGAGGTTTGACTTTACTCATTTTGAGGCTGTGAAAGAGGATGAATTGAAACAGGTGGAAAAACTGGTAAATGAAAGAATACTGGAGGCATTGGATGTATACACAATAGAAACCAGCCTGGAGTCTGCACAGGAGCTGGGAGCAGTTGGATTATTTGAAGATAAGTATAAAGACGTGGTAAGAGTGGTTAAAATTGGAGATTATTCCAAGGAGCTATGTGGAGGAACCCACGTTAAAAATACAAGCACCATTGGAATGTTCAAGATAGTATCAGAGTCAAGTATTGCAGCTGGTGTAAGAAGAATTGAGGCCATTACAGGCAGAGCAGTATATGACTATCTACTGAATATGGAAGATGATCTTAACAGAATTTCATATATTATGAAAACCAACAGGAAGGATTTGTATAGCAAAGTTCAAGGTGTAATGGAGGAGCTGAAAGCAAAGGACAGGGAAATAGAATCCTTGAAATTAAAGATGGCATCTTCTATTACAGATGAAATATTAAACTCCAGGAAGAACATAGCTGGTATAGATGTAATAGCTTACAAGGTAGAAAACATGGATATGAACAGCTTGAGGAACCTGGGAGATAAGCTTAAGAATGCTCTTGGTTCAGGAGTTATAGTTTTAGCAAGTGTGGATAATGAAAAAATATATTTCCTGTCCATGGTTACTAAGGACCTGGTTGAAAAGGGCATCCATGCTGGTAATATAGTAAAGGAAGTAGCCAGGGTAACTGGCGGCGGAGGTGGAGGCCGCCCTGATATGGCTCAAGCAGGCGGAAAAGATGTAACTAAGGTGGATGAGGCACTAAATCAGATATCGTCTATATTAGAAAATCAAGTAAAATAAATATTAGCTATTCTATAGCTAATATTTATTTTACTACTGCATATTCTATAAAAGATATGATATAAATATTATAGGGGGTGTTATTGTGAATAATTACTTAAACGAAACGATGAAATTTGAGGCTTCAAAGGATGGAGATAGCGAAGTCAAAAAAATAATTACTACAGTTTACAATGCATTAAAGGAAAAAGGATACGACCCAATTAATCAGATAATAGGTTATATTTTATCAGGGGACCCAACTTACATAACCAGTTATAATGATGCCAGAAGTATAATAAGAAAGATTGAGCGGGATGAGCTTTTGGAGGAAATACTAAGCAGCTACCTGGAAAAGGAAAATAACGCTTAGGGGAGATAGTTAATTGAAAGCAGCCAGAATATTTGCAACCATTTTACTTAGCATATTCATTCTAATATATACATATGAGACTGCTCTTGGAATAGAACTTGAGTCTCAAAGCAAAAATGTTTATATAGTTGTAGCAAATAAGCTTACCCTACAGGATATACAGAAAATGCCCAATTTAATCAATTTATTGGATGAATCCGGCATTGGGCTAATGAATGTTCGTGGGACAAGTGGCTATACTGGAGCAGAAGGCTTTGCTACAATTAATGCTTCCGCCAAAACCTATGCAAATAATATGAGCTCTCAATTTCATAATTTAAATTGGGAATATAGGGATATATATGAAAACAGGGTAGGTAAGCTTAATGGGCAATATTCAGTTGGTAATATAGAATTAGGGAGATTATACAATCAGAATGAAGACAACAGCTATGATCCTCGCATTGGCCTCTTGGGGGATATCCTTCATGAAAATGGCCTTAAAACAGCTGTATTTGGAAATAGCGATACTGCAGATCATGAATACAGGTACGCAGCTTTAATACCTATGGATTCAAAGGGTTTAATTGATTATGGAAATGTTGACAATATTCTTGTACAAGATGAGGATTATCCCTATGGACTTAAAACAGATTATAACAGGATATTAGAGGAAGTAAATGATATAAAGCATAAAGCCTCCCTGATAGTAATTGACACGGGAGATTTGTTTAGATTACACAATGAAAGCAATACAGTATCTGATGATGTTTTTCTGGAAAAGAGAAATAAAATACTGGCTGATATTGATAGCTTTATAGGTAAGCTGATTGAAAATATTAACAAGGAGTCCCTTTTATTCATATTAAGCCCTAATAGCGGAGAGGAAAGAATCAATGGCAGCAGGCTAACACCGGTTATACTGTGGGGAAGCAATGTAAGTAAAGGACTTCTTATTTCATCTACAACAAACCGGCTTGGAATAATAGCAAACCTTGATATTGCACCTACTGTTGCAGAATTTTTCGGTTTAAAAATAAGCAATGCTTCAGGAAATATAATTAAATGGAAAGATAAAGGTGATGCATTTCAATACATTAAGTCAATAAACAGCCGTATTGATTTGACTTCTAAGGCAAGGTCAAAATCTTTGACTGCTTATGGAATCATATCTATAATTGTATTATCAATTGCTGCCTTTTTCATACTGGTTAAAGTCAGAATGGATTATAATATAAATAGGCTTTTGAGAATACTCCTTTTAATTCTTTATGGGATTCCTTTAATCCTTATTATAAGCTCTATGTTTAATATTGTGAGTATTGGTAAGTTCATAAACACCATATTGCTGCTTATAATAATTTATGCTATTCTTTTGACAAAATATAATGGAATAAAGGCATTGTACGGGCTTACCTATGCTTATTGTATAATTATTTCAGCTGATATAGCATTTGATGGGTTATTTAGCGAATTTTCCGTTTTAAGCTATGATCCTGTTATAGGAGCCAGGTATTTTGGAATTGGAAACGAAATGGCAGGCTTGTTCCTGGCAGTTTCTATGACGGGCATAGGGCTGTTATACTCTAAGGTAAAGAAAAAAAGCCTTCTAGGATTAATGCTGGCCTTATCAGTTTTATTAGTAGGCCATCCCAAACTAGGAGCCAATGTTGGTGGCATGATTACTTTTCTTTCAGCAAGCTTATTTTTTATTTTAGAGGTTATGGAAAAGAAAATCAGTTTAAAGAATTTGATAGCTATAGCATTTATAACAGTAATTGCAGTAGGACTATTGGGACTTATAGATATGAGATTAAATCCAAATCCGACCCATTTAGGCAAAACATTGTTGAAAATTGGAGAAGAGGGAATTGATATAGCAAGCAACATCATTGTCAGAAAAATAATGATGAATATAAAACTTGTAGGCAGTTCCTTCTGGACAAAAGTACTATTTTCTAATATAATAATACAATTAATTATATCTTGTTTTCATGGTGATAAATATGAAAAGCTGGAAAACATGGGGTTTAACAAAGGATTCATATCCTGCATAACAGGTTCAATAGTTGGATTTCTGGTAAATGACTCAGGACTTATACTGTCTGCCATAGCCATAAACATGATTACAGCATTGTTGATGTTTATATTCATAGAAGACAGTGTAACATATAGCAATAGGAAGTGGATTTAAATGGATAAGATTAAACTAGGAAATACAGGAATAGAGGTATCAAGGCTTTGCTTTGGATCATTGACAATGACTCCCTTTCAGGCAAACCTCTCTATTGAAGAAGGAGCTGAACTTATAAGATATGCCTTTGAAAGAGGTATTAACTTCTTGGATACAGCTGAAATATATGAAAACTATAAATATATTAGGGAAGCATTGAAATATATAAATAGGGAAAAATATGTAATAACCACAAAATGCTATGCCTATACCTATGATATGGCCAAGAAAAGCCTTGAGTTGGCACTTAGGGAACTTAATACCGAATATATAGATATTTTTATGCTCCATGAACAGGAAAGCATATATACTTTAAAAGGCCATATGGAAGCAATTGAGTTTTTCAAGGAAGCCAAAAAACAGGGGAAAATAAGGGCAATTGGTATTTCAACCCACAGAATAGAAGGTGTACTAGGTGCAATAGAGGTGGATGATATAGAAGTTATACATCCAATTGTAAACATAAAAGGCATAGGGATTCAGGATGGCAGTATTGAAGAAATGCTTGAGGCCATAAGAAAGGCTTATGATATGGGAAAGGGTATTTATGCCATGAAGCCTTTAGGAGGAGGCCATTTGATAAAAAACTCAGAGGAAGCCTTAAACTTTATAAGGAATATACCGTATATTCATTCTGTAGCAATTGGAATGCAATCCAAAGATGAGATAGATTTTAATATATACATGATGGAAACTGGAAAAGCACCCTATGAGCTTAAGAAGAATATTAATAGTAAAAACAGAAAGCTTATTGTAGCTGATTACTGTATTGGATGCGGTATTTGTGTAAATACATGCAAGCACAATGGAATAGAACTTATAGATGGAAAAGCGGTTCCCAATGAAAATTGCGTATTATGCAGCTATTGTGCACCAGGCTGCCCTGAATTCTGCATAAAGATAGTATAAGGTGATGGAATGGAAAGGATTATGGGATTAGATATAGGAGATAAGACAATTGGAGTTGCCATAAGTGATCCCCTTTTGATTACAGCACAGAGTTTAAAGACCATTAGAAGGACTGGTATTAACAAGGATATTGATGCTATAAGGGATATTATAAATGAGTATAATATAAGTAAGATAGTTGTAGGAATACCCAAAAATATGAATAACACCCTCGGTCCACAAGGAGAGAAGGTACTGAACTTTGTAGAGAAACTTAAGAATAGGGTTAATCTGGATATAGTGGTAGAAGATGAAAGGCTGACAACTGTTCAGGCAGAGAAGATGCTTATAGAAAGCGATGTAAAGAGGAAAAACAGAAAGAAAGTAATAGACAAGGTGGCTGCTACTTATATATTACAATGTTATTTAGACAGGATAAGAAGGTGATTTTATGCGTGATAAAATTGTATTGTTGGATGAAATGGGAAATGAAGTAGAATTTGAAGTTGTGATGAAATTTGGATTGGATGATTCAGATTATGCAGTACTACTACCAGTAGATGACCTGGAAAATGAGATGTTTTTAAGATTTGAAATAGATGAAAATGGTAAACCCATATTGGTTCCATTGGATGAATATGATAAAGAATATGAAGTTGTAAAGGAAACCTATGAAGAGTTTAAACGAGAGAGATTACAATAAATTCTAGACTTGACAATTATATCTATTATTAGTATTCTATTATGTAGTATTATAAGCAGGTGAAAAGATGGATATTAATATTGAAGAAGTAAAGGAATTATTGAAGGAAGAAGGATACAAGTTAACAACACAGAGACAGGCAATACTTGATGCTATTTGTGAAAACCACGAAAAGCATTTGAATCCGGAAGAAATATATGATATTGTTAAAAAGAAGTATCCTGATATAGGCATAGCAACAGTTTATAGGACGCTGCAGCTATTGGAAAAACTAAATATAATCTATAGGGTAAACTTTGATGATGGCTATAACAGATATGAACTGAATTATGCTTCTGAAAATCATCATCACCATCATTTAATATGCCTGAATTGCGGGAAAGTCATGGAAGTGAAAATAGATTTGTTAGAGGCATTAGAGAATGAAATCGAAAAGGAATATAATTTTAGAATATTAGACCATAATTTAAAATTTTTTGGATATTGTTCAGATTGCCAAAAATGAACCCTATGGAGGGTTTATTTTTTTAGGTATATTTTACAGCAGATCGTTGTTCATATTAATAATATAAATGGAAAAATTAATATCAAAGGAGATGATATAGTGACGAGGAAAGCAAGTAAGCTGAAAATCATTCCATTGGGTGGACTAGGAGAAATTGGAAAGAATATAACAGTTATCGAATACAAAGACGATATTGTTGTTATAGACTGTGGCATGACTTTTCCCGAGGATGAGATGCTTGGCATAGATATTGTGATACCGGATATAACTTATCTCGTAAAAAATGAAAGCAAGATCAGAGGTATACTCTTAACCCACGGTCATGAAGACCACATTGGAGGGTTGCCATATTTTCTTGCAAAGCTTAATGTTCCTGTATATGGAACTAAGCTTACCCTAGGGTTACTTGAAAATAAGCTTAAGGAGCATAATCTAAGCAATGTTGTCTTGAAAGAAATAAATGCAGGAGATAAACTTAAACTAGGCTCCTTTTCAATAGAATTTATTAAAACTACCCATAGCATTCCGGACAGCGTTGCAATTGCTGTAAATACCCCTGTTGGCATGGTGGTCCATACAGGCGATTTTAAGGTTGATTATACTCCAATAAATGAAAACATTATGGATATACACAAGTTTGCTGAAATCGGAAGCAAAGGCGTACTGGTTATGCTAGCTGACAGTACAAATGTTGATAGGCCTGGATATACCATGTCAGAAAAAACTGTAGGGGATACGTTTAATGATATATTCTTAAAAGCTCCTGAAAGAATTATTGTTGCAACATTTGCTTCAAATGTTCACAGAATTCAGCAGGTAATAAATGCTGCTGAAATGTACGGAAGAAAGGTTACAGTTTCGGGAAGAAGCATGTTAAATACCATAAATGTGGCTTATCAGCTGGGATATCTGAAGGTCAAGGAAGGAACGTTAATAGATATAAACGATATGAACAAGTATAAGAACAATGAACTAGTCATTATAACAACAGGCAGTCAGGGAGAGCCCATGTCTGCCCTGTCCAGAATGGCTTTTTCAGAGCACAAAAAAATTCAGCTGGTACCTGAAGACACAATAATTGTTTCTGCTTCTCCAATACCCGGGAATGAGAAGACCATTTTTAAGGTAATAAACAAGCTTATAGAAGTTGGGGCAAAAGTAATATATGAATCCTTGGCAGATGTCCATGTATCTGGCCATGCATGCCAGGAAGAGCTGAAGCTTATGCATACCCTTTTAAAGCCTAAATTTTTCATACCGGTACATGGCGAATATAGGCATTTGAAAAGGCATGCCGAGCTTGCCATGGAATTGGGAATGCCAAAGGAAAATATATTCATAGCAGAAAATGGAAATGTAATAGAGTTCACAAAGGATTCCGGTGTTATTAATCAGTCGGTACCATCGGGAAATGTATTGGTTGATGGACTAGGAGTTGGAGATGTAGGAAATATTGTACTAAGGGATAGGAAACATCTGTCTGAAGACGGATTGATAGTTGTAGTTGTGACTATGAGCAAGCAGGAAGGAAAAGTAATTGCAGGACCGGATATCATATCAAGGGGATTTGTATATGTAAGGGAATCTGAAGATTTAATGGAAGAGGCAAGAAATGTTGTTAGGACTGCCTTATCAGAATGCGAAAAGCGAAATATAACAGACTGGTCAACATTAAAGTCAAGCATTAAGGATTCTCTTAGAGCTTTTCTATATGAAAAGATAAAAAGAAATCCTATGATTTTGCCAATAATAATGGAAGTATAGTGAACCTATACCTTAAAAAATCCTAACATATATAGGTATGTTAGGATTTTTAAGGTGTTTTGCATAATGTAATTAATATAGGAGGTACATCATGGGCATTAGACTTATCATTTACTTTTTAATTCTATTTTTAGGCTTTATTATTGGACATAAAGACAAAATAAATGACGGACTATACAGAAAGATCAACATTCTGCAGAATGTGTGCCTTTATGTTCTCTTGTTTATAATGGGTATCAGAATAGGATTGGATGATTCTGTTATAAGCTCCTTTTTATCCATTGGATATATGGCGGTAGTTATTACTCTTATAACGTTGATAGTTACTATTGGAATAGTAAGATTACTAAGCAAGCTAATACTTAACAGAAAGGGAGAAGATAAAATTGAGCTTTAATATATTACTATCAGTACTATTAGGCATAGGCTTTGGCTATTTTATATTGCCTTCAGGGTTTTTGGAGTATACAGGAACAATTATAGATATTGGACTGTGTGTGCTGCTGTTCTTTGTAGGAATGGATTTAGGCAGGCAAAAGGATTTTTTTCAGAATATTAAAGAATTAGGTTATAAAATGATATTTGTCCCATTTGGTGTTATAATAGGAGGTGTATTGGGAGGTATTATTGGAGGAATGGTTCTTCATATTCCCTTAGGTGAAGCTGCAGCTGTAAGCTCCGGACTGGGCTGGTATACGCTATCATCAATTATGTTGGCTGATTATTCCAATGAATTAAGCGTATTGGCTTTTTTGGTCAATGTATTGAGGGAGGTAATTGCACTAATAGCCATTCCTTTTGTTGCTAAACACATAGGATTTATAGAGAGCGTATCCATGTGTGGAGCAACAGCTATGGATACCTCACTTCCTGTTATCTCTAAATTCACTGATTCAAACACTACTGTAATCTCTTTTGTTACTGGAGTGATTTCAACTATTTCAGTGCCTGTTATATTGCCTATAATTCTAAATATATTGGGGGGTTGAATATGAATAATATTTATGACTTGGCTCATCAGTTAAAAAGAGCAATAATGAATTCTCCTGAATACAAGAATTATATGGAAAAGAAGAATGTAGTCTACAGCAACGAAAAGAATAAAAACATGGTTGAGGATTTCAGAAAACAGGCCTTAGAGCTGCAAATGAAACAGATATCAGGTCAAAAGGTGGACGAAAAGGAAATAGAAAAGCTCAGGAACCTGGAGAATATACTAAGGTTAAACCCAACCATCAACGAATTTCTTCTGGCAGAGTATAGATTTTCTCAAATGGTTCAAGATATTACTAAAATAATCGGAGAAGCCTTGGACATGTATAAGGATATAAATATTTAGTATGAGGGTGAAATGGAATGAATACAAAATATTTGACGAAATCCAGCTTAATTGCAGCTATATATATCATATTAGTGCTGATACAGATACCAATGGGCAATTTGGCATTTGGGCCTATTCAGTTAAGATTTGCAGAAGGCCTGACATTGCTTCCCTTTGTTGAGCAGGCAGCAATTCCCGGGTTATTTGCAGGATGTCTGGTGTCAAATCTAATACTGGCGTCCTATTCTTCCTTTGGTTTAATAGATATACTGGGAGGAAGCTTAGTTACCCTTATTGCTGCATACCTTACCAGTAAGATGCCAAATAAGTTTGCTGCAGCTTTACCTCCCATTATTTTAAATGGATTAATAGTATCAATTTGGGTATCATACTTTACAAAGGTACCATACTGGATTACAGTATTGGGAATCAGCGGTGGCGAAATTGCATCTGTAGCATTATTTGGAACCATTGTGCTATCAGCCTACGATAAGATGAAAAATCATTTGGAAAAGCAATAGTATATAATATATTTTCTTGTAATCTCATATATAAGATTGTATAATAAAATAGATAAATGTCTATTAAAAAGGTGGAGATTATGTGATTAGCGCGAAAGACGTTAAAAAGGATAGGAAATATAGAGGGATTAAGATAGGATTAGCATTGGTATTGGTTATAATTCTAGCTGCCTTAGGTGCTGTTATAAGCTATTACAATAAGGCAATACTTCCTACAGAACCTGACAATCCTAGAAATATCTCCATTGAAATACCTTCAGGAAGCACCTCAGGTGAAATTGCAAGAATATTGAAAGAAAATGGCTTAATAAGAGATGAACTGATATTTAAAATAGAGCTGAAAAGGACTAAATCTGAAAGCAATCTCAAAGCCGGATACTATACATTGAATACGGCAATGTCAATTGAGGATATATTAACAGAACTTTCAAAGGGTGGTCAAAACAGAAATGTAGTAAGATTTACCATTCCTGAAGGATATGAATTAAAACACATGGCTGAAAAGCTATCCAATGAAAGATTGATAGATAAAGAAAGGTTTATGGAACTTGTATCAGACAAGAAGAACTTTGAAGATAGATTTCCATTTTTGCAGGAACTTAATGAAGGACAAAGCCTTGAAGGGTACCTGTTCCCATCAACCTACGAAATATATATTGGTTCAACAGAAGAGCAGATAATAGAAAAAATGCTTTCTAAATTCCAGCAGGTATATGAAGATTCCATAAAGGAAGACATGGATAATGTTGATATGACCTTAAATGAAGTTGTAACATTGGCATCAATTATTGAAAGGGAAGCCAAGAGAGATGACGAAAGGGAGTTAATATCCGGAGTATTTCATAACAGGCTCAAGATAAACATGCCTTTGCAGTCCTGTGCTACAGTTCAGTATGTACTAGGCGAAAGAAAGGAAAAGCTTACAGAAAAGGATACACAAATTGATTCAGTATACAATACTTATATTCACAATGGACTACCTCCTGCACCAATAGCCTCTCCCGGGGAAAAATCCCTTAAGGCGGCAGTTAATCCTGCAGATGTTGACTATTTATATTTCAGGGCAAAAGAAGATGGATCAGGAGGCCATATATTTTCCAAAACCTATGAAGAGCATTTAAATGCAGACCCAAGCAAGTAGCTAAAATTAATACGTGGTATTACCACGTATTAATTTTGTAAAGGAGGCAGATGGATTGGCCAATATTAATGAAGAATATATAGAAGAGTATATACGAAGCTTATTCCCTTCTCATCAGGGCATATTAAAGGATTTGGAACTATATGCCTCTGTAAACCATGTACCGATTGTTGAAAGGGAAGTAGCACAGCTTCTGAAAGTGCTGTTGAAAATAAAAAAACCTGACAGAATACTGGAAGTTGGGACAGCAATAGGCTATTCAGCCATAATCATGGCTGAATCCACAAGGGATAATTGCAGTATTACCACCATCGAAAGAAGAGAGGATATGGTTGATATTGCAAGAAAGAATATAGAAATAGCCAAATATAGCCATAGAATTCAGGTAATTCATGGAGATGCACAGGATATACTTATGAACCTGGATGAAAAATATGATTTCATATTTTTGGATGCAGCAAAGGGTCAGTATCTTGACTTTTTCAATAAATGCATAAACCTGTTGAATCCTGGAGGAGTAATAGTTTGCGATAATGTGCTTTATAAAGGAATGACAGCATCAGATAAGCTAGTAATAAGGCGCAAAAAGACCATAGTAAAAAGGCTGAGGGAATTCCTGAAGTATATAAGCAGTTTAGAAGGATTTGAATCAAGCATTATTCCTATAGGAGATGGCGTGTCTATCACATATAGAGAGGAGTGATTGGATGAACAAACTGGAACTATTGGCACCAGCAGGGGATTTGGAAAAATTGAAAATGGCCATTAATTATGGCGCTGATGCTGTTTATTTAGGCGGCGAACGATTTGGCTTAAGGAAAGCATCCAAAAATTTCAGCATAGATGAATTAAAAGAGGGCATTCAGTATGCCCATGAAAGAAATAGGAAGGTATATGTTACCATGAACATAATACCTCATAATGAGGATCTTAAGGGGCTGGAAGAATACGTCAAGGAACTATATGACATAGGCATAGATGCGGCAATAGTATCAGACCCGGGAGTTATGACAATCATAAGAAAAACCGTACCGGATCTTCCTATTCATTTGAGTACCCAAGCAAGCGTGACAAACTATGAAACAGTTATGTTCTGGTACAACCAGGGAATAAAGAGGATTGTGCTGGCAAGGGAGCTATCATTGGAAGAAATAAAGGAGATTACAGACAAAGCACCCAAAGACCTGGAAATTGAAACCTTTGTACATGGAGCAATGTGTATATCCTATTCAGGAAGATGCCTGTTAAGCAATTATATGGCTGGAAGGGATGCTAACAGAGGGGACTGTGCACAGGCATGCAGGTGGAAGTATTATTTAATGGAGGAGAAGAGGCCTGGAGAATACTTTCCGATATTTGAAGATGAAAAAGGCACCTATATATTCAATTCAAAGGATTTGTGTATGATAGAATACATCCCCGAAATGGTTAAGGCAGGTATAAGGAGTTTTAAAATTGAAGGAAGGGTAAAAAGCTCATACTATGTTGCAACAGTCCTTCGTTCCTATAGAATGGCTATAGACGAATATCTAAAGGATCCTGAAAATTACAGGTTTAAACCAGAATGGCTTGATGAAATAAAGAAAGCCAGCCATAGGGATTTTACCACCGGATTTTATTTCAGGAAACCTACAAAGGATGACCAGGTTTATACTTCAAGCACCTATATTAGAGGATATGACTTTGTAGGATTAGTTCTGGATTATAACCCTAATACAAAATTTGCCACTGTTGAACAGAGAAACAGGATGTATCTGGGAGATGAAGTTGAGGTATTCGGCCCCGGAAAGGATTTCTTCACTCAGAAAATCAACATTATGCTGGATGAAGAGGGAAATGAAATAGATGTTGCCCCACATCCACAGCAGATAGTAAGGATTAAAATGGAAAGGGATGTGGAACCCTGGGATATAATTAGAAAGAGCAGAAAGGACTGATTATATGCAAAAGCCCATACTGATAGGAATTACAGGAGGGACTGGCTCTGGAAAAAGTACAGTATCCAAGGAAATATTAAAGCACAATGACCAGCAAGATGTCTGTATAATTGAACAGGATTCATACTATAAGGACCAAAGCCATTTAACCTTTGAAGAAAGGCAAAAGACCAATTATGACCACCCTTTAGCCTTTGACAATGAGCTGTTAATAAGGCATTTGAAGGATTTATTGAACAATAAGCCTATAGAAAAGCCAATATATGATTTTGAAATACACAACCGCAAAAAAGAAACCGTGACAGTATACCCTAAGAAGATAATCATACTGGAAGGAATACTGATATTATATGATGAGGAAATCCGAAATCTTTGCGATATTAAGATATTTGTTGATACAGATTCGGATGTGAGGGTCATAAGAAGGATTTTGAGGGATATAAAGGAAAGAGGAAGGACATTGGATTCTGTTATTGAACAGTATATGACCACTGTTAGGCCAGCTCATCTTCAATTTGTAGAGCCATGTAAAAAATATGCTGATATAATAATACCTGAAGGTGGATATAATAAGGTAGCAATAGATATTATAGTTGCCAAAATCAATTCCATACTGAACAAATGATTATTTACCCCATTGGCTGGCAATACTATTCAGTTAATGGGGTGATTTTATGAAAAAAAAAGAAATAAATCCTATACATAGGAGACTGGTGCATTTTGCATTTTTGTCTTTATTAGCTTTTTCACTCTTAGAAATAAGGCTTTTCTGGATACAGATAAAAAATCATGATAGGTTTAAATATGAAGCATTAAGGCAAAGAGCCAAGGAAATAAGCTTATATCCCAATAGGGGTATTATATATGACAGAAATTTAATTCCTTTAACCAATGTAAACAGAAAAAACACTCTTCTAGTATTCAGAGAGAATATTTTCAAGGATAGGGAGTTAATGGATTTTATACTTGAAAACACAGATTTAGACTATTGGGATGTTATTAGCTACTCACAAAACAGTGATGAGATACTTGCAATACCTTTGAAAGGAGAAGTTGAAAATATAGACATTTCCAAAAATATGTTTATAACTGAAAGGACTGAAAGGTATTCAGATAATAACCTGTTATCCCATGTCATAGGCTATATAAATAAAAGCGAAAACAGAGGGGAATCAGGTATAGAAAAGGTATATGATGATATACTTGTAAATCAAAAAAGAAGGAATTCGCTGTATTTGGATTTTGATGATAAGCAAAATATCTTTTTGGGAGGAGAATACCAGGTAGATCACAGCATAAGCTCACTGGAGCCAAGTGCTGTGAAGCTTACAGTGGACTATCATATACAGAAGATAGTAGAGGAAACAATGGATCTGTATAATGTTAACGGAGCAGTTGTAGTTGCTGATGTTGAAACTGGTGATATAATGGCACTTGCCAGTAGGCCCAACTTCAATCAAAGAAGCATTGAGGAATACCTTGAAAGGGAGGATATGACTCTCTATAATAAGGCCATACAGGTCGGTTATCCTCCTGGATCCCTTTTTAAAACAGTAGTTCTTCTGGCTGCCCTGGAGGATAACCTGGAATATCTGGATAAAAGTTTTTATTGCAATGGATATGAGAAAATTGGAGAAGTAGTTATAAAATGTAACAAAACAGAAGGTCATGGTCATATAGATATAAATGAAGCATTTTCATTATCATGTAATTCTGCATTTATACAGTTGGGGAAGGAAGTAGGAAGCAAAAAGATAATGGACATGGCAAAAAGGCTTGGATTTGGAAACAGGATAAACATAGGGTTATTGGAAGAAATCAGTGGAATACTGCCTGAAGGGGAAGAGATTAAGGGACCTGCCATAGGCAATATTTCCATAGGCCAAGGCAGCATTGAAGTAACTCCCATTCAGATTACCAACTTAATGATGATTATAGCCAATGACGGAGTAATGAAGCCTATGTCAATTGTAGAAGGCATTACAGCAGAGGACGGCACCATGATAAAACCCTACAACAGGCCAGAGAAAAGGCAAGTCTTATCCATTACTACAAGCAGGATAATCAAGGATTTCCTTATAGATGTAGTAGAATATGGAACTGCCAGAAATCTGGACCTTGATGATATAGGAGGCGCTGCTGGAAAAACTGGGTCGGCACAAGCTATATTGAATAGACAGGAAACTATCCATGGCTGGTTTACCGGTTTTTATCCGGTAGATGAGCCTGAATATGTCATTACGGTAATTGTAGAGGAAGGAGTTTCCGGAGCCCAGTCTGCTGTGCCCATTTTCGAAAAAATTGCAAAGGAAATTCATAGGATAAACAGATAGTACTGGCACCAAAAAAGCCCTCCATTCATATACTTAAATATGAAGGAATGGAGGTGCCTTTATGCTTAGTCGGCTGATTTTTTTTGTTGGATGCCTTATAGAGCCTTTTTTAATATTATCAAGCTATATTTCAAATACAAATTCCTTTCCAAAACCTCTAAGCAAAGAAGAAGAAACCCTTCTATTGAAGGAATATGCTGAAGGAAGTGAAAAAGCCCGAAACATTCTTATAGAGAGAAATTTAAGATTAGTTGCCCATATAGTCAAGAAGTACAACAATACAGGAAAAGACACAGATGATTTGATTTCAATAGGCACCATAGGCCTTATAAAGGCTATATCCACCTTTGATGCTAGTAAAGGCACTAGGCTGGCAACATATGCTGCCAGATGTATAGAGAATGAAATCCTTATGACCATAAGAGCAAGTAAGAAGTCAAAAGGTGAAGTATATTTGCAGGAACCTATTGGAATGGACAAGGAAGGAAATGAGATTTCATTATTAGATATATTAGGGGCTGATAAGGAGGACATTTCAGATGAGATTCATCTGAAATTTCAGGAAAAGAAATTGTATGAGGCTATAAATAAAGTATTGAAAAAAAGAGAGAAGAAAATACTGGAGCTTAGATACGGTCTTGTAGACGGTGTTTGCATGACTCAGAGGGAAATAGCCTCAATGCTGGGAATATCAAGGTCCTATGTTTCGAGAATAGAAAAAAGAGCCATTGACAAGCTCAATAAGGCTCTTAATAGCTGATATATAAACTTATTATAAAGAAGATAAATCCGGATGCTCCGGATTTATCTTGCAGGTGTAATCCTTCTAAATATTTCCTGGAATTCATCAACAAATCCTTCTATAGGATTTCCATCATCCATATCCTTAAACATATTTCTAATTCTTGTCAACAAGTCAGGGTCTGCAGTAACTCCTACATTGACAATATTATTATCTACCTTTTTAACTGCTCTTTCAATTCTTTGTTTTAAGGCATTTGTTACCTGCCCTTCTAAATTGCTATCCATATCTACGCCAACAATTGCCATATCTCCGCTTATCAATACATAAGCTCTGTTTACACCTTCAATATCTTCAACTCTGTCTGCAATTTTCCTAGCTAATGCCACATTATTGTTTCTATTGTTATTCAAGTCAGTGTCCATGTTATTGTTGAAATTATTGTTGTTTAATCTATTGTTTGCTATATTGTTTCTAAGCTTGTTGCGCTCTATTGCATCCTCTCTTCCCAGCGTGTCATCCCTTATATTACCCATGTTGTCATTTAAATCCACATCGGTTCTATTATTTCTTGTCAAGACTCTATTGTTATCATTAACTCCTATTCTCGTCTGAGTTCTATCTAAATTATCTGGTTGCGCAGTACAGCCAATTGCAACAAATAAAACTGCAATGATTAAGCTTATAAGCATTAATCTATTTTTTTTCAAATTGCTCACCTCCTATAATTATTTTTACATTTAACTTAGTTTTTATTTAGTCTAATTTCTTTAATTTATGTATAAAGAAGGAATATTAATATCATAAATAATCTTATCATAAGTGATAAGTTTCTCTTAAAATTTTGTTACAAATAAGAAGGGTTAGCGGTCTAAAGTTTCAAAAAAAAGTATATTTACAAGCAGCTGTAATAATCCTAATTCCATGAGAGGAGTATTCTTGCTATAACATAGTACAAATAGTATAATTATAATAGAATTAATCCTGATAAAGAAGAAGTGCAAATAATCTAAAACGGGTGAAATATATGATGACTACAAATTTGAAGCTTGGCGAGATATTGCTAAAATATGGAAAGATTACAGAGGAGCAGCTTTATGATGCTCTGGAAAAGCAAAAGAAATCAAACAGGAAATTAGGCGAAATATTAGTTGATGAAGGTTATGTAACTGAATCTGATATAGTAGAAGTTCTGGAATTTCAGCTTGGTTTTCCTCATGTGGATTTAGATAAATACGCAATAAATCCAAATGTAATATCCTTAGTGCCTGAAAACATTGCAAGACGATATGATTTAATCCCCATAGATAAAAAGGATAATTACCTGTTGGTGGCCATGGCAGATCCATTGAACATATTTGCTATTGACGATTTGAAGTTATACGCAAACTGCGACATACAGCCTGTTATATCCTCCAGGGACAGCATTAGAAAAAGCATTGATAAATTCTATAGAAAAGAAACCGCTGAGAAAGTATTAAAGGAATTTGAAGATAACTATGGTGCAGCAAGCTTGGAGGAAGAAAATGAGGAACAGCTGGAAATAAGCAATGCTCCTATTGTAAGGCTCATTAACTCCACAATTCAACAGGCTATAGACATGAAAGCAAGCGATATTCATATTGAGCCATATACTGAGGATATACGAATTAGATTTAGGATTGACGGAGATTTGCAGGAGATAATGAGATTGTCTAAGAATATACTTTCTCCACTGGTTACCAGAATTAAAATAATAGGTAAGATGGATATTGCTGAAAAGAGAATTCCGCAGGATGGAAGGGTAGAATTCAACATAAACAACAAGATAATAGATATTAGAATATCGACTATTCCTACAGTTCATGGAGAAAAAATAGTATTGAGGCTGCTTGATAGGGAAAACTTCTTAATGGCAAAGGAAGAGCTTGGCTTTACTCAAAGGAATATGGACCTTTTTGAAAAATTGCTGAAACAGCCCTATGGAATGCTGTTAATAGCCGGACCTACAGGAAGCGGGAAGACGACTACCCTATATGCAATACTTAAAGAGCTGAACACAATAGAAAAAAATATAATTACCATAGAAGACCCCGTAGAATACAAGATGGAAGGCATAAATCAGGTACAGATAAATCCTAAGGCAGGATTGACCTTTGCCAGCGGGTTAAGGTCCATACTGAGGCAGGACCCTGATATAATAATGGTAGGAGAAATAAGGGACACGGAAACGGCACAGATAGCTGTCAGGGCAGCAATTACAGGCCACCTGGTACTATCTACCCTCCATACCAACGATAGCCCTTCCTCTATTATCAGGATGATTGATATGGGAGTAGAACCTTACCTGGTGTCGTCAGCGGTAATAGGAGTTATTTCACAGAGGCTGGTAAAAAGCCTGTGTGATAACTGCAAAACTCCCTATGAAGCAAGCTATTCAGAAAAACTTTTACTTGGGAAAAATCCTGATGAAAGTCTGACTTTATATAAACCAAAGGGATGCAACAGGTGTAATAACGGATATACAGGAAGAAGGGCAATTCATGAGATAATGATTGTAGATGAAAACATGAGAAGGATTATTAATGAAGGAAGGAATGTAGATGAGATAAGAATAAGTGCAATTGAATCGGGTATGATTACCCTTATGGAAAATTCTGTTGATTTGGTATTACAAGGCATAACTTCCATTGATGAGATTTTAAAAGCTAACTTTACACTGGGATAGGGGGATATAAATGAATATTATAGAATTGGTCCAGTATGCTGCTGAAAAAAACGCATCTGATCTTCACATTACTGTAGGCGTACCTCCTATGTTGAGGATTAATGGAGAGCTTATAAGATACAATGACAAGGTTTTGTATTCAGCTGATACCGAAGAACTGGTAAAGCAGGTGCTAAATGAAAAGCAGATTAAGGAACTTAATGAAAGAGGCCAGATTGATACTTCTTATTCAAAGCCTGGGATAGGCCGCTTCAGGGTAAATGTATATAAGCAGAGAGGAAGCTATGGTATGTCCATAAGGGTTATACCTTTGGAGGTACCAACTATAGACCAGCTGGGCTTGCCCCCAATTATAAAGGAAATATCCAGACTAAAAAGAGGTCTTATACTGGTTACAGGACCCACAGGCAGTGGAAAGTCTACTACATTAGCTTCCATGGTAAATCTTATAAATGAGGAAAAGAAATGCCATATTATTACCCTTGAAGATCCCATAGAGTACCTTCACAGGCACAATAAGAGTATTGTAAATCAGAGGGAAATAGGCACGGATACTGATAGCTTTTCAGATGCACTTAGGGCCGCACTAAGGCAGGACCCGGATGTTATACTTGTGGGAGAGATGAGGGATCTGGATACCATTAGCATAGCCTTGACTGCAGCAGAAACAGGCCATCTGGTATTATCAACCCTTCACACCGTAGGAACAGCTAAAACAATTGACAGAATAATAGATGTGTTTCCACCTTATCAGCAGCAGCAGATTAGAATTCAATTTTCATCTGTAATACAAGCTATAATATCTCAACAGCTTATACCTAAAGCTAATGGAGAAGGAAGGGTAGCAGCAGTGGAAATAATGATTGCCACCCCTGCCATAAGAAATCTCATTAGAGAAGAAAAAACACATCAGATAGAGAACTCAATACAGACTGGCGGAAAGTTTGGAATGAAAACCATGGACAATTCTCTTCTGGAGCTATACAATAAGGGGATTATTACCAAGGATACTCTGTTAAATCAGTGTATTAATCTTGAATATATAAGAAGGTTTGTCATATAGGAGTGATTAGATGACACTATACAAATATAAGGCTATTACTGATAAGGGTGAGATTCTGGAAGGGTATAAGGAAGCCCAGTCAGAATATGAAATAGTAAGGATGCTCAAGAACAACAACTGTCACCCTATTGCCATAAAAGAGGATGTAAATGTAGAATCGAGGAAATTTATTATTTCCAAGAAGGTTACAAAAAAGGACATATCAGTTTTTTGCAGGCAGTTCTATACTATGCTTAATGCAGGAGTTGGAATCGTAAACTGCTTGGATATATTGGAGAAACAGGTGGAGAACAAAAAGCTTAAAAGTGCAATAGCAGTGCTATATGAAGACGTCCAGAAGGGAATGACCCTGTCAGAAGGAATGAAAAAGCAAAAAAATGTATTCCCTGCATTACTAATCAACATGGTTGAGGCAGGAGAAGTAAGTGGCAGCCTGGATGTTCTAATGGAGAGAATGGCAATCCACTATGAAAAGGAATATAGAATTGAAAACAAGGTTAAAAATGCATTAGTCTACCCGGTTCTGCTGAGTTTCGTATCTATAGCAGTGGTTATGTTCTTGATTGTTGTAGTTATGCCTACATTTGTCAGCATGTTTGAAACTAGCGGATCTGTGCTTCCTGCACCTACCAGAATAATGTTGGCAATAAGCAACTTTATCAGTACTTTTTGGTATTTGCTTATATTGGGATTGATATTTACAATAGCAGGTATTATGTATTTTGCAAAAACACCAAAGGGAATGCATTTTTTCGATACGCTAAAATTAAGCCTTCCAGGTATCAGAAAAGTAAATATAAAGATTATAACCTCAAGATTTACAAGGACCCTTTCCACTTTATTATCAAGCGGAATACCTCTACTGCAGTCAATGGATGTTGTAAACAGGGTTGTGGGAAATGTTATTGTATCTGAAAAGCTTGATATTGCAAAAGAAAAAATAAGAAGGGGAGTCCCCGTATCCAAGGCTATAAAGGATACCAACATATTTTCTCCTATGGTGGATTCCATGATAAAAATAGGGGAGGAATCAGGTGCACTGGATGATATACTCTATAAAACTGCCGATTACTACGACGAGGAAGTAGAAAACTCAATGCAAAGGATGACCACCCTTCTGGAGCCTATAATGATAGTATTCATGGCTTTGATAGTAGGATTTATAGTAATATCCATGACACTGCCTATGTTTGATATGATTAATACCATTGAAATATAGTAAAAAATTTGAGGGAAAATAAAAATGCAGTATACAACAGGACAAGCATTTGGTATAATATATTATATAGAATTTATATTTAAAGTGAGGGGGAAGAAAGAATGTTTAAATTTATTTCAAAAAAACTAAAGAAAAACAACAAAGGCTTTACACTGGCAGAGCTGATAGCTGTACTTGCAATACTAGGCATAATAGGAGCAATAGCTGTACCAAGGTTTACAGCAACTAGGAAAAATGCAGCTTTAAAGGCTCATGAAGCAAATAAAAGGACTTTAGAGAATGCCGCAAAGTTGTATTATACTGAAACAGGAAATGCAAATATTGAAACAGAAGATACAATTATTTGGAAAGGAGAAAAAGGTGATCCAAATGATCCAAATGATTCAAATAATCCAAAATATGCATGGACTGTTTATTTTGATGAATGGCCACAGATACCAGATGGATTAACAGAAAAAGACCTTGGTATAGGAGAAGATGAAAATAAAATAGTTACAAATAAAAACTACACCTATATAGTAACAATAGAACTAGATGGTGAAGTTAAAGTTACAATAGAAGAAAAAAACCAACAACAAAATAAATAAGGTAAACAGTGTTAATTATAAACCTATAGAGCTAATATTCAATATAAATAATATTTTCTCATTTTAATTCTTAATCATTACATAAGGAGGCTACATATGGCACTATTCATATTCCTATTTGGCTGTATCATCGGTTCCTTTCTAAATGTGTGCATATATAGAATACCACAAAACAAAAGCATTGCATTTCCAGGGTCCCACTGCCCAAAGTGTAGCACTCCTTTAAAATGGTTTGATTTGTTACCTGTATTAAGTTTTGTATTCTTAAAGGGAAGGTGCAGGTATTGCGGGGAGAGAATCTCCCCAAGATACCCTGCTGTTGAATTATTAAATGGAATTATTTATTTGTTTTTGTATTACAATTTTGGGTTAGGTATTGATTTCTTCTATTATTCTCAAATAGTAAGCGTTCTTATAGTCATATTTTTTATAGATATTGACCATCAGATAATACCGAATAGCTTAGTTTTGGTTGTATTTTTATGGGATATTGTATTTAAGATTGTAAGCTATTTTATATTAAATGAACCATTGAGCATCCTAAATTACTTAGGTGGACTGGCTGTAGGAGCTGTGTTCTTTATATTGATATTCATCCTTTCCAAGGGAGGTATGGGAGGAGGAGACATTAAGCTTATAGGAGCATTTGGATTTATACTAGGCATGCCACGAATACTTTTGAACATGTTCCTGTCCTTTATGCTGGGCGGCATTATTTCAATATTTTTATTGATATTTAAAATAAAGAAAAGAAAGGATCCAATTGCATTTGGTCCATTTTTAATTATTGGGTTTTTGATTTCATTGTTTTGGGGATATGAAATTATTTATTGGTACCTATATAAAGTTTTGGGGTGAGATTATGAATAACTCTAAGGGAAATATCCTGATATCTCTTCTTTATTACTCATCATAACACGAGTCCTTTCACCTGTTATATATAAATACCTGTTATCCAACCTACTTTGCACCAGATTTAGCATTATGGAGTCGAATCATAATAAAAATCCGGGAAAGAGTATACATTTAAGGCAACAAATTTATATTTTGAAGTAAATTAAAGTACCTGTTAACAGCATACTAGAATAGCACCTACGAAGGAGTTGATTGACATTGGGCTTAAGCTTTAAAGGCAGGCAGAAGGTTATAGCCTTGGATATTGGTGCTTATAGCATAAAGGTAGTAGAAGGCAAGGAGAATAAAAAAGGAATCGTTATAAATAAATTCTTCACCATCAAAACACCATTAGGTGTACTTAAGGATGGCAGCATTTTGGACAAGGATTTATTGCATTATGTCATAAGCGAAGAGTTTAAGAAAAGGAAAATTAGAACAAAAGATGTATATATCACAATAAACAGCTCAAAAATTCTCACTCGTGAGATAACAATTCCAAAGGTTGATGAAGATGATATAGAAAGCTTTTTAAGGTTTCAGATTGAGGATTATATACCAGTAAGCATGGATAATTATGTAATCCAGTATAAAATACTGGAAACGTTTTATGAGGACAATTTGGAAAAGATAAACTTACTGATTATTGCCATACCAAAGGACATGGTGGAGGATTACTTAGACCTTTTAAAAAATCTAAACCTTAATCCAGTGGTTATGGACTACCAGCCAAACTCCATAGCAAAGTTAATAAAGTATAATAGTTTAATAAACAATGCTTATCCCACAGAGGATATAACCTTTGCCAATATAGATATAGGATATGACAGCACTAAAATATCCATCATTAAAAATGGAAACATACTGGTTTCAAGGATAATTGAAATTGGAGGAAGCTATATAGACCAAAGCATATTGAATTTTAATGAGTTTACCGTTGATGAAATAGAGGATAGGAAACGAAAAATAGAGAATATCAACAGAATAGATGAGGATGATGAAAGTCATGGCATTTCAAACATTATCAAGACTTCCATAATACTCCTTACCGAAAAAATAGAATTGGTATTCAGATACTATTTGTCCAGAAGGCCTGACAATTCCATAAATCTGATTCTAATTACCGGAGGAGTTTCAAATATAAAGGGATTGGACAACATGCTTTCAAATATGTTCAACATGCCTGCCATATCCATAGAAACCCTCGACAATGTTGATTTTAAAGGTAAATTTTCCGATTATGCAAACTCAATAGGTACAATCATTAGAACATCAGGAGTGTAGCTATGAAAGACTTAAATTTTTTTGATTCATATGTTGTAAAGAAAAAAATTAATATAGATAAGCAGGTTATTTTTTATATCATTGGATTTTCTTTGCTTATTATTGTAATGATATATTGTGCTTTTAATCAGTTTAGAATTACCAAACTGTCAAAGGAGATTTCTACTTTGAACAAAGTAATAGAGGATGAAAGGGTAATTAGCAAGATTGATGAAATAAATAAAAAGAACAGCGAATTGGATTCCCTAAAGGAAAGCATAAAGCAAACAGAAGTCCAGGACAGATTTATCAGGGAAAATGCTACAATTGACGCCAGCATACTTGAAATGATTACTTCAAGCATGCAAAAGGATGTATTTCTTACTTCTTTAAACCTTTACACTGATAAGGTCAGTGTAGTGGGGAAGGCAAAGGACCAGATTTTAATAGCTCAGTTTGTTGAGAATCTTGAATCCTTTGAACCAATTAAGGGAGTATTTGTTTCATCAATATCTAAAGAGGAACAATATTACAGCTTTATATTGGATTTGAGCTTAAAGGAAGTGATGACAGATGGAGAAGGTACAGCTATTGAAGAGCCCGAAAATTAAGGGTAGATTGACAAAAAGGGAAAAGAATTTGCTTATAATTCTGCTGCTTGTAATAGTTATTTATGCAGTCTATACATTCATTATCAATCCCCAACTCAATAAACTACAGAGCTTAAATGAACAGAAATCAGCATTGGAGACCAGAATATCCCAAATAGATTCAATTATTGGCAGTGAAAAGGATATCGAAGAAAGATTAAGCAAACTGCGAGACAAAAAGGAAAACCTTGAAAGCAGATTTTTTGCTTCATTAAGCCAATCTCAACTTATAAGCCTTCTAGAGGAAATGACAAGGGATGATGGATTTGTAGCTGAGGATATGGTTTTCTATGACAAGCAGGAAGAGCAAATAGGGGATATGTCCTTTGTGAGAATGGATGTTGACATACCTTATAGGGGTACTTATGAGGGGGTATTAAGGGTATTAAAGGGCATCTCATCCTACCCAAAAAAGATCATTGTAACCAGCTTGATTATGGATAGCACAGGTGATGAACTGGCAGGCACTTTATCCTTAAGCTTTTACAGCATGGACGGCAGAGATGATTCTAAAGGTACTATAAGTATTCCAGAGGCTGTTGATGAATTTAAGGAAGACCCATTCCTGCCTTTTGATGAGTATGAAGCAGATATGGATGATATAATTGAAAAGGAGATAAAAGAAGATATTACAGAGCCAATTGGGGAGTTTGAAGAAGGAATAACAGATAATTATTATAGGGAGATTCTGGAGGATTTTGAAGAAGGAAATTTTGATTTCATACCTTCCAATAGATATGTACAGGGGAATGTATTTAGATCAGCAACAAGCAAGTCAAACAGAAATTCTGTCAGGCTAGAATACAGCATTTTGGCTATTGAGGATGAAAACAGGGCATATATAGACTTGTCAGACAGGAAGACTTCTATTAAATATCCTCCATCTTCCATTGGATTGTGGATATATTCCTATGGATATTCGCCATCCACAATAGGATTAAAGTTAATAGGTCAGAATAATGAGGAGTATTATCTCCCCATTTCTGAAGGAATATCATGGATAGGCTGGAATTATGTTGAAACAGTTCCACCTTTGGATGTTTCTCTGTATCCTTTGAAAATAGACAAGCTGTATCTGGAGCTTACAAATTACAGGGATGATTTTGGAGTGCTGCTATTTGATAAGCTTGAAGCCAATTATCCTGTAGATAGCAACAATTCAGGCCAGTCTTTCCTGTTCCATATGGTTAAACAAGGGGAAACACTGGACGATATAAGCATGAAGTACTATGGTACTAAAGAAAAGAAAGGCTTAATTAAGCAGTACAATGAGATTACGTCAGATAACATTCAACCGGGAAGAATTCTGGTTATTCCAAGGCAGGAGGAGTAGAGCATGAAATATTTAAGGTATCTGGTAATTGTATTGGCATTTCTTTTGATTTTGCCCCAAGTGGTTTTGGGAAGCGCTATTGAAAGAGAATATGAACAAGCCAGGGAAATTGGAGCGATAATTGGCTACAACCATGGATTGGTATATGACCATATACCAACTCTAAATGAAGTTATTGCCATCTATGAAATGTATTTCAGCAATAAGGATTCGGTACACAGGAATTATTTTATTGAAGGTTACTACGAAGGGTTTGAAAAGACCTATAAAAAGAGTGACAGCGCACCTATTGCAGTTGAACCTGTTGAATACGCAGATGTGCTGGGATTTACCTTAGGAGAAATATACGGAATCAGGGATTGTGAAGATGGTAAAAAATACAACCCAAGGTCTGCACTCCCTTCAGATAATACTATAATAGTAAATTATAAATTGGGAAATTTATCCTATGAAGACAGAATATCTTTTCTTAAAACCTTTAAGGAAAGCTTTGAAAAGGGATATAGAGAAGGGTATATAAGGGTAAATTTCAACTCTTTTAAGATATCCTATGATGGTGGACTAGCCGATGGAGAATACTTTGGAAGTCTTCTTGGAGAGATGAATGGCATAAAGGATTTTCTTAATGGATTAAACAATAATTATAAAAGAAATATGCCATCAGACAAAAAAATAGAGGCCGACTACTCCCTGGATGATGTTGATAAAAACTATAGGGAAGGATTCATTTCAGGTTTTAAGGAAGCCTATGAAGAAAGCTACAACGAATCATACTACAACGCAAAAACTGAAGACAATAAAAAACCATATGAAAATGGATATGCGAACGGTAAGGAATCAGGATTAGAACAGGGGCAGTTCTTAGCAACAGAAGATTTCAGCAAAAATATGGAGAATGACTGGAGAAGGCATTATCCTTCAACTTCTGAGATCATTAGGGATTACAATTTGATTTTGCAGAATACAGCTTACAGAAACAGCTTTATAAGCGGATTTATTGAGGGGTTATACCAGGGCTATAATGATGAATTTGAAAGGCTATATAGTCAATTTGTTGCCAATAAGTCTGTAATTGAAACAATTCCTTTATCAGGAGGGGAGATAAAATCAGCTGACGGTGGCTTTACACTAAAGGTGGATAAAGGAACCTATTACAATCCTGTAACAGTAAAGCTTGAGGCTCAGATAGATACCCCTTTCAATGGATTAATAAAAGCTTCTGAAATCTATAAAGTAAGCATTATAAATAAATCTGGGGAATTAGACAATGAGAAGCATATTGAGTTAGTATTTGAGTACTATGGAGGTAACAATGGAGGTATATACAAGAAAATAGAGGATAAGTGGATTTACATACCTTCTATAATTGAAGATGGATACATCAAGGCTTTTGTAAAACCTGATTCCATTAAGGAAAATGGAAGCACCTATGGAGTATTTGTAGATAAGAATTATGAAGTATTACTTGATGTAAGAAGCCATTGGGCTAAAGATGAAATTATAGCTTATCAAAGGAGGGGCATTGTATCAGGATATTCTGACAGAACATTCAGACCAGATAAAGAGATTACTTGGGGAGAATTTTTATTAATATTAAATAGAGTATACAAATGGATTGATTCCAGTAATCCATCTATTAAGGATGTGATGCAATACGCACTGGATAAGGGATATATAGAAAACACCTATTCTAATATTATAAATGCTCCTATAACCTACAGGGAAGTTGAGAGCGTAATGAGGAAAATATTCAATTCAGACAGTTTTCAATGGTATAATGTTTCAGCTAAAATGCTTTATGAAAAGCAGTACAAATGCAAGAGCTACTACAGCAAGGATAACAATATGACAAGGGCTGAAGCTATATATATGCTCTATATCATAAATGAATGGAGGTATTAATTCTAGAATGTGTGGATATTAAAGGCCTTACATTTATAGAAGTGATACTTGTAATATGTATAATTTCTTTTATATTGATGATTGCCATTCTGAACAGCAGTATAGCATTGGATTTTAAGGAAAAAAGCGAACTGAGGGAATTCAAGAAGGATATTGAATATGCAAGGAACAGGGCAATAGTAGAATCAAGGCTATATACTGTAGTTATTAACCCAAGCAAGAATTCTTACACTGTCATTAATTATAACAACCTGGGCAAAAACACTGTAAAGGAGAAAAAATTTGCATATGGCATTAAATTAGTAAGCACGAATTTTCCGCAAAATGAGGTTACTTTTAATTATTCTGGCGTACCATTAACAGCTGGAACCATAAAATTGAAAAACAGGAAAGGGAAGTACATTGAGATAACCATTACTCCTGTAACAGGAAGGGTAAATGTTAAGATTGATTAGAAAACCATGGGTGGTATTATGCTTGGTAGAAATGGATTCCTGTTTGTTGAAATTATAATGGGACTATTTCTTATAGGCATAATAGCTGTTACATGCCTGCCTTTAATAAGCACTTCAATAGACAATATGAGATTGGCCAGAATAAAGGCTGAGATGATTTTCCTTGCTGAATCAGCAATGGAAAGGATTTTGAATTATGATCCAAAACATGAAAATAACGATTATATATTTGATATATCTTTATGTGAGCTGATAAGGGTATTAGCAACAAATGAAAATACTGTTGTAGATTTGCCTTTAAATGATGAATCTTGCGATTACAGGCTTAGAATCTGCAAATGCAGCCTCAATGATAAGCTATGGGAAATACATTTAGAATTATCATCTGTTAAGGAAGGAGGGAAAATTGAAGATATCATTTTGCGCTCCATTATTCCATCTAAGGATTATGAGGAATAGAGGATTTATACTTATGGAATTAATACTGTATATTGCAATAGGGTCTATTATAGTACTGGCAATGTTTTCAATGATGAACTTTACAATTAGGGTGTATAAAAGAGGGCAAAATGAGGATGAGATATTATTACATGGCAGACATGCCATAGAATATATAAAAAAGGAGATAAAAAGTGCAGACAAGATATTTTCATCAAAAAAAATACCGGATTTGGATGAAAAATATGAAGATAATATAGGTTTTGTTATATTCAGGTTTGACCCTGATGACCCAAGGGGATACAAATATAATTATGTTACTTTTTATAGAGAGGATAATAAGTTAGTCAGGATAGCAGCCAACAGGACAAATGAAACATTACCCAGGGCCAGCTCTTTTGGTGGTTTTAACACAGTGGCAGAATATGTGGCATCAATTCGAGATACATATATTGATTTTGAAACTAAGACTGTATATTTAAATTTTATTTTATGCGATGATTTAGCCAGAGAGTATGAGTTTCAATCTATAATAGGTGCAAGATGCCCAGTGGAATATTAATGCCTTGGAGGTCTAATTGTGAAAAAAAGTGATGGCTTTATTACTATTATGGTATTGGCTATAATGTCTATCATAATGGTTTCTTCTCTATATTTGATGCATATGTATACCTTGGAATTTATGATAGTAACCTCTACTGTAAATAGCATACAATCCTACTATTTTTCCGAAGGAAAAGTTTATACCATATTGAATAAAAATGAGTATTTAAACAGTATTATGCCTAGTATTAAACAGTTTGTAAAGGACATATATATCAAAATAATAAAAGGTATCAATATATTTCTTGATGTAGAGGACCTTTTTGAAGGCGATACGAATAATGTAGTTTCAGCAAGTATATATCATGACTATGATGGAAGAATAATACTGGAGGTAAAAATAAAAAGCACTTTCAAAAATATTACCAGAGAGGTAATATCCAAGATTACTGTAGTAAATGATCTTTTTGAATTAGGAAATCCACTTGTATCTGACGAGTTATTAAGCGATGAGAATCGAAATATGTTTAACGATTATATGAGTTTTCTTAAGAGCAATGTGGAAATACAAGAACTTGATAGTGGCATATATGGAACTGATTTGAAAGATTATGAGAAAATAAGGCTAATAAAGGATTCCAATGCTTATAGTATTGAATGCTATAGGAATGAAATAGAACACCCGGTTAGAATAGAGAATTTTACAACTGATAAGGTATTTCTGATTATTAGGAAAAACATTTTAACACCTGAAGTATTAATTGTAGATTTAAATCCTTCAGGAAATTATAAATTGGAAGGCATAATATATATTGAAGGTGATTTGGTCATATGTAACGATTTTGAATTAAATGGGATATTAATTGTAAATGGCAGCATAAATATAATTCCATCAGCTAATATGAATGTTAATGGAGTAGTGTTGTATAAAGGGGAAGAAAACATTGAAAATGAAAGGTTGCATTTGCAGTATGATTTTTCTAAAATAAGAAAATATGGAATATATCTGCCTAAATTTATAGATTTAAAGATTAGAAACATAAAGAGTAATTAAATATGAGGAGAAAAACTGCATCATGAATGAAGAATTTTTAAAAAAGAATATAGTCTTAATTGGAATGAGCGGAGCTGGAAAATCTACAGTGGGAAAGTATATTGGGCAAAAGTTGAATATGGAGTTTATAGATACTGATGATATGATAATTGAATCTACAGGCAAAACTATTGACAGAATATTTGAGGAACATGGAGAAGAGTTTTTCAGATTCCTTGAATCAGATTTGATAAAAAGAATATATTTACTTGAAAGAAAGGTTATAGCAACAGGCGGGGGAATTATACTAAACAGTAATAATATCCAACTTCTTAAGGAAAAGGGAGTCTTGTTTTTCCTTTCTGCTAAGGTGGATACATTACTAAAGAATTTATTATCAGGCTTATGTACTGATGACCGCAGGCCTCTTTTGAAGAATGCCCAGAATTTACATGAAACAATCAGGAATTTGTACATAAGCAGAAAGAATAAGTACTTATCCAGTGCAGATTATATTATAGATGTTGATGAAAAACCCTTTAACCTGGTAGGGGATGAAATTATTTCTATATTTAAGTCTCTTTCCTCTTGTAGTTGACTTTAAGGCTTGATATAATTAAATAGCAAATATGAGTCCATTTATCTAATATTTCACAACCTGAGTTTATAAAACCGTAAATGCTCTTGTGTATGTAAATGGTGAATATCTAGGTTATAAGTAAGTGTTTATCTGCCTGTCCAGGAAATATTGACTATTATAAATAATAATATTGAGGAGGTTGAAAAATGATATCAGCAGGTGATTTTAGAAAAGGTAATACTTTTGAAATGGATGGAGAGGTATATCAGATAATAGATTTTCAGCATGTTAAGCCAGGTAAAGGAGCTGCCTTTGTAAGAGCAAAGATTAAGAATGTTATGACAGGAGCCATAAGGGAGACTACATTTAACCCAACTGACAGATTTCCAGAAGCAAGGATAGAAACAAAGGAAATGCAATATCTATATAACGATGGACATCTATATTACTTTATGGACAATGAAACATACGAGCAATTACCATTGGAAAAAGATCAGGTTGAAGATGCTATATTGTATATAAAGGAGAATGATACTGCTATAATACGATTCTATCAAGGCAAACCATTCCAGGTTGTTCCTCCTAACTTTGTGGAACTAGTTGTAACTCATACTGAACCAGGTGTAAAGGGAGATACAGCTACAGGTGCAACAAAGCCTGCTACAATGGAAACTGGCCTCGTTATTAACGTTCCATTGTTTGTAAATGAAGGAGATAAAATAAAGATTGATACAAGAACTGGTGAGTATTTATCCAGAGTTTAGGATATAATAAAAATATATTAAAAAGGAGGGATAATAATGGAATACCTATATAAAAAAGTATCCTACATAAAAGGACTGGCTGAGGGTCTAAAGATCGATGAAAATTCAAATGAAGGGAAACTGTTACTACATATAGTTGATGTCTTGGAAGACTTTGCAGATGCAATAAACGAGCTGGCAGAGGATTATGAAGATCTTGAACGCTATGTGGACTACATCGATGAAGATTTAACTGATGTTGAAGATGAGTTATATGATTACGATGATGAAGATGAATACGATGAAGATTATGATGACTATGATGATTACGACGACTATGATGAGTACGAAGATATGGACTATGAGGAAGATTTAGAAAAGGATGAAAAATAAATAATAAGTATATTAAACTTAAAACCATTTTGGTTTTAAGTTTTTTTTTGCATATTATTTTGGCTTGTTCATATTTATATATAAAGGAGGGACAGGTTATGGGAAAAAAGGATATAGGAATATATGAGAATGTTCTGGAATATATTAGTTTAGAATTAAGCAATATCCTAAAAAAAATACCAGCAACATATAAGGCCAATATTGAAGAGATAAGGTTAAGAAGTGGAGCACCACTTAATATATATTGCATGAATAGAGACTATTTTGTTACCAGGGAAGGAATGATTACAAATGAAAAGGAAAAAGGGGTGATGGTTGAAAGAAATGATATAATGAAGACTTTTCAATTAATAAGCAATTACTCAGTATATGCATTTGAAGAAGAAATAAGGAATGGATTCATAACCCTAAAAGGGGGGCATAGAGTGGGCATAGGAGGAAAGGTTCTATATGGTGCCAATGGAATAGACAAAATAAAGAATATATCTTCATTGAACATCAGGATAGCCCGGGAAAAGTTAGGAATATCAAATAAATTGGTTAAGTACATAGTGGATTTCCCTGATTCAATATACAACACGCTGATTATTTCACCCCCTCAATGTGGCAAAACAACAATATTGAGGGATTTAATAAGGAATTTAAGCAGCGGTATAGACCTGTTGCAGGGGAAGGGCTTTAAAATAGGAGTAATAGATGAGAGGTCAGAAATAGCAGGAATGTATAATGGTATTCCCCAGCATAATATAGGCCCAAGAACAGATGTATTGGATGGATGCAATAAAAAGGATGGAACTATGATGCTATTAAGGTCAATGTCTCCAGAAATCATAGCTATGGATGAAATTGGAAACATACAGGATGTTGAAGCAATACATGAAATACTTAAAGCAGGAGTTAAGATAATTGCAACTGTTCATGGAAACTCTATTGATGACCTTCTATCCAGGAGAAGCTTAAATATTCTGGTTAATGACAGAATATTCAAAAGATATGTATTCTTGGATAATTCACAAGGGGTTGGTACTATAAAAAGCATCATAGATGGAGATACATTTACACCTATATGAAGAAGGGGTGATTAAGTGATTTTTCTTAAATTAATAGGAGGATTTTTGATAATATTTTCGTCTGCAATACTCGGATTCAATTATGGAAACAGATTTTCCAAGCGGTTTGAAAACCTATGCTTTCTGGAACAATGCATAAAAATACTTGAAACTGAAATAGTATACGGAGCATATCCGCTGCCAGACGCTTTATCAAATGTTTATACTAAGGGAAACAAAAAAGTGTCGTTTATATTTGAAAGGATAAAATCTCACCTGTTGGGAAGTAGGGAAGGGGATGTGTTTAACAGCTTTTTAAGCGTTGCAGATACAGTTAAGGATGAGTTAAGCTTTAAGGATGAGGATATTGAGCTGTTTTTATCCCTTGGCAGAATATTAGGTTCCTCAGACAGGGAGGATCAGGAAAAAAATTTCAGGATAGTATTAAACCAGATTAAGCTATTGCAGGAAGATGCAAAGATGGAAATGGATAAAAATGAGAAGATGTACAAAAATCTGGGCATTTTAATGGGAATTGCCATTGTTTTAATACTTTTATAGAGGAGTGAACATATGGATATTAGCTTGATATTCAAAATAGCTAGTATAGGTATATTATTAGGAATACTTAATATAATCCTGGATAAAGCAGATAAAAAGGAGTTTTCATACATTATTACTTTAGTTGGAGTAGTAATTGTGTTTGGAATGGTTATAAGCCTGATTTCCAGGCTCTTCGATAGCATACGATCTATTTTTCAACTGTATTGACGGGATGGGATGTTATGGATATAGTGCAAATTGTAGGTATTGGAATAATATCGACAATATTAATAATATTATTGCGCCAATCAAACAAGGCTGAATTTGCGCTCCTTGTTAGTGCAATTACAGGCATGATTATATTTTCAATGGTTATTGATAAGATGAGATATGTAATTGAAACATTAAGTAGCCTAGCGAGAAATGTTAATATGGAATTTACTTATTTTTCTACTATATTAAAGATTATTGGAATTGCATATATAGTTGAGTTTGGAGCTCAAATATCAAGAGATGCTGGTGAAAATGCAATAGCATCAAAAATTGAGCTAGGCGGAAAGGTTATAATGATGGTTTTGGCAATGCCAATTATATTAGCCTTGCTGGATTTAATTATGAAAGTACTTCCTTAAAAGGTGGATGAGGATGGCAATAAACAGAAAGATAATTATATTTTTATTAATTTTTATTTTTATACATTATAAATGTGCTTATGCTCAAGTAGATAATTTCAAAATAGTTGAGGATGCAGATATGTTGGATAGCTTCATGAGAGAACAGCTGGATAGTTTAAATATAAGGGAACTAGAGCTTGTGCTGGAGGATTTGAAAAGGGGGAATGAAAAATACATTTCCAGTATATCCATTAAGGAATATATTCTGTCTATTTTAAGGGGGGAAGCTTCATTAGATATTAAAAGCGTGACAAAAGAAGTACTAAAAACAATGCTGGATGAAGTAATAGACAATCTATCCCTTATATCGCAAATACTTGTTGTGACAATTGGCTGTTCAATACTCACAAATCTTCAAACAAGCTTTGAAGAGGACAGCATTGCTAAACTGGGACATTATGCCTGCTATATTATATTGTCCATGATGATAATAAACAGCTTTATGATGGCCATAGGGTTAGCAAGGGATACAGTAATAAGAATGGTGGGTTTTATGGAGGTATTATTACCAATACTATTGGTATTGCTTACTGCAGTAAGCGGAGCAGGTACAAGGCTTCTTTTCCATCCTGTAGTTATAGGGACTGTGAATATAATTGGCAATTTGATTAAAAGCGTGGTGTTCCCACTTATACTGTTCACTTTCATAGTAGGCGTAATAAGCAATATTTCTCAGAAAGCTCAGTTTTCAAAACTTTCTGAATTGTTGCGGCAGGTAGTGGCATTCATTCTTGGAGGAGCTTTTACAATTTTTGTTGCTATTATTACAATCTATGGTATAGGTTCCAATGTAGATGGAATTACTATAAGAACTGCTAAATTTGCAGTAGATAACTTTATACCTATTATCGGTAAATTTTTATCCGATGCAGTAGAAACAGTAGTAGGTGGTTCTGCAATATTGAAAAATGGCATAGGAATGATTGGATTAATAGCTTTATTCCTGATAATACTTTTCCCTGCAGTAAAAATACTGGTTCTTATATTTGTTTACAAGCTGATTTCAGCTTTAGTTCAGCCTATAGTAGCAGATAATATTACAGATTGTTTTGAGGAAGTATCTAAGGACCTGATTATGATCCTGGTAGGTATCATTACGGTTGCTACAATGTTTTTTATCACAATAACAGTAATAGTTGAAGCAGGTAATTCAGCGTTGATGTTCAGGTAGGTGATGGTAATGGATATTATAGTGTTTTTAAAGGATTGGGTAAAATCCATTGCAATAATTTTTGTTCTTATATCAATAATAGAAATTGCCATTCCCAACGGAAATCTAAAAAAATATATAAATATGTTCATGGGGTTTCTCATAATCATAGTGATTATTACACCATTTGTTAATATAATTGATAGCAATTACAATATTGAAAAGGATATTTTTAAGAACATTGTGAAGGGAATTGAAACCAGGGAGGTTTATAATAATGAAATACTGCAAACTCAGGAAAAGCAGATAAAGAATCTATATGTGAGTAAAATTAAGAAGGATATTTTAGAGGCAATTGGAGAACTGATGCATCATGATGTTTCCAGATTGGATGTTTCAATCTATGAGGATGAAGCTAATTTTGGAAGTATTCAGCATGTTGAGATTGTGCTAAAGGAGAAAAAAAATGAGAGTATTAACGAGGATAAATCAATAAATGTTGTTAATATAGAGGAAATCACAATTGAGAAATCAGCTGAAAAAGCAAAAGATAACCTATTACAGGACATAGAGCAAATAATGGGCATATTAAACGACAAATATAATGTATCTAAAGACAAAATAACAGTTTATTTAAATACTATGGGGGAAGGTGAACATAGTGGAAAAAATAATAAATAGAATAAAAGAGTATCTGAAAAATAACAACAATGGTGAATTTGTCAGAAACATATTAGTACTGCTCATAATAGGCGTTATGGTGTTCATACTTGCAGATATTATGGGAAGTGGAAGAAATAAGGAAGCCAATATTATTAAAAGCGTAAATGATGAGTCATATAATAATATGCCAAATGATTACACTACGGTTTTAGAGAGAAAACTTGAGGATATACTTAGCCGCCTTAAAGGGGTGGGTGAGGTTAAAGTAATGATAACACTTGAAGAAACAGAAGAGGTGGTTCCTGCATTTAATACTACAAAGAACAATGAAAATACCAAGGAAACGGACTCACAGGGAGGAACCAGGGAAATCATAAGGGAAGATATGACTATTCAAGTGGTTACAGGAGATGAAGGTTCACCAATTGTGTTAAAGGAAATAAAGCCTACTATAAGGGGTGTAATAGTGATTGCAGAAGGAGCAGATGATTTATCTGTAAAGGAAATGCTATATGAAGCAGTTAAAACGGCATTGGGAATACCTGGAAATAGGGTTGAAGTATATTCTGGTAAATAGGAGGGGGATAATATGTTTACAATTAAAAAACCTGCCATAATAGCTGTTTTAGTGATTCTGCTGGTAATAACAGGATATATTAATCATAACCTGACTAAGCAGGCATCTGCAAGGGTTTCAAGCGATTATCAGAATTATGAGGAAGAGGAATTGGCTAAACAGGCTCAATCAGAGTTTGGAAGACTTGTTCCAACTATATCAGAAGGTGAGGATACAGACGATATTGAAATATTGGATTCGGAATCTGGCAAGACACTAGATGATATGATCATTGAAACTGAAGCGGATATTTCTGAAACCATAAGCAATAAAGAAAGCTTAGTTTCAAAGAATTATTTCATTGAGCAGAGACTGGCAAGGGATAAATTAAGGGCTGGATTAATAGATCGATTAAATGATATAGTTAACAATGAAAACTCAAGTCAGGAAATGGTGACTGAAGCCCAGAGAAAGATAATGGAGATAGGCGAATTATCTGAGAAGGAATTAACAATAGAGGGTTTGATAAAAGCGAAGGGATTTGAAGAAGCTTTAGTGTTTCTAACAGTTGATGAGGCAAAGGTTGTAGTAGGAAAAGAAGAGCTTACAGAGCAGGATGTAGTAAAAATACTTGAAATAGTGTTAAGTGAAACTGATTTAGATGCTTCAGATGTAAATATTATGAAAAAAAATTAGAAGTGTTTGTAAAAAATTTATAGCTTTGATATAATAGCTTTAAAGGTATACAGAAATAGGAGGTGTCAAATGTGACAGAAAATACAGGAGAAGAAAAAAACAAGTATGGCACTGTAAAAATTGCAAATGATGTAGTTTCTGTTATAGCAGGTTTAGCTGCAACTGAAGTAGACGGGGTTGCAGGCATGAGTGGAGGAATTACTCGTGATATTACTGAAATGTTTGGTATGAAGAATTTATCAAAAGGCGTTAAGGTTGAGGTAGGCGAAAAGGAAGCTGCTATAGATTTGTTTATAATCGTTGAATATGGAATGAAAATATCTGATGTAGCTAGAAACGTTCAGGAAAATGTGAAAAACAAAGTAGAAACTATGACAGGTTTAAGGGTTGTTGAGGTGAATGTAAATGTGCAGGGAGTCAATATTCCCAAAAAAGAACCTGTTGTAGAAGATGAACCGCGAGTAAAATAATATACATACCCTCTGGAAACAGAGGGTTATTTTGAGTTTTTAGGAGGAATAAATATGAATATAAGTACCAGATTCTCGCTATTTATTTTATCTCTGATATTTCTAGGAATTTCTGTAGTTCTCATTCTTCTGCCCTTTAAGCAATTCTATTTTTTATCAGCTGAAAATATATCTTACCTAATAGAATCCATGAAAGGAAACTTTTCTTATTCCCTATTAGGATTAATAGCATTTTTCATAGGTTTATTTATATTCTATAACAGCATAAGGAGAAACAAAGGCAGCAATATTAATTATATAAACAAAATGACGGATTTTGGTGAAATAAAAATATCCAATGAGGCCATAACTGGACTTGTGCAGCATGTGTGCAGCAAGTTTTCAGGTTTAAATAATATTAGAGTAAAAATGGATGTACTGGAGGGACAACTTTACATCAGTGTAATGGGAGAAGTAAACCCTGATATAAATATTACTGAAATTAGCAACACTTTGCAGAAGAAAATAAAGGAACATATAGAAAGCTGTGCAGGAATAAATGTTATGGAAACAAAAGTTATAATAACAAATGTATCCACACCTATGAGAAATATTAAATAGATGAGGTGTTATAATTGTTAAAGGATATATTATATGATGTTCTTAGATATATAAAAACAAATACTGGGAAAACTATTGGAACACTAGTAGGATTGTTATCTGCCATACTCATTCTTACTATTGGGTTCTTTAAAACTCTGCTTATATTGATATTAAGTACCAGTGGATATATTATTGGCAAAAAGATAGACAGAGGTGAAGATGTAATTGATTCATTAATGAACAGGATAATTGATATTAAAAAAAGATTTTGATATATTAAATATGCGATAACTATTATTACAGGGGAGGAAATAAATGGGAAGAAAAAGAGCAAGAGAAGCTACGATGAAATTATTGTACCAAATGGAAATGAACTCAGATTACTCTGATAGGATTAAGGAACTATTCTTTGAAAATAATAGCTTTAGCCAAAGTGAAAAGGAGTATATTGAGGATGCTATAAATACTATTGTGGATAAATTGCATGAGCTGGATAAAAATATAAAGGAGCATACTGAGAAATGGAATATACATAGGCTTGCCAAGGTAGACCTTTGTACTCTAAGAATTGCCATATATGAGATACTTTACAGAGATGACATTCCCTTAGAGGTATCTATAAATGAAGCTATAGAAATAGCCAAAAAGTACAGCACAGAGGAATCTTCAAGGTTTATCAATGGAGTGTTGGGAGGTTTTATAAGGAGTATACATGAAAATGAACAATAGGTATTATATGGGGATAGATACATCCAACTATACCACTTCAATAGCTGTTATAGATGAAGCAAATAATGTAGTACTGGACTTAAGGAAGATATTAGAGGTAGGAAAGGGGAAAAAAGGCTTAAGGCAGCAGGAAGCAGTTTTTCAGCATGTTAACAATTTGCCAGAATTAATTGATAAAGCAGCAACATCTATTGATGTAAGCAAAATATGCAGTGTTTCCTGTAGCCACAAACCAAGGAATATTGAGGAATCCTATATGCCTGTTTTTAACGTTGGTAAAGGACAGGCTGTTATTATATCCAGATTATTAAAAGCTGATTATTGCGAGTTCAGCCATCAGGAAGGGCATATTGGTGCTGGAATAATATATAATGAGTTAAAATACTCAAAAAGGTTTATGAGTTTGCATATTTCAGGAGGTACCACTGAATTGCTTGTGGTAAAAAACCTTAGTTATGGTTTTAGTATTGAAATAATTGGAGGTACTCTGGATATCAGCGTAGGCCAGCTTATAGACAGAATCGGGGTAGAAATGGGATTAATGTTTCCATGTGGCAGGGAAATGGATAGCCTATCACAGGATGGGAAACCATTAAATATGAAAATACCGTTAAGTATAAAGGACAATACATGGTTCAATTTATCAGGGATGGAAAACTACTTTAAAAACCTTATACATAGCAATTCATACAGCATTGAGGATGTTTTAAATACACTTTTTAATACAATTAGCAGTTATTTACTGGAAATAATCATAAAAGGCAGCAAAATTTACAATTGTAACGATATTTTAATTACAGGTGGAGTATCTGCAAATAGGATTATTAGGGAAAACTTAATGAAAAAACTTGTGGATGAAAACATTTCAGCCTATTTTCCGGATATAAGATTATGTACGGATAATGCTGTTGGTATAGCATATTTAGGAAAAGTAAAAACAACCAGTAGGTGGTAAGATGGCGTATAAACCATTAAAGGTAAGCGAAGTAAACCAATATATAAAGAGATTGTTTTCTGGGGATATGATATTATCAAATCTGAAAGTTGAAGGAGAGATTTCCAATTACAAGCATCATTACAGTGGACATATTTATTTTACCTTAAAGGACCATAAGGCTAAGATAAACTGCGTCATGTTCAGAAGCTATAGTCAAAATCTGATGCAAAATATTAAAGATGGAGACAAGGTTGTTGTATCAGGCTATATATCCCTTTATGAAAAGGAAGGGAGTTATCAGCTTTATGCTACATCTATTGAAAAAAGCGGTATAGGGGAGTTATATGATGCTTTTGAAAAGTTAAAATTGAAGCTTGAAAGTGAAGGATTATTTGACCCTAAATACAAAAAACAATTGCCCTTTTTCCCCAGGAAAATTGGTGTGGTAACATCTGCTGTGGGAGCAGCAGTTAAGGATATTATTACTATAGCAAAGAGGAGATATCCAGGAGTTAATATATTGATATATCCAGCATTAGTACAAGGCATTTATGCTGTGGATTCCATATGTGAGGGACTTAGATATCTTGATAATAGAGATGATGTAGACCTGATAATAGTAGGAAGGGGAGGAGGTTCCTTAGAGGAGCTTTTCTGCTTTAATGATGAAAAACTAGCAAGGCTGATACATAGTATGAAAAAGCCTGTGGTATCTGCTGTTGGCCATGAAACTGATTTTACAATTGCAGATTTTGTAGCAGATTTAAGAGCTCCAACTCCATCTGCTGCAGCTGAAATGGTAACCCCTGAAACAGATGAGCTTTTGGAAAAGCTAGATGAAAAATTAAGCAGATTGGTAAGATCAATAAACTATAAAATAAATGATAACATATCCAATATTGACCTTCTATTTAATAGGCTGATGTATTACAGCCCATTAAATAAAATAAAAGATATGAAAAGCAAGCAGGATAATCTATATAGAAGGCTCTTATTATCCATGGATAACAGAATGAAATCCAATAGAACTAGGATTGAAAATATTTATAGAGCTCTTAGTTACTTGAATCCTGTATCATCTGTAGAAAGAGGTTATGGAATTGTAATGGACCTGGATGGAAATATAATCACTTCCGTAGATTCTGTTGGTGTTGAAAAAGAACTTAATATTATTATTAAGGATGGTATTATTAAAGTAAAAGTAGTCAATATAAAAAAAGGGGAGTTTGTAAATGAAAATTGAGGATATGTCTTATGAAGATGCCGTTGAAGAATTGGAGAAAATTGTAGAGGAATTGGAAAATGACAACTTGTCATTGAAAGACTCTATGGAAAAGTTCAAAAGGGGTATAGCCTTATATAATTATTGTAATAAGATATTAAGCAGCATGGAAGGCGAAGTAAAGATACTGCTTAAAAATGATAATGGCATTTTAGAGGAAGAAGATTTTTCTGTGGAGGTATGATAAATGCAATATGATGAAGAGATAAAATATTTGAAGGATATTATTGATAATGAATTAAATAATATATTTAAGGGCAAAACAGGATATCAGGACAGAATATTTGAATCAATGAAATACAGCCTTCTTGCTGGAGGCAAAAGAATAAGGCCGATTCTTATGTTAAAGACTTTCCAGATATTTGATGATGACTATTTGCGATTTATGCCATATGCGTTAGCAATAGAGATGATTCATACATATTCTTTAATTCATGATGATTTGCCAGCTATGGATGACGATGATTTCAGGAGAGGAAGATTGACCAATCATAAGGTCTATGGTGAAGCTATTGCAATATTATCCGGTGATGGGCTTTTAAACTATGCTTTTGAAACTATGTCTGATTTTGCATTAAAAAATTCAATAACAATTGAAGATTATAGAAGAAATATATGGGCTATAAGGGAAATATCCAACTACTCGGGGGTATTTGGAATGATAGGCGGACAGGTTGTTGACCTGTTATCAAATGAGATAAATATGGATAATAATAAATTAAGGTTTATGTATGAATGCAAGACATCAGCTTTAATTCAGGCATCAACGGTATCAGGCGCCATATTGGGCGGAGGAAGTGATGAGGATGTAGAAAGGATGAGGAATTTCGGGTTATATTTAGGATTAGCTTATCAGATAAGGGATGATTTGTTAGACATAGATAAGGATAAAGAGATAAATAAAGTTACATACCTGACTTTTAATGATATAGAAGAAGCAAAGGAAGAAATAAAAAGTTTAAGCAATAAAGCCGTAGAAATATTGGATTATTATGATGAAAGCAAAGTGAAATTTTTGAAAAACCTGACAAATGGACTAATAAATAGAAACTACTAAGTATGTCAATAACCTGTGAAAATGTCACCTAAAAAATCATGATTTTATTCTATGAAAATGTCACCTTCGAGATATAATTTTGCTTTTTAAATAACGAGTTAGAAATAACGACAAGAGAAAAATCATGAAA